>JBAZTQ010000005.1:0-48912 GCA_041661845.1 Kiritimatiellales bacterium | reverse complement strand
TCGGTTGACAGGGAGGCCGGCGCGGTCAAGGGGACGTGGAATAAATAGGGCGCGATAGCGCCCGGTTTATGCCGCGAAAGCCCCTTGACCGTATAAGCCGGCCTTTCTGTCAATATCGTCGCACAGTGGAGCAAGCCCCTCTCATTAAACCGCCTTAAAAAGGCCTGGCATAGGCGCATGTAAAGGGGCAAATCAATTTATACACATTTTTCCGCGTGGGGGCCTCCACTCTGCCCCCGAAAAAGCGAAAAACTGTGTATAAATGCTTGCTACAACTTAGGCGGCCGCCAGTTGGTTAGGATTTGAATTACTTAAGGCAAAGAATGTGTTTACATCAAGGCCCGTATCTTCACAGGCTTTTGTGTGCGCCGCTTCGATCTGTTCATCTGACGGATGGCCCCAGCGTACCGTTGGCAATATCATTGCGTTAGTAATCGTTTCGGCTTTTTCGTAATGCTCCCAAAACGCCCCTGGAGCGGCGTTTTTCTCGTTAGGCAGCCATTGACGTTGACGGCCAACCATACGGTTCAAGCGGTCAATGATTGCACGATTACGGGGGTAAAAATGCACAGTACCAGCCTGCCGATACCAACGAACATCAAAGTAATCGGTGGTCATTCGCTGACTTCTTTTTAAGTCATCCGGCATTGTGTTAAATAGATCATGCAACCCGTAGTTGCATTGCGTTTTACCGTCGAGCATTGCAAAGGCCTTATCAAAGTCTTGCAATTTTTTAAGGTCTTCCCAGCTCGGTCCTAAACCGTAACTGTTCCGGACAGGAATAATAAACCGTGTCATTTTGACCCGGTACGCTAACTCCCTATGCTTCTCGTTCGATTTCCACCCTTTGTAATACGCCCTGTTATCGGGCCGATACTTGGTAATTTCATCGAAACAATCAAGCAACATTTGCATATTCATATCGCCCTGGCTATTGACCAGGCCAATCAAAAAGCCTCTTACATTTGATTCTGTAAACGACAGCTTCGCAATCTGCTCAAAGTCGGTTACAAGACGTTGGTAAGCTTTAGACGAAAGGTATTTATTGAACTCGGTGCTATGCAGTACATTGGTCCATGCCCGTTTTTTCAAATCGTCATAGCCTTTATTAAAGCGCTCTTGAATAGCAATGACCTCGCCGTCTGGCGTCGTTTTATGCAATTCATTCAATGGCCGACCCAACAAACGAGCGTAATAATCAGCTTCTTCTCGGGCAACCTCAGCGGATTTAAGGGACCGGACTGCGGCGTTAAATACGGCCACGGCATTACTGATCGTGTTTTGTTTCAATGCGATACTGTTTTTCTCGGTGTAGTCAATTTCCGAGACATGCTCAACTTCCAAACCGTGAGTGAAGTTCTGCTTTATATCGACTTTCTTTTGCAGCCAAATCAACGCCACATCGGCGCTGGTTTTGCGCAAGGTGTCAGGATCAAGAAACGCCTCTGAAAGAAATTCAACCGATCCGTGCTCTTCGATCCAGTTACAAATGAGTTTTCGCTTGGCGGTGTGTGGGTTGCGGATTGTTTCGGCGTTCAAGATGGCAACCAGTTCGCCATCGACTAACAAATCAAAGGCTTTAACAAGATGATCGGCCCCATCTTTCCAAGGTGGATTCATCAAAATATGGCTGAACATCCCTGCCCCGCTAAACTCCAAAAAGTCGGTATCGACCACATTAACGCCCTTGCTGCGCAAGATAGCTTGATTATCTAAATCAAGCTCAATGCAATCAATTTTATCGGTGCTATGAGACGAATAGCGGTAGTTAAATTTGTCGAGCAATGGGGCCAGTAAATCACCGCGCCCGGCGCTCGGCTCTAACACGCGTAAGAAATTATGAGACTTGAATTTAGCGAACGCCTTTTCGGCTAATGAACGAGGGGTAGGGTAAAACTGAATCATCGGATGGCTCCTGAAAATCGGCCTTGGCGGAATGCCCGGCCTGATTGTTACTATACGCCCCATTGGGGCGTATGTCAAGCGCTTGTTTAGCCTGCCACCTCTGAAGGTCAGCGATCCCGATCCTTATTCTCTCCCCTGCCCTTCTCTGGCGTCCGGTCAATTGTTTGCCCGCTCTGTACGCTCGAACGCTGCAATGCCTCGACCTGTTCGGCGTGGCGGGTCCGGACTGGTGGCATGTGCTGGACAAACCGGACAATTTCGACAGCTAACGTCTTATCGTCCTTATCGCCGGCGGCAAGCGTCCGCGCAACGGTGCCGAAGTCGTGTTGAACTTGTTTTCGCTGTTCCACAATCTTGGCTTCGGCCGGATTGACGTGCTTCCGCTCTCCGTTCGCCTCCCGCTCGGCCGCTTCGAGCTGTGAGGCAGACACGCGCGAAGATGATTTGCGCCTGCCTATTACATGCTCCTGGTCGATGTGACGAACAGCTTGCTTCTCGGCTTTCTTAACTACGCCACGCACCTTCCTAGGTGTCGCGTTGGCCTCGATACCTTGCTCACGCAGCTTCTCGGCGAATATCTCTCGCCAACGTTGTAAGTCATTCTTTCTAGGATTTAAACGAATACCGTCCTTATCTGCTGCTTTAACCGAAATATGAACGTGTGGGTGCTTTTCGTCTTCGTGTGCGGCGAAAACGTATTGATGATTATTGAAAAGCTCAGTCGCGAATTCTCTAGCGGCATTCTTCACCGATGCACGATCCGTACCTGGCGGCATCGACAGAACAATATTAAACGCCTCGCGGCGTTTGCCATTCTCGTAAGGGATAGAGCCATCATCCGCCCAAGCGTTGCGAACGGTGCGGACATCTTCTTTACCTGCCTGGATGTGCCCGTTCTCGTCCTCTAGCTCAACGTCGCCGTTTCTCGATATGTAGTCTAAGTGGTCCTTGATAGAGCGCATATCGGTCATGATGGGCCGTGGTTTCCCTGTATTAGGGTCTTTTCTGCCCGTCGTGATTTTGACCATAACCTCGGGAGCCTTGCGCACGGTAGAAACGAGCTTGTCACGTCCTGCCGGCGCTTTCGTTGGCGCGGGCTTAGAATAGCGACCGCCTACAATGTTCTTACCCTTACGGCCCTTAACACGCCCGTAATCCGTTCGCTCTCCCCAATCCTTAATAACACCATCAATCTTTTTCATCGGTAATTACCCATCTTGTAAGGCTGGCATTAAGAAGGTCGGCGACCTTTTCACGGTGTCCGTCGATTATGGCAGAAAGTTGTTCGATCCTTTCAACGCGAACGCTTAACTCGCCAGTTTCATGTAGACGTTTGGTTATCTGGTTTAAGTTACGGCCAATTGCACGTAATTGTGCGCTGGACTCCCAAAGCGCCTTTGCCGTCTCCATGGTGAACTGAGGCTTGTTGGTCAATGACGCCCGTACACAATTCACAACCCAGCGTTGTGGAGAACATGCTTCGGCCTCGGCGAGTTTCAAAAGCGCCGCATGTTCGCTTGGTGTGAAACTAACGCGAAGGCGTTCCTTGGGGCCGGTATCCGTCACCCTCTCCGTTTCCTCGGCGATCCAGCGCCGAACCTCCGGCGGCATGTCATCCTGGATGATATAGCGCATCAACGCCCGCATCACCACGGAAGAACTCTTGTCTTGTTTGGCGCAATGTTCGTCCCATTGCTCCTTCAATTGAGCCGGGAGACGAAGACGGTATACATAGCTATCTCGTGTCGCTCCAATCTCAGCCGTGCGCGGCATAGGCGCCTCCTAATCGAGTGTGGTTTGTTAAAGTGCAAATGTAGTGTAGCACACGGCGGCCCCGTCCGCCTATCCTGCATTAGTCCACAAATAAACCTCACCCTTAATGAAACGTTTGCCATGGCAAACAAAAACCGCCTAAAGGCGGTCGCCTTCAGTGGCTCCCTTTCAGTCAAAAGCCCTACACTCTCTACGAATAAGTTTCGAGCCAATAGAAAGACCTAATTTCTTGAATTGGCCTAAAGCCAATTCAATAGCATCAGTTGCCGGTTGCATGGATAAGTAAAACTCATCACTATCAACCCTCATATCCTCAATGGCAAACAGAGTGCCATCATCGGATAGAAAGCCAATCGACAAAGGGAAACTTACACCGCGCATAGTAAACGCCCGCGGTTCTGAATTATCCCAGCTAAACAACATGCCATTGCTAGCGTGTTCTTGACTAGATAAGCCTCTTTCTCGCAGGTCGGCGGTATTCGCTAACGGTATATCCTTAACAGAAACGCCGCCCGAGAAAAAAAGATCGCATGTATCAAACATAGCCGTGTGTGTTTCACCCCACACAAGGAATGGCAAAAGAAAAATACCGAGCGCCGTTAATGGCCTCTTGTTCATTTGTCGGTGTCAGTCAGCAGGTTAATTTTGCATTGCCCCGCATCAACTTCAGCATCCCCGCCGCCATCTTCATAGCGTATATGCAATAATCCAGGTGTTGAAGGGCGCTTATTCAAAATCACCGCCGCTGAACGACCATCGTACTCAACAAGCAATAGGGGCTTACTCATTCGTTGTGGATCGGAAATTGCCCGACCCTTGGGCCAACTTGTAAGCTCGCCATGATCCTGTCCGCCCTGGTCGCCATCAAGATCGTTATCGATAACAATGGTCTTTTGTGGTTTAGCATCTACGCTATTCTTGATACCTGAGCCATTTTGCGTCTCAGTGGTGTTCGTTGGTGAAAGTTCGTCATGACGAACTTTTTCGTTATCAGCACCAACACCTCCAACATTCTCACCATTACCGTCTGTCGGCGGACTAGCGGGGCTTTTCGGAACCTTTTTGCCGCTTAATTCGCCAGCCAATTCAGCAACGGACCGCCGGGTTATTTCTGCACCGTCGCCGCACCATTTACTGACCTCTTCAGGGTATTTGTCGTGCAGGGTGCGCAAATCGTAAAGCGTTCTAGCCGATGTACATTTACCGGCGTTATAAATTTCCTCAACACAGGCCGGCGGATCAATTAACGCAAGATGCACAGCAACAAACTGAGTGCTTTTAGAAAGCTTCCTTGCAATAGATGCTTGTTTTTCCCCGCCGTCTATCCGTTTCTTCAGAAAAAGGGCAAGCTCCATAGGGGTTAGGTTTTCGCGCTGTATGTTTTCAATAACCTGGTCGTAATCGTCGTGCGATGCATCCACGAACGCCGGAATAGTAGACCTTCCGGCCGCAATAGAACCTCGATACCGTCGAGCACCATAATTCAGAATCCACTTGCCGGAATGAACGGGGTGAGGGCGGACAGATACAGGGGTCTTAATTCCCTTCGCCTTAACACTCTCCGTCATTTCCTTCATGGACTCTTCGGAAAACTCGATACGGGGTTGATTTGGGTCTTCCTCAATATCCGCCAGCGGAATTTCTAAGGGTTTACCGGTATGCGCAACATTCTGAGGCTTTGCCTCCGGTTTATCTTCTAATGCAGAAAGATCAAGGGCCATTTAGATAACTCCCATAGTCGTTGCGATTTGCTCAAAAACCGGCCTAATTTGCGCCCATGCGTCACGGCCAGAGGTTTTGCCTAATTTCCAGATTGGCAAGCCGGCGGCTTGCGATTCAGGTACGGCGGTAGATTTTTTAATTGCCGCAAAACCGTTCGCCATTGGAATTAAAAGCTTTGCGAAGTGGGTAGAAAGATCGCGAAAGTTATCGCGCTGGAACGGCGTCGGTTCAACCAGATTTGGCAAAATACCGATTAGTTGAAGGGTAGGGTTCAAGGTCGCCTGAATTTTCCGAATTCCGATACTATCGTGATTTAAAAGATCGCCGATACCGTCGATAGCTTCTTGATTCAACTGGATTGGTGACAAAACATAATTACTCACAACCAGCGCGGAAAGCTGGCGAATATCCGGATTAGGGTTTGTATCGATAATGCAAACGTCAAATTGCTCATCAACAGTTTTCAAGAATGCTTGCAAGTTGGTGGCAAAACTGTTGTGTTTATCAGCTTGCTTTTCCATCTTGAGCAATTCGGCGTTATCGGCCGGAATCAAGACAAATTCAGCGTTTTCAACGTCGCCGCCATCGATCCTAGCGGACAACAGGCGGCTTGCCGCCAGTTGAGACACGGCGGCAATAGCCCCGGTGCGAATAGCCTTTGAAGTATTTCGCTGATGATCCAAATCAATAATCAGAACTCGTTTTTTCAAAACGAGATTAAAAAAATACGCCAACTGAACGGCTACGGCAGATTTGCCTACACCGCCTTTTTGATTAGCTAACACAAGTGTTTTCATGCTCAGTTACCCTTTAAAAAATTTCGAATGGTTGTGGCCGTAGCAATGACATTATTTTCAGCAAGAAAGGAAACGATCTGCTCAACCGTGTAACCCTTCTCGTCCAAAATTTGTATTTCAGGTTTAAATGCATCAAGTTCCACGCTCGGCCGCTTCGGTTTTTCGCGCTCCATAAACGACTCAAGGCGAACCTTGTCCGCTTTTTCAACAAAACGGGCGCGAATGACATTTGCTTGTTGGGGTGACATATCGTGTTTAGAAGCGGCTTCAGACAGCGATAGGCCGTCAATAATTATCGATTTTGCTACGCCTATTGAACGATCAGACCAGCGCCGCAACTGACGCGACACACGTTCGAATAGTTCGTTATCTATTTCTGGTGCAGGAGACATGAATCATTCACCCGTTATTGTGAAAAACTCATTGCTCGCTATGATAAATATTTTTTCTTTTGGCATAAGTGGCCCTCCTAAAAGTTAAAACAGGCGCGGAAATTAGAAACAACCGCAACTTAATTATAACAGAATTAAAACAAACCAATAACAAATAATAAAACAATATGAAAACAGATATTAGCCGTTGTCGCTCTAAGGATATGGAAAGAGTATGAGGACGACATATACACAGTTTTTCGCTTTTTCGGGGGCAGAGTGGAGGCCCCCACGCGAAAAAATGTGCATATGTCTTGTTTTTTTGATTTAAAACCCTGCCGCCTAACGGCGATATAAAGAGCATGACCATAGCTGTGTTATCCACAGAAAACAGGGATTAATTACAGGGTCTTACAGGAAGGGTATAGGTTTATTTATATAGGGTGGCCGTTTTGCAAACCGCTGTAACCCACTAACTGCGCGGGTTCAAAGGCGATTGCGTTCACGATATGCAAGACAAATTCAGCGCGAGCGCAAGACAAATTCAGCGTAAAAAAACCATAAAATACTAAAAAATCAATGATTTAACGCAAGACAATTTCAGCGTAAAAACAAGACAATTTCAGTGTGGATAACTTTGACTATCCACATGGTAATCCACAGCCGAATAGGTCTTTGAGCAAGACAAATTCAGCGCGGATCATAGCATGGCTAGTGGCGTTATTTCGTAGGTTTCGCAGAAGGCTTCAATGTCGCCAGAAGTGCCGCATTTTGCGTTTTGGTGGCATCCAACTGGCCGCGCAATGTTGCGGCTTCTTCGCGAGCTTCAGCGGCGACCAGGCGGGCTTTATCGCATTCCGTTTCGGCCTTAGCCATACGTTCTGCGCTTCGATGGACTTCCTCCGCTGTACGTTTCCGTTGTTCAGCGTGTAATTGGTCTGAGGCCTCTGCCTTGGTGCGCGTTTCCGTCAACTCCGTGCGTAACTGCTCGATAATCGCATCTGATTTTGTTGTTTGAGTAGCAAGCGAGTTGCGTAGTTGCTCGATGGTTGAATCGGCTTTCTCTGTTTGGGCCGCCAATGTCTCACGCAATTGCTCGGTGCGGGCTTCCGCTTTCTCGGCGTGTTTTTCGGCTTCTTCAGCTCGATCATGAGCCTTGTCGCGCTCGATCCGGAAATGCTCAACCTCTGTGTGAGCATGGTTAAGTTCCGCTCGAAGATCGGCCGCTCGTTTTTCGACTTCCTCTGCCTTTTGTTCGACAATGGCAACTTTTTGTTCGGAAGAGAGTAGGGCGCGTTGCACGTCTTCAAGTTGTTGCGCGGTAGTCTGAGCGGCTGTTTCGGCAACATTAACAAGCTGTTCCAGTTCCGCTATTCGAATATGAGCCGCCTCAAGCGCGGCGGCTTGAGTCTCGTAGGCCTCTGATTGCTCAACAGACAACTGTATCAAGTCGGACTTTTCCGACTCAAAAGCCGCCCTGGCGGTATCTAAGGATTCGTTAGCTAACTGTTGCGCCGTTTCCCAAAGATTTTGCCCCATACTCTGTAGAACACCATGCAGGTTAGCCGGTAACGGCTCGCGTACAGCCTGTACTTGTTTGCGTTGGTTCTGCCGCCATTCCTGCATGGCTTCAACGACGTTATTCATGCCGGCGCGGCTACGCTGCCTAACTGCTTCGACGTTTGGATACTCTCCTGTCTCGCTTTCGGCATGAAGTTCGTCGGCGGCGTCAAAAATACGTTTTCTTACATCTGGATTTAAGGCCATTTTAATTCCCCTGGAAGACCGACTTGCGGTGTGTGTGGTAACAAATAATAATTGTAGTAGTAGTAATATTACTATTATTATTACATTACTACAAGCATTATTCAGTATTGCCGGTAATTTTTATTAGAAAGATGCCGCAAGGCGTCTTTCATACCGAACAATCCGCTACGCGCCCGACCTTCAAGACAACCAAGCTCAACCGCCAGCGCGTCATACTCTTTAGCCCTGGCAAGGCCTTGTCTAGCCGCCTCGATCCGAGCTGGATCACAACCAATATAATCGCGTCGCCTTGGCTCGCCTTGCCTAAGCGGATACAGCAAATAGAAATACTTTGGCTGACCGTCGCTATCCTTCCGCCAGTATTCAGAGGCATAAATCAACCCCAGCGCTTCCAGGGCGGCCATGCGCGTTGTAATGACCGTCATTTCCGACGCTAACGCCTCGATCAACGGTTTAGCCTGGCAGGCCAGCTCCATCAATTCTGTAATATGTTTGTTTTTCTGATTCATACGTTACGCTCCAGATAAGACATTAAACGCCGCCACCAGCAACACCGAGAAAGACACGGTGCCAATCATGGAAGCCAAAAACAACAGCGCCAAAAACTGTACATAAACAGCCCCAGTGCCGGCCGCGAGAACACCCCGTAGAATGTACGTCGCTAATGCCACGATCAGATCATCAAGGTATTGCATGGGATACTCCTTTCAAGTGTTGGGCGACTTGGCGACAGATCCAGCAGGACCAGGTTAGATAGTTGTCACCAAATATAGAGACGCCCTTATCTAGTTTCTATGCTCCGCCTCACACATTGCGTTGCAAGATGCTTGAGCCGGCTTTTGATTTTGTAGTTTGTGAACCATATCGGTGTCCTCCTTTAGTGTTGATAACATTGCTTCGCTGAGTGCCTTTCGCCGTAGTTGCACGTCACGAGGACCGGACGGATAGGCATATTGCAAGGGCGAAACCGGAAGCCGCAGCGCAAACTCGCATGGCGAGTGCGAACGGGTGAGGATTTCGGGCGTAGCCTTCCCTTGCAATGTGTCCCGGCTGGTCTACCGTATGTGCAGGCGAAAGGTTCACAGCGAAATAAGCAAACCATCAACGCAGGAGGGCGTGGATGTGGAAACGGCCTAAATCAGCGGGTACCGCTGAGCGGCCGGGTAATGACCCGGCATAACGGGAGGTACGAGCGACATACAGCAGGGCGATAGCCTTGCGCTTGTAGGGATAAGCCCAGCGGCTAAGGGGTGTTCGGCCTGTCGCGTAGCAAAAGGCTGAACTGCCCTTATTGAGCGCGGCAAGGCGGCCTGGTGGTTGTAAGCAGTAGCTTACAAGTCCGAAGGACCGAGCGAATAGCGAGCCAAGAAGGGCGTCCGGTTTTCGCGATAGCGAAAATGCCCCAAATAAATAAAAATGCTGTTAAAGAATTGGCGACAACAATACACGGGTACCGGTAGCGATCGGGACATGATGTGTCACCAAACTTGTACAACGTAAAACTACAACAAAGAAAGTTGTTTCGGTGGTGTAGACGACACAGCAACGGAAACCGACGCCGACACATGCGTAGGACTTGGATACAAAACAAGCCCATTCGGGCTATCGGATACTCTAGCGGCCGGATAGATTATGAGAACGTGCTTTAACTCTCTCAAAAACGCCCGTTTGAAATCACGTAAACCCTGATCGGTCACAGCATAACCCGCCCCAAATTGACCAGACAACGAAATCCAAGGAATTGTTGTTCGTTTTGAAAGATAGCTCATTCGATGCGTGAGCCACACATAAATATCTAGGGCAAGCGGCGACTGGCGAAGCGCTCGAATGGCCCGCATGTCAAAAGGTAATTTGTGTTCTACGCACTCATTGAAGAACCGTTCCGACAAAAACACGCGCGATTGCCATTCGCCGGCTTCCTCCGGATTCTGAGGCGTCCACCAGTTAACACCATCCGCAAGAAGAACGTTCTGCAAGGCCCATTTATTAGCGCCTTCGTAGTGGCACGTTATGACAGAGCTAAACAGCGTCGTCATAGCGTGTTTTAACCGCGTGATGTCGCCACGCTTGCCACCGGTATTATGCAAACCAAGTTCGGCCAGATATGACGCGAGATTAGGCCCAAGGCTTAGCTCACGTTCCCGGTGTTGCGCTACTTCGGTACAAACCCAAGTAAGCAATAAGCGGGGCAGGGTGCCGTAAGGCAGCCCTTCAGGGTGAGCCGTCATCATCGTCAACGTAAAGTCGCCATTCTTCCGGACGAATCGAAAATCCTTAACGCGGCGATGCGGTAATGTGGCAATTGCTAAAGAGCGGGTCATAAAACCGAGTGTACCGGCGCTCTTTGCGTCTTCAGTCTCGATTGCAAGATGCGCCTCGATCAGATTGCGAACCCGGTCGGGCAGTTGGCCGGCCTGGTAGTCGTAAACTTCCATTTCATTTGAATTCGAAGCGGATTCTTTACGAGGGCTTTTGACGATCTTGTTTGAAGCGCGAGGCTTCTTAGCCGGCGTAGCCGGCTGGATTGTAGATTCTTCGATAGAAGAGCTAGACGGGATACGTCTATTCGCCGCCATCTTGGCGGCGACTTCTGCCGCCGTCGCGGGAGATAGACCGGCATGAATAAGCTCGGCGCGATAATCATCTTCGTTATATTCAGCGGCTGGGTTACTCATGACGGCCTATCTCGGTTTGAAGTGGTTGGGTTACTGGGAGCGACGACGGCCGGTTAAATCGTAATGTGTGAAAAACACATAAAACAGGGTGGCGAGATAAAACGCCACCGGCAAACCGGTCGCGGCATAAATTGAAAGCGCCGCCCAACGTGGCAAAAACAAATCAATGGCACCCAAAACCAAAAACATTGAGCCGATAGGAAAAATAATAGGCAGGTGCTCCATGCTCCTGGCGAAGGCGGAAACGGCATCAACAACGAACATTACATAAGCAAACCAAATTTCATAAAGACGATACATTTTTAAACTCCAACACTAATTTGCAGATTTGAGCGCCCGATAAACGGACGCACGGCTAATGCCAAGCTGATTGGCAATTTTTGTTGCTCCATGTTTTTGACTATGTAGCTCAAGAATTCTGTCGTTATCGACAGTCTTCTTACCCCCTCGATACACCCCCCTGGCCTTGGCTGCTTCAATTCCTTCCCGCTGCCGTTCCTTCCTTAAATTTGTTTCAAATTCAGCGAATACACCAAGCATGTCGTAAAACGCCTTACCGCCCGCCGAATCGGTATCGATAAGCTGTTCGGTCGCCCGTAACGATACGCCGCGTTTTTTGAGTTCTATAACGATGTCTTGCAGGTCTTTAATGCTGCGAGCTAAACGATCTACTCTTGTCACCATAAGCGTGTCGCCAGGTCGAAGAAAGTCGAGCAGGATTTTCAATTCATGCCGTCCGTGTCGGCTTGTGCCTGAAGCTTTTTCAGCCCGAATAATATCGCAACCAGCCTGCCTTAAAGCTTGCTCTTGTAACGTGTAATCTTGATCTGCGCTGGATACCCGCGCGTAACCGTAAAGTGCCATTTGAGTATAAATAATGTTTCAACAGGGTTTAGACTTGTTCAGAATAACAAGTTGTCTCAATACATTCAACCCTGATGAAACAAAAAACTGTTTCAAAAAAAATGAAGCAGCAAGGTATACCCTGGAAAGGCACCCGCTATAGCGATAGCGTATAGCGGGGCCGTTGATTTATGCACATCTGAAGTGTGGGGGTCATTCAATCAACCCCCGAAAAAGCGAAGTTGTGCATAAATCATCAGTATATGGCGACAGCATAGCCGGGATAAGCCCAGCGGCTAAGGGGATGCGCCGACGCGACAGCAAAGGCGCATCCCCTTATTGAGCGTTTCGCCGCAAGGCCAACCTGGTAAGGTTGGCCTTGCGGCGATTTCAACTAAATATATCAACCTGAACAGCTAAATCATTGAAATAGGGGTAATACAAGCAGTCGTGTCACCAGCCGCCATTTTAAACTGTCGAACTGGTCTCTTCTGAACACCGACGGTCCGGAATGGCTATTTTCCATGCACCACGAATCATTGCTGACGGTCCCTTGCAGCCATTTCGAAGTCCAAAAATTACTCAAGGTTCAGTCATAACCAGAAAGCGGACATAGCTGCACATCTGCGTGAATCCGTATAACTCAATGAGCTATTCTCTCAAAAGTCGATAACTGACAAATCCAGCCGTCTGTGTGTACAACGGCAAAAAACTGGGTATTACTGCTTTCGTGTGATAAATTTATTTGACATGAATGCCTTACGACACTCCAAAAATTGGCTCTCTTTTGTGCTGATCCTCGCTATCCTTGGTCATTTCGGCCTGGGGCATCGCGATGCGTCGGCCTTTGTGCTGTGTTTTGGGGAGGATGGCCATGTCGCTGTGGAGCACGTCGGGTATGATCATGGCATTGATCCGGATAAAAACGACCATTTCAGCGATACAGCCGGTGTTCATTTCACCGACGACGATGCACCTTGTAACGCCCCATGCACCGACATCGCTCTGGATGGCGATGATCACATCCCACTGTCGTTAACGGATTTTGTAAAAATAGCGCTTGATAGCGGGCTTTTGCCGGTATTTTTCCTATTTTCGCTGTTGTCGCTTCATGGCCGACCTTTTATTCGGCAACCGGCATTTTTCGATCCACCTTTCACCGATCCTCGACTGCTCGCTCTACGCAGTATCGTTTTACTGATTTAACCCCATCTCCTAGCTGCAACCTACCCGCTAAAGCCGCAGGTTTAATGCCTGTGTTTTTTGCTGACGTTACCTCTATGCTACGGAGAAGTTTTCCATGTTATCGAATTCTATGCGGTCATTTGGCATCGCATTGTGTTGTTTCATCATTGCCGGTCCTGTAGATGCCAGCCCGACAGACGACGCGCTGTCGCCGGCTCAATCCGGCTATCAGGTTCCGAGTGATTCCAGTCGGCCAATCGCCGAGGAACCGACCGGCGTCTTGGTTTTATCTCAAGCCCTGGCCTTGGCGTTAACCCAAAACCCGGAACTGTCGGCCTTTTCCTGGGAGAGCCGAGCTCAGGAAGCCGCCGCCTTACAAGCCGGATTGTTCCCCAACCCCACCTTCAACGCCAATGCTTCTAACTTCGGCAATCGGGTCATGCAAGGCTTCGATGGCGATGTCGTCACCTTGGAGCTGAGTCAATTAATCGAGTTGGGCGGTAAGCGGAGCGCACGCATCGAAGCTGCCGCACTGACCAAGCAGCTTGCCGATTGGGATTACGAAGCCAAACGTGCCGATGTGCTGACCCAAGTGACACAGGACTTTATTGACGTGTTGGCGGCTCAACAGCGCTTGGCGCTAACCCAACAAACGCATGACTTGGCGAATCAGACGGCGGTAACGACAGCCGCGCGGGTTCAGGCCGGCAAAGTATCGCCCGTTGAAGAAACCAAAGCCAACGTCGCGCGTGCCTCGGTACAAATCGAGCTGATGCGTGCCCGGAAAGAACTGGAAGCCGCCCGTAAACGTTTGGCGGCGGGTTGGGGCGGCACCACGGCGCGTTTTGAATCGGTGGCCGGTAATCTGGACAGCATCCCATCCGCGCAGGCGTCCCTGGATGCATTGCAGCAACGCCTGTCCAATAATCCCGATTTAGCGCGTTGGGCAACCGAAATCACCCAACGTCAAGCGCTTATCACGCTGGAAAAGTCCAAAGCCGTCCCGGACGTGACCGCGACAGTAGGCGCCAGTAAGTATCTTATGCCCAATGATTACGCCTTAGTCGTCGGTTTTTCGGTGCCGTTGCCGGTATTCAATCGCAATCAGGGCGGCATTCAGGAAGCCGAACATCGGCTGACCAAAGCGGAGGAAGAACTTCGGAGTGCCGAAGTGCGTATCACAACCGCTTTGAACACGGCCTATCAAAAGTTGGAGGCTGCCCATGCCGAAGTTGTGGCGCTCCGTCAGGACATTTTGCCCGGCGCTCAAAGCGCCTATGACGCCGCCCGTGAAGGCTACCGTTTCGGCAAGTTCGGATTTCTGGATGTACTGGATGCGCAGCGCACCCTGTTTGGCGCGAAAAATCAGTATTTGTTGGCACTCGCGGATTATCACAAATCCATGGCCGAGGTGGAACGCTTGGTCGGAAGCAGCATGAACGAGACATTAGGTAATAGCAAACAGGCGGTATCCCAATGAACATCAATATCAGTAAGAAGCAAATCATCGCGATCGCCGCGATTATTCTTTTCGGTGTGTTGTTAGGTGTTTTCATTCTTAGCATCGATAAGTCGATGCCGGAAGGCGAAGAACATGGCGAAGAAAACCACGTAGAAGCTAAAGTACATACCAATCAAAGCGATGACGACCATGGTCATTCAGATGAAGCCAAACAGGCTCAAGGTCCACACGGCGGCGATTTATTCATCAACGGCGATTTCGAACTGGAAATCCTGCTCAGCGAAGAGGAAGGCGAGCCGCGCTTCCGTATCTATCAGTTCAATCAGCATAAGCTGCTGCTACCAGCCGCCGATCAGGTATCACTGTTGCTGACGCGGCCAAATGGGCAGCAACAGCACATCGACTTTGCGCCGGAAAAGGATTTTTTGCAGAGCATCCAGACAATCGAAGAGCCGCATGTCTTTGAAGCGAATGTAACGGCAAGGCACGACAACCAGGCATTGCAATTTTCTTGGGTTAAAGAGGAAGGGAAAATTGCGTTGACCGATCATCAGATCGAGGAAACCGGCATAACAACCCAGACAGCAGGCGCCGCGCACATCAAAAGCGTCGTAACCCTGCCCGGTGAAATTCGCTTCAATGAAGATATGACCTCCCACGTGGTGCCGCGTCTGGCCGGCGTGGTCGAGAGTGTTTCCGCCAACCTCGGGCAGCAAGTCAAAAAAGGTCAAGTGCTGGCGGTGATTGCCAGTACGGCGTTATCGGAACAGCGCAGCGAGTTGCTTTCCGCCCAGAAACGCCTGGAATTGGCGCGCACCACCTTTGCGCGGGAAAAACACTTATGGGAGGCGAAAATCTCGGCGGAGCAGGACTACCTGCAAGCCCGACAGGCTATGCGCGAGGCGGAAATCGCCGTACATAATGCACAACACAAGCTGATGGCACTTGGCGCAAGTCCGACGGTATCGGTCAACTCAGGTACACTGCTCAACCGCTACGAAATTCGCGCACCGTTCGACGGCATGGTGGTCGAGAAACACATCGCTTTGGGAGAAGCCGTCAAGGAAGATGCCAGCATCTTCACTATTTCCGATCTGTCGTCGGTTTGGGCGGAAATTATCGTGTCGGCGAAAGACCTCAATGTCGTTCGGGTCGGCAAAAAGGTCACGATTAAAGCCACGGCATTCGACTCTACCGCATCCGGCATAGTGTCCTACGTGGGCGCGCTGATGGGCGAGCAAACCCGCACTGCCAAGGCCCGCGTGACTTTGGCGAATCCGCAGATGGCCTGGCGACCGGGCTTGTTCATCACGGTCGAGCTGGTCGCCAAAGAAACCGAAGTGCCGGTCGCCGTGTCGTCCGACGCCATCCAGACGATCAACGACAAACCGACGATTTTTATCCGCGTGCCGGGCGGCTTTATCGCCCAACCGATCACGACCGGACTCTCCGACGGCAAAGTGACCGAAATCGTAGCCGGATTGATGCCGGGCACGGAATACGCGGTTAACGGCAGCTTTGTCATTAAATCCGAGCAAGGCAAGGCAGGAGCTTCTCATGAACACTGATGTAGCAGCAAATCTCAGCCGTTATAAAAGCTTAATATTATCTGCGTTGCGTGCTCGTGAAGCGCTCTCAACTCTATTGTTACAACCCGGAATGTCAAATGATGTTAATACTGAAAACTACCGCTCTTTTCTTTGTGACAGCCCTTGCCGAGATCATCGGCTGTTTTCTGCCTTATCTGTGGCTCCGCAAGGGAGGCTCTCCGTGGCTACTATTGCCGGCTATGATCAGCCTGTCGCTGTTCGTGTGGCTGCTCACGCTACACCCGGCCGCCAGTGGCCGGATTTACGCAGCCTATGGCGGTGTTTACGTGGCTACCGCTCTCGTTTGGCTCAGAGTGGTGGATGGCGTCAAATTGTCGGTGTTGGATTGGGCTGGCGCAGGCATCGCCTTGTTCGGAATGTTGGTCATTGTGATGGGCTGGCACGGCGAAGCTTAGTGCGCGGTTTATTCGGTTTTGGTAGGAAAACCCGCAATACAGGAGGCCTGCATCATGTTTGAACGACTGATTCGTTTAGCAATAGAACATCGCTGGCTGGTGATGCTGGCCGTACTGGGTATGGCGGGCCTCGGTATTTTCAATTATTCGATTTTGCCGATTGATGCTGTGCCGGACATTACCAATGTTCAGGTGCAAATCAATACCACGGCGCCCGGCTATTCGCCATTGGAAACCGAACAGCGCATTACCTACCCTATCGAAACCGTCATGGCCGGCTTGCCGCATCTGGAGCAAACTCGGTCGCTGTCCCGCTACGGTTTATCGCAAATCACCGTGATTTTCCAGGACGGCACCGACGTCTATTTCGCCCGGCAACTGGTGAATCAACGCATTCAGGAAGCCAAGGATAAATTGCCTGCCGGTATCACGCCGGCAATGGGCCCCATTTCGACCGGTCTTGGAGAAATCTATCTGTGGACTGTCGAGGCCAAGGACGGCGCCCAAAAGCCGGACGGCTCGCCTTACACCGCTACCGACCTGCGTGAAATCCAGGACTGGATCATCAAGCCGCAACTGCGCAATGTGCCGGGCGTGACCGAAATCAATTCCATGGGTGGCTATGCCAAACAATATCAGGTGGCGCCGAACCCGGAAAAACTCGCATCCTACGGTTTAACTTTACAGGACATTGTCACCGCGCTGGATCGCAATAACAACAACGTCGGGGCGGGCTATATCGAGAAGCGCGGCGAGCAATACCTGATTCGAGCGCCGGGCCAGGTTCACTCGATAGAAGATATTCGAAATGTCATTCTCGGCAATGTCCAAGGCGTGCCGATCCGCATCCGCGATGTCGGCGAAGTCGAGATCGGCCGCGAGCTGCGCACCGGCGCCGCCACCGAAAACGGCCGCGAGGTGGTATTGGGCACCGTCTTCATGCTGATCGGCCAGAACAGCCGCAGCGTCTCGCAGGCGGTCGACAAAAAGATGGCGGAGATTAACCGCACCCTGCCTGAAGGCGTACGGGCGATCACCGTTTACGACCGGACGGTGCTGGTCGACAAAGCTATCAACACGGTCAAGAAGAACTTAACCGAAGGGGCAATCCTGGTCATCGTGATTCTATTCCTGTTCCTCGGCAATATTCGCGCCGCCGTCATTACCGCGATGGTGATACCGCTGGCGATGCTGTTTACCTTTACCGGCATGGTGACTTACCAGGTGAGCGCCAACTTGATGAGCCTGGGCGCACTCGACTTTGGCATCATCATCGACGGCGCCGTGGTCATTGTCGAGAACTGCGTGCGGCGGCTCGCTCACGCTCAGGCGCAGCAAGGGCGCCCATTGACCCGTAGCGAGCGCTTTCAGGAAGTATTTACAGCCTCGAAAGAAGCGCGGCGGGCGTTGTTGTTCGGCCAGCTCATCATCATGGTGGTGTATTTGCCGATCTTCGCACTGACCGGCGTGGAAGGCAAAATGTTCCATCCGATGGCGTTCACTGTCGTGGCCGCCTTGGTAGGCGCCATGATTCTGTCGGTCACGTTTGTTCCGGCGGCCGTGGCTCTCTTCATTGGTGACAAAGTGGCCGAAAAAGAAAATGTGCTGATGCGGACGGCCAAGCGTGTCTATGCGCCGGTGCTGGATAGCGTCATGGGTAACAAGCCGGTGGTATTAACCTTTGCTGTTGTCACGGTGATCCTGTCGGGCCTCTTGGCTACGCGCATGGGCAGCGAGTTCGTGCCGAGCTTGAATGAAGGCGATTTCGCTATTCAGGCGCTACGCATCCCCGGCACCAGTTTGTCGCAATCGGTCGCCATGCAGCAGCGGATTGAAGCGACGCTGAAACAGCAGTTTCCGGAAATCGAGCGGGTATTTGCGCGAACCGGCACCGCTGAAATCGCCTCGGACCCGATGCCGCCCAATATCTCGGACGGTTACATCATGCTCAAGCCGCGCGAGCAATGGCCGGAACCGGATAAGTCGCGCGATGACCTACTGGCCGCAATCCAAACAGCGGCCAACAAACTGCCGGGCAATCTGTACGAGTTTTCACAACCCATCCAGTTACGTTTTAACGAACTGATTTCCGGGGTGCGTAGCGATGTGGCCGTTAAAGTGTTTGGCGATGACATGGCTGTGCTAAACGACACGGCGGCTGAAATCGCAGCGGTCATGAAAACTATTCAGGGCGCATCGGAGGTTAAAGTCGAGCAAACCACGGGGCTGCCGATGCTAACGGTCAACATTGACCGGGACAAAACCTCGCGTTACGGTTTGAACGTAGGCGACGTGCAGGATGCGGTGGCCACCGCAATCGGCGGAACAGAGGCCGGAACATTGTTCGAGGGCGACCGGCGTTTCGACATTATCGTTCGTTTGCCGGATAACCTGCGCAGCGATCCGGAAGCGATCAAACGTTTACCGATTTCATTGCCGCGCGGACAAAGCGGCGACGGAAGAACCACTTATATTCCGCTCGCTGAAGTCGCAAGCCTTGAATTAGCCCCGGGGCCCAACCAAATCAGCCGGGAGAACGGCAAACGGCGGATCGTGGTAACTTCCAACGTGCGCGGCCGCGATATCGGTTCGTTCGTTGCCGAGGCCGAACAACGGCTGCAACAGCAAGTCAAGATTCCGGCGGGATACTGGACCACCTGGGGCGGACAGTTCGAGCAATTGCAATCCGCCACGCAGCGTTTGGAAATCGTAGTGCCGGTGGCGTTGCTGCTGGTTTTTACCTTACTGTTCATGATGTTTGGCAACATCAAGGACGGTTTGCTTGTCTTTAGCGGCATCCCATTCGCACTGACCGGTGGCTTGGTCGCACTTTGGTTGCGCGATATTCCGATGTCGATTTCAGCGGCAGTGGGATTCATCGCTTTGTCGGGTGTAGCGGTACTGAACGGTCTGGTGATGATTGCCTTTATCCGCAGCCTCCGTGACGAAGGCATGTCGCTGGATAAGGCGATTGTAGAGGGTGCTTTGACGCGACTGCGACCGGTGCTGATGACCGCATTGGTGGCCTCGTTCGGTTTCGTACCGATGGCGATCGCCACCGGTACCGGCGCAGAAGTACAGCGGCCACTGGCCACCGTGGTGATCGGCGGCATTCTGTCGTCAACGATGCTGACATTGTTGGTATTACCGATTCTATACTGGCTCGCGCACCGCAACGATGAGCAAGCAGGTACATTGACACCGGAAAAAACACCCATTGGGTTTAATGAGGAGCGAAATAGATGAGTTCATGCAATCAATCAGAAAAAAGCTGTAGTTGTGCGGGAGATAAACCGGCTAACAATCAGCCAAATCTATCAATACCGGCAAGCGGAATGACCTTCAAGATCGAAGGCCTGGACTGTGCTGAGGAAGTCGCCACTTTAAAAAGCGCGATAGGCCCGCTAGTGGGCGGCGGCGACAAGCTGGCGTTCGATGTTTTAAATGGGCGCATGACGCTTTTGCCCGATGCCGGGCCTGTGGCTGAAAAAACCATTATCAAAGCGGTTGCCAAAACGGGTATGAAGGCAAGGCGTTGGCAAGCGGGTCAAAAACAACAAGATGATGCAACGCGACTTCACCGTTCGAAAACCGTTTATACCACGCTCAGTGGTTTGCTGATCATTGCCGGCATGGTGATTCATATCGCTATCGCCGGTGGATTTGGCGATGCGCAAACTTTTCTCAGCCACCCAGAAAACTGGTCTCTAAACTGGGAGGTTATTGCCGAGTATCTCACTAGCTTGTTTAACGCGCATACTCAGCAAGCTATTCCTTTGCCTGAGAAAATCGCCTTTGGCTTGGCGGTGATCTTCGGCGGTCGACATGTGGTTGTAAAAGCGTTTTATGCGCTGAAACGCTTGCGTGCCGATATGAATTTATTGATGACGGTTGCCGTCATCGGCGCCATGTTCATTAACGAATGGTTTGAAGCAGCAACGGTCAGTTTTCTCTTTGCGCTGTCCCTGGCGATTGAAAGCTGGAGCATTGGCCGCGCCCGTCATGCGGTAGAGGCTTTATTGGATTTAGCGCCATCGACGGTCAGGGTCAAGGATGAAAGTGGACAGGAACGCATGGTCCCCGCCGCAGAAGTCAGTATCGGCACCCGTTTCATGCTCGCTCCGGGCGATAAAATCCCGTTGGATGGTGAGGTGATCGCGGGTTTCAGTTCGGTCAATCAGGCCCCGATTACCGGTGAAAGCATCCCGGTCGCCAAGCAAGTGGGCGATGAAGTGTTTGCCGGTTGTATCAATAGCGAAGGAACCCTGGAAATCCGCTCCACCAAACTCGCCACGGATACCACGCTGGCACAAATCACGCGTCTGGTTGGGGAAGCGCATGGCAAGCGGGCGGAAGCCGAGCAATGGGTGGAGAAATTTGCGCGCGTTTATACGCCGGTCGTGATGACCTTGGCGCTGGCCGTTTGGGTCATTCCGCCGTTGTTTTTAGCAGGCGACTGGAGTGAATGGTTATACCGCGCCTTAGTGTTATTGGTGATTGCTTGCCCTTGTGCATTGGTCATTTCGACGCCGGTCAGTATTGTTGCCGCATTAGCGAGTGCGGCCCGGCAAGGTATTCTGATTAAAGGCGGCATTTATATCGAAACGCCGGCCCATCTTAATGCAATCGCCTTTGATAAAACCGGTACGCTGACCCGCGGTGAGCCGATAGTCACCGGTGTTTACCCGTTCAATGGTCATAGCGAAGCGGAACTGTTAAGCCGTGCGGCCGCATTGGAAGCACGCAGCAATCATCCGCTGGCGAAAGCTATTCTGCAATACACGGAAAACCAGGGCGTCAGTGTCGCCAGCGCGGACAACGTGACGGTTCTGCCCGGTAAAGGGATAACCGGGCTATTTAATGGCACCGATTACTGGCTGGGCTCGCGTCGTTATCTATTGGAACGTAGCCAGGAGATTCCGGAAATCAGCGCAAAAGCGATTGCCCTTGAACAGTCCGGGCAAACCGTGATTGCCATTGGCAGCGAGCGGCACATTTGCGGCTTGATTGCCGTCGCCGACCAACCTCGCGCTGAAATCAAATCGATTTTACAATCGTTGAGACAGACAGGTATCAAACATCTGGTCATGTTAACCGGTGATAACCAGGTGACGGCAAATAATATTGCAGCACAAATCGGCATTGATGAGATACACGCCGAATTATTGCCTGCCGATAAAGTGGAGATTGTCAGTCAAATGGTCGAGCAATACGGACAGGTAGCGATGATAGGTGATGGTGTCAACGACGCACCAGCGCTAGGCCGGGCCAACCTGGGAATTGCCATGGGGGTATTAGGCTCGGATGCGGCCATCGAAATAGCCGATATCGCTCTAATGGGCGATGATCTGTCCAAGTTGCCTTGGCTGATCAGACATTCCAAGCGAACGTTATCGATCATTAGACAGAATATAATCTTTGCGCTGACGATCAAGGCGGCATTTGCCGTGCTCGCCTTTGCCGGTGTGGCGACCTTGTGGGAAGCCATCGCCGCCGACACGGGTGCGTCACTATTAGTCGTCGCCAATGGCTTGCGGCTGCTTAAGCCTAAAAATACAGCGATTTAATAACCTGAACCATACAACTAAACTATTTTGGAGATTCCCATGACATTTAAACCACTGATTCCCCTGATTTTGGATCAATGGTTATTGTCGGCCTGTAGTTTCATGGAGCCCCATGCCAAGGATGTTGATCTGGACGTACAGCATGGGCATTGGCTAAGCACATTGAGGAAGAAGCCAACGAATTGCAGGCCAGGATTGGGGAGCATCAAAAATTCCTAAACCAATTCGAGACCAAACGCTATTTGTACGGCAGACATGCCAACGATCTGAAAGCACACAGCCAAGAGGTGATCGATCTTTATCAACAAGCGATTACGGCTAATCGGGATATGGCCGACATGGTTCGCGGAACGGGACATTAATTTTTTATCTGGCATGACCGTCGGAATGGACTGCGAAGCGGTCAGTTGATTAATACTATAGGGAAAGACCGAACTGCCAGGTCACAGGTATTCCTGTAAGCGGCTATTCAGGAAAATTGAGACTTGATCATGGCCGACCATCTCGTGATCGTTGATACATCGGTCAACATCCAAAGGTTGTCGCAAGCTGCGGTTGAGATATCGCAAAACATCTGTTTTACGACATGTATGCGACCTATGACCAAAATGCCGCTTTAACAACTTTGAAAGTATACGTAAAACACTGTCGTAAAATGATATTATACGGAAACATCAAATTTATGGTTTTCCGTCTATGTTAGTGGGCTATATGCGTGTTTCATCGGAATCGGACCGGCAAAGCACGGATTTGCAACGTGATGCGTTGCTGGCCGCCGGTGTCGATATTCGGCATCTTTTTGAAGATCGAGCATCAGGGGCCAAGGATGATCGTTCCGGACTGACCAATGCATTGGACTTCGTCCGTCCTGGGGATGTGCTGGTCGTGTGGAAATTGGATAGGCTGGGCCGCTCTTTGTCCCACCTGCTTTCAATTATCAACACGCTTAAAGAAAAACAGGTTGCATTCCGTTCACTCACTGAGGGCATGGATACCACTACGCCATCAGGCGAACTGTTGTTCCATGTCTTTGGCGCTCTCGCCCAATATGAACGTGCTTTGATTAAAGAACGTGTTTTAGCGGGCCTTACCGCTGCCAGAAAACGCGGACGAATTGGCGGACGCCCACCCGCCATTATGGGTGAAAAATTAGAAGCGATTATCGCCGCATTGAATAGCGGTATGTCTAAAGCGGCAGTCTGCCGTAACTTTGGTGTCAAGCGAACCACACTGATCGAAACGTTGGCTCGCATCGGCTGGCCTTCTTCAAATCCAAATCCATAACGGTGCGATGGACAATAGTGGCGATAAGGATCAGTGGGTACTAACACCCGCCGAACGCTCGTTGGTCATGGCCAAGAATCGAGCAAACCGGTTAGGGTTTGCAATTCTGCTAACGTTCTTCCGCGAACGCGGCAGGTTCCCGCGCGATGAATCCGAAATCGAAACCCAAGGCGTAGCCTTACTCAGTCAGCAACTGGAAGTGCCGATTCCAATAGATGGCGAAGCCATTCCTACTGGCCGCACTGCCGAGCGGCTACGCGCTGAAATTCGAGTCCGTTTCGGTTTCCGGGAAGTCACGGTTGCCGATGCGGAAATGCTGACAGCTTGGCTGCGTGATCATGTTGCCGGTGAAGTCGGCGGCGATATCGACTCGATGGTCGCACGATTGGAAGCACGTTGCAAAGAACTCTCGATTGAACCGCCTACACCTGATCGAATGGATCGTATTGCACGTAGTGCGCTGCATGCGCATGAAGACCTGTTCCACAATTCTGTCTATGAACGTCTTTCGCCCGAACACCGCGAGAGTTTGGATGCCTTGTTACGGTCTGAGAAATTCGGTAGCGAGAACAGTGAGCAAGATGACATTACCGGCAGCGCGTCAGCCCTCTTATTGACGCTGCGTAGCAATCCTGGCCGCCCCAGCCTTGCCAGTATGCAGGATGAACTAGCGAAATTAGCGCTCATCAGGAAAATCGGATTGCCAACCGATTTATTTGATAAGGTTTCACCGCTTGATTTGGAGCGTTGCCGCAAGCGTGTTTCTGTCGAAGTACCCCGCGACCTGCGTAGGCATCCCGATGCCGTACGCATTACTTGGTTGGCCGCGTTCGTTTACTTGCGTGCCCGCAGTTTGATTGATGATCTTGTGGACTTGCTGATCGAGACCATCCACCAGATCGGCGCACGCGCTGAGCGCAAAGTCGACCGGGAATTATTGGAAGACCTTAAGCGTGTTTCCGGCAAACAAAACCTGTTGTTTGAACTGGCTGACGCCACGCTGGCCCAGCCAGATGGAGTAGTACGTGACGTAGTATTTCCCGTGGTCGGAGAACAGACGTTGCGTGATTTGGTAAAAGAGTGGAAAGCAACCGGACCAACTTACCGAATCACACTGCGAACCGTGATCCGAAATTCGTACA
This sequence comes from Kiritimatiellales bacterium, assembly GCA_041661845.1. Taxonomy (GTDB): domain Bacteria; phylum Verrucomicrobiota; class Kiritimatiellia; order Kiritimatiellales; family Tichowtungiaceae; genus Tichowtungia. The sequence continues at coordinate 24,414 of JBAZTQ010000005.1, read as the reverse complement.
AGGGACACTATCGCCGCATGGTGCCTACTTTGCTGGCCGCACTTGAATTTCGGTGTAACAATGACCTTCACCGTCCGGTAATGGACGCGCTTGAATTGGTAAAACGTTTTGCGGACACCAAAGCTCATACCTTTCCGGTGGATGAAAATGTGCCGCTCGATGGCGTTGTGCGCGGATTATGGCGTGAAGCCGTGATGGATAAGGACGCAGCCGGACGGGATCGCATTAATCGCATCACTTATGAAATTGCGGCGCTGGAAGCGTTACGCGAACGACTGCGCTGTAAGGAAATTTGGGTAGTCGGCGCAAACCGTTACCGCAACCCCGATGAAGACCTACCCACAGATTTTAATGCGAACCGTGAAAACTACTATCAGGCGTTAAATCTGCCGCTCGACGCGGAGCAGTTCATCGCCAACTTGCAGGCCGAAATGCGCGAAGCATTAAACGCCTTCGACACTGGCCTGAAAAATAACCCCTTCGTCCGATTAAGCAGCAAGAACAACGGCTGGATAATATTAACCCCGCTGGACGCGCAGCCCGAACCGCCAAATCTGGCAACGCTCAAAGCTGAACTGAATGCCTTGTGGCCTATGACAAGTTTGCTTGATGTGGTTAAGGAAACCGATCTGCGGCTGGGTTTTACAGATGTATTGAAAACGCCAACCTCTTATGAAACGATGGATCGCTCGGTGTTGCAACCACGCTTATTATTATGTTTGCACGGTCTTGGCACCAATGCGGGTCTACAACGCATGGCCGGACTCGATTCCGGTACAACGGCAAGAGACTTGGCTTATGTACGTCGCCGTTACATTGGCGTTGACGCTATGCGGCGCGCAATTGCCATTGTCGCCGATGGTACGTTACATGCGCGTAATCCGGCTGTATGGGGTAGCGGCACCACCGCCTGTGCATCCGATTCCAAGCATTTCGGCGCATGGGATCAAAACCTGACTACACAATGGCATGTTCGCTATGGTGGACGCGGCATCATGATTTACTGGCATGTCGAACGCAATTCACTGTGCATCCATTCGCAACTTAAATCGCCGTCCTCTTCGGAAGTGGCATCAATGATCGAAGGCGTTATCCGTCATTGCACCGAGATGGAAGTTGACCGTCAATATGTCGATTCTCATGGCCAAAGCACGGTTGCGTTTGCCTTCTGCCGATTATTGGGGTTCCAGTTATTACCCAGACTGAAAGCCATTCACTCACAAAAACTAAGTCGGCCAGATGTCGGCATGGCCGATGCCTATTCAAATCTGCAAGAAATTTTAACGAAACCTATTGAATGGGATTGCGTGCGGCAGCAATACGATCAAATGGTTAAATACACGACGGCTCTACGCCTTCGAACAGCGGAAACCGAAGCCATCTTAAGGCGTTTTACTCGAAAGAACGTTCAGCATCCGACTTACAAAGCATTTGCAGAACTTGGTAAGGCGATTAAGACTATATTTCTTTGCCGCTATTTGCATGACGAATCTTTACGCCGGGAAATCCATGAAGGCCTGAATGTGGTTGAACAATGGAATGGTGCAACTGATTTTGTGTTTTTTGCTCGTCGCGGTGAAATGTCGAGCAATCGCAGGGAAGACCACGAGATTAGCATGTTAGCCTTACATCTCATTCAAAACTGCATGGTTTACATCAACACGTTAATGATCCAAAAGGTGTTAGCGCAGCCACACTGGCAGGGCAAGATGACAACACGAGACTACGCCGCGTTAACTCCCTTGATTTGGGAGCATATCAACCCCTATGGGCGATTTGACCTTGATATGAACACCCGGCTTGACTTACCGTAATGGAAATGGCGGCTGGTGACACGACTGCTTGTTTTACCCCTATTACTTGGTTACATATTAATTTGCTGGGAGTATACGATTTCTCAGAGGAAAAACTGCAAGATACGGTAGGTATTCAAATGCCAAAACTAGCACTTGAAGCAGAGGTAAAGTAAAAAAGGAGGCAAACAGTGAATGACGCATTACGTACCTTTGTTGGAATTTACCCATTGATGAGAATCTGGTACAGGCAGTCTGGGAAAAAGGACGAGGGATGCTGGAGCAAGATACATCCGAGTGGCGCAAGGACCAATGTGGCGCGTGGATAAACCGGCAACAATATAATAATGTGAAGTCAGAATATGGTTGGAAGATCGTAAATGTTAAGCCAGGCAGTCCAGATTCCCTGGAAAACCTGCAGCCATTTCACTGGAATAATGATTTCGATATTGCAAACGATAAGCCACACTGCAGGGTCACGGCGGACCGAACTGGATTGTTGCCCACTCAAGACATCGATATGCCGCACAATACCAGCGCTTGATCTACCAGTATATGGCTGGTTTTATTGATACGGAAGCTTGCAGGGTGCTAAATCGAAAAAAGAAATAATTTCTTCTACACACCCTGCTAACATAAGTTGGCAGCAAAAGGAGATTAATCAATTATTCGTCTAAAATTATAAAAAGAGACAGCTGCTGCGCAAAGCAGAAGTAAAGGCCAGAACTGAACGATGCCTTCGTACCATCGCGAACCTACGGTGATCGGAATTACTAATCTAAAATCCAGCTGATTCTCATCTACGCCAGAAAGATGAAGCACGTATTCTCCCGGTTCATCAACGTGAATCTCAAGAGAAATACTGCCTGAATGATAATTTTTTGCGGGAATTGAAAAAAGCGCTTTCCCCAATTTGCCATCAGCCTCCCTGAACAGGCTGAGTGCCACCGATCGCTCACGTACGGAAACAGGATACAGTAAGTCAATGGTGATACTGAGTATGCCTGGGCTGGGTACTTTTCCACATAAAATGGGAACAGACATTGCACTTAAGGCATCCTGCGGTATTTCATAGTCTTTAGGAATAAAATAGGCAGAATAACCAATTAACAATGTATCAGACTCAATTGTGCAAGTACCACCACGAAACCCTTTTGGGTATGTTTCCGACATGTCGCCTTGAGAACTTACGTGGAACTGCATTCCAATCAGAATAATGACCATTAGCGTACTGATAGCAATCATAAGACGCCGGGTATGTATCGATAAATTTTGCCAGATTGCAGTCATAAACTCCTCCTTGGAAATGTTTGCTGGGATCGAAAAGGGGATAATTTGCTTAACTCATTGCTGCCGAAAACCAGTATCTGGATTTACTCGCAATAAACAGGACTACCCATAAGGTAAGAATAAAGGGAGATGCCAGAACAGGCAGGCCCATGGGTGTCAGTAGACTAGATAATACTGCCTGGCACAGCACGGCCAGAATACCGGCCAGGATCGCCAGCAAGGCGCTTTTGGCACTGGGCTCGAGAAAAACCCAGCCGATTGCAATCATGACCAGGGCCGGATTGAATCCATAGAGTCCCGCCTCGATAGCACTTGCATGGACGCCGAGTATTGCGGGTACGACAACCCCGATGAAAGCGCCGCCAATCACCATCAGCGCGCCGCGCAGGGAGGCGATGGCAATTCCGGTAAGAAGCATGCCGCCGGCAAGCGTATTGTCGGTAAAGATAACCTGGCCTATGCCTCTTGCCAGTGCAGTGAACCATGTTTCCAGAGGGAGGGTACCTATATCCATGACGGCTAACTGCATGCTTGCTGCGGGTAACGCTGGGCCAAGTGCGTAGCTGTCGAAGGCGTAGATCGTTACCAGAAATACCCAGCTGACCAGGACAAATGGTGAAGTTGCGGCTGGCATGTTAAAGAGCTGGAGCATTCTGGTCAGAACTGCCCACATGAGGCTCGACAGCATGGATGCCAATACAATATAGAGCCAGAGCTGGGGCGTATGTTCAAGAAATATTGAGAGGCAGGCGCCTGACAGCACACCGTTGAAGCCATATAATCCTGCTTCGATATCGGCTTTGCAGAATCTGCAGGCATGAGCAGTCACAGTGCTGCTGATCAAGCCAACGGTTGCAGCCAGCCCTGTGATCGTTCCGCCTGCGTAGAATGCCGCCAGTACGATCAATCCTGTGACGGCGTTGTTACAGAAAACGACCTGTCCGGCACCCCTCAGCAAAATGCGTAGAGGTGTGGGTATCCTCTTGTCCAAATTTAATGACCAGTTCAAGGTGGTGTTCCTCTTTTAAATTGAGTGCATCTTTGTTGCCTGATTGTTGGTGCAAGGGGCGCTGCGCAGGATGTCCTCTGCAGTCAGTCGTCCGATATGGGCGACTTCGCCATTGCCGGTCACCATCGCGGTTACGATGGTGCCATCGATCAGGAGGCTCAATTTCTTCGTGACCAATTCGGGATCCTGTATACCACTTTGCGCAACCATTGCTTGCAGCCTGGCATTGATTTTTTCGCCGTGCCGGTTGGCAATTTCCTGTATCCAACTGTTACCCTTATCGTGCTCGGCGACCGCATTGATGAACACGCAGCCGTAAAAATCCTCGCTTTTGAACCAGTTCTGCATCAGATCAAACAAGGCCAGGATACGCTCAACGGGAGAGCAATGCATTTGCGGCAAATCCCGATCGAACCAGCGAAACCAGATACTTGCTTCAGCCTCGAATACTGCCTTGAGCAAGTTTTCTTTCGAGCCGAAATGCAGATACAGCGTGCGGCGGGATACGCCTGATTCTTTGGAGTTGCCCCCTTTGAACGGACACATTATGTTCTGTTTAAAGGAGAAGAAATATGACACAAAACTACAAACCTGCTTACCCACCTGAGTTTCGTCAGCAGATGGTGGAATTGGTAGCATTAGGCAAATGCCCCAAGCAATTATCCAAGGAATTTGGTTGCCACTACACTTCGATACAAACTTGGTGTCGAGCAGCAGGTGTACCAATTAGATCAAGCCAGGCAATTGCTTTCGCTGCGACATCGAGTGTTGCTTCCTTGAGTGCCAACGAACGGCAGGAGCTGCTGGAATTGCGTAAGAAGCTCAAGCGTGTGGAGATGGAGCGTGACATATTGGCAAAGGCTACGGCCTGGTTTGCAAACAACAAGGATTGATGGGGAAGGTGTACCAATTAATCAAGGCAAACCGGGCCCAATTTCCGGCTCGTGTTCTATGCGAGACACTCGGTGTATCGCACAGCGGTTACTATGACTGGGCAAAACGCACACCCAGCCGACGGGCCATTACCAACTGTCGATTGATCGAGCAGATCATGGCCATATACCGTACAAGCGATTGTACGTATGGCCGCCCCCGCATTACCGTTGAGCTAGCCGATCGTGGAGTCAGGGTCAATCATAAGCGCGTAGGCAGGTTGATGCGTGAAGCTGGAATTAAAGGGGTGAGTCGCAGGCGAGGCTTTGTGATCACGACTCATCGGAATAAGCGTGACCGCCCTGCACCGGATTTAGTGCAACGCCATTTCAAGGCAACTAGCATCAACCAACTATGGGTTGCGGACATGACTTACATTCCTACCTGGGCAGGGTTCCTGTACCTGGCCGTGGTCATCGATGTATTCAGCCGTAAGGTAGTGGGTTGGTCTTTCAGTGAAACCATGACAGCAAGCCTGGTGATCAGTGCGTTGAACATGGCGTTAATCACTCGTAAACCGGGCAAAGTGATTCACCACAGCGATCAGGGCAGTCAATACACCAGTGTTGAATTCGGCAAGCGATGCAGGGAAATGGGTGTGCATCCCTCCATGGGCAGTGTGGGTGATGCTTACGACAATGCAATGGCTGAAAGCTTTTTTGCCAGCCTGGAATGTGAATTGATCGATAGGCGCTCCTGGAAAAATAAAACTGAAGCAAGGTTAGCCATATTCACCTGGATCGAGTCATGGTACAACCCAACTCGCAGGCATTCCGGGCTGGGATACTTATCACCAAACAATTTTGAGAGAAAACTGAATGAGAAAAATCAAATCGCGATAAACTGCAATCCGCTTTCACAGGTCGAGACTCTCTCGACTCCATGAAAAAAATGTCCGCCAAAAGGGGACAACTCCACTTCGATAATTCTGGCGATGCCCGTGGCATGTATGCCTTCCTTGCAAAACAGGCGGCAGGCCGTCTGCAGCAATTTTCTTTTATTGGTTTCTTTCCGTGAATGATGTCTGGGTCGTGCCTGCGTTCCGGTGTCTAACATAGCAATGATCGATTGGGTACTTCGCCTTCAGAGCGGCAGCGAAGCTTGATTGAAAATTTCCATTATCGTCCCGCCGCCAATTGTTGTTTGATTTTTTTTGCGATTCTGCCAGCCTCGAGACGGATTTCCCGTAGCAGACCACTTAATGGCTTTACTTGCCCGATGAAGTAGAGGCGGGGGGCGTCCTTGAACTCCTGGTCGCCCGAAATAACCGATCTGTCATTCTCGTCGGTGATGCCTGGCACTTGAACCAGTTTGGAAATTCCGGTGCGAAAACCTGTGCCCGCGATGATGACATCGGGCTCCAGCGTCGTGAGTGAATGGGTGCTGCCGGGATCGGTTGTCAGCGTGCGCAGGACATGTACGGTTCGCCCGGTGATTTTCTGGATCGGACCAACGATTCTGATCCGGCCGGCCCGGACATCGTCCACGAAAGGACGATAGAGAATGGGTACGACATTGTTGATGGCGTATTGTTTGGAGAGTGGCAGGGTCGGATAGGGAAGACCATGCGCGCTCAGGTTGCCGATCATGCTGCGCTGCAGGAAGCTCAATATGCGATCCACGATAGTACCGGGCCAGTAGCGGGTCCATACGCCAATACCGATCAGTGGAATGCCATAAACGCTTTTAGGCAGGATATGCGGGGGCGTTCTGCCCGATACGGTGACATGACTGGCGTGTTCGGTCAGCCTGCTGGCAATTTCGGCGGCAGAATTGCCGGTGCCGATGACCAGCACATGCTTGCCGGAAAAATCTTGAGCGTTCTTGAATTTCGAGGAGTGAATGATCTCGCCGGGGAAAGTTTCCATGCCTTCCCATTTGGGTATGACTGGAATGCGGCACCCGCCAATGGCCATGACCACAGCGCGTGATTCAAAACGTTTGCCATCAATGCTGGTGATGATCCACAGGTCGCGGTCGGGATCGTAATTGACCTGTTTGATATCGATGTTTGTTTGTACTGTAAATCCTCCCCGCTCAGGGAAGGTCTCCAGCAGGCGCACCACTTCCTCGCGCGAAGGCCAGGAGCCGGCGGAGAGGGGAAATTTGCTGCCTGACAAGGCCGAGAAATAGCGGCCGGAATTCAGGCGTACGCCATCATAGTGATTGCGCCAGACATCCCCCACCGCAGCGGTGCGTTCCAGTACCAGCGGTTCCAGGCCCGCTCTGGCCAGCTCATAGGCGGCTGACAATCCTGCCGGGCCTGCGCCGACCACGGCTACATCGTGAATATCATTATTTTTCATAGTTCACCTTGTTTGGTATGCAGTTATTCATGCTCAAAAATGCACGCGACTGGCTGCCATAAATCCCGATGCGCGGATGAAGTACTCAGGAAGCATGCGTTGCGGTTGCTTCAGCGTGGTGAACAATCTCGACATCGATCGGCACCGGTCGCATGATCGTGTCCGGGATGGGCGCGGTTGGAAATACTTTTTCCATTAGCGCGATGACCTTTTCTTCCGGGGCATCGGTCTGGATATCGACAACGATTTTGATATTTTCGTAACCAGGCGTGCCTGCCTCCAGACCAAAGGCTGTCCGGAAATTGACTCGGCCCGAAACGTTCATGCGCAGGGATTCCACATGGATGCGGGCGGCTGATAAAGCGGCGATATAAGTATTGACCAGGCAAGCACCCACAGCTGCCAGCAGTAAATCTTCCGGTGTGGCGCCCATTTCTTCCCCGCCATAGCGTTTGGGTTCATCGGAAAGCACCACTTGGCCATCGGTGGTGTGCGTGGTGCTATGAAAGCCGCTGTCCCACTCAACTGTCGCCCGGTAGCCAGGGTTAGCGATATCGCCTTTGTCATCTGCTTTGATCGAATCGCGCGCTGCCCATATCCGTTTCAGGTCGAGTCCATTCACGATAATGTCGGTGGTTGAATTAATCATAGCTAAGTCTCCATAATGAGCGCAGGTGGTGGAAATGAATTCCCCTTATCTGCCTGATAAAAATATTTTACTGATTGTCATTCTAGCACACTTATCGCAAAAAGTATACCGATCGTTCTCTTTTTAAATCCTCTTCTAAAACAGATGGATAGCCTAGAAAATTAGAAACCTGAGGCGCGCGAGGTGTGTTGATGAGCTATGAAGAAAGGCAGCATGGTCGGTTGAGTTTTTCGGTGGTGTGATGATCAAAGAAGGCGCCAGTGCGAGACTGAACGAAACATCAGGTCGAGAATAAAGAAAAATAAAAGCGGTGATTGGGATTCTTGCAAACAATAACCTCAATCGTTACTCTTATTTTTCTTGATTCGCGACCTGACCCCGATATTGCGATACAAAAGCTCAAATCAATATGAAGCAGAGGCAGTAAAATGAGAAAAATTGCTTAATTGGTGTTCCTGGAATTTGTTGACTACGTCACCCACTACTCTTTAGAAGCTGTCTGGCAAAACGATTTCCATTAGAATCAAGGATTTTGATAACAAGCTAAGAGATGTCATACAAAACGGATATAAATAATGAGGAATGGAACTTGATAAAAAAGAGTTTGATCCTGTCAGCAAACGTGGCAATAGTCACAAACATAGCAAAAGAACCATTGTGAATGCCATTCTGTATGTTGTCAAAGGCGGTATCCAGTGGCGGCTGATGCCGAACGATTTTCCTCCCTGGCAGACTGTTTACGATCATTTTAGCCGGTGGAACAAGCGTGGTGTCTGGGAGGAATGCCTGGATAAGTTGACGCTCTTTTCTCGTCAAAAAGCTGGACGCTGTGCCGTACCCAGTTATGGCATCATTGATGCACAAAGCGTGAAAACTCAGTACGCCAGCGAAGAACGAGGAATTGATGGTGGCAAAAAAGTTAAAGGTCACAAGCGGCATATCGTGGTAGACATTCTCGGTAATTTACTCCACGTCAAAGTTCATGCTGCCAATGTGAGCGATACCAAAAGCGCTTGTACAGTGCTGGAAGGTGTCATCGATAAATACCCTTCACTCAAAGCATTCTCAGGGGATGCCGGTTATCGAGGTACAGCAGTTGATTTCGTAGTTAATGGGCTAGGCCTGGCTTTGCACATTTCAGAGAAAATCGAAGGTAAATGGGCTGTTTTACCGAAGCGGTGGGTGGTCGAGCGCACGTTTTCCTGGCTTGGTAACTTTCGCCGTTTATCCAAGGATTTCGAAATCTTGCCGGCTACTGCCGAAAACATGATTCGAATCGCCATGATGAAAATAACACTTGCAAAATGCGTCTAATATTTTACCAGACAGCTTCTTAAAGTGCAAGAAAAACGTTCCGAGGCCCAAAAAACTCTGGAACTTGTTGACAGTTATCTCAAGGAGCATGCACAGGATGAATGGCTGATCAGCGGTCTGGCCGGTGTTGAAGAACAATTGGATGGCCTGCTTTCCAAGCAAAAAGAAATCGTTCAAGAAGAGGCCAATCAAGAAAAAGCCGTGACGACTCTGGAACGGGTGACAAAATCACTTGATGACTGCCAGAAGCAATGCCGCACTCGGAAGCAGGAGCTGGACGACGCATCAATAAGGCTTCAGCAAGGTAAAGATGCATTAAGCCAGTTGCTGGGGGATCGGCTGTTGCGTGAATACCGCACCGAGAAAGAAACTCTGCTTCGTGAAATGGCCTTCCTGACGAAAATAGCGGAGCTTGAAGACCACCGGGCCAAATTGGAAGATGGCAAACCCTGTCCACTCTGTGGTGCGACAGAGCACCCATTCGCGGAAGGCAATGTTCCCGTTCCCGATGAAACCGAACAGAAGATTAAAGCACTCACCAAACTGATCAGCAAGGCTGAGGATCAGGAAGCCGCTATCAAGAAACTTGAAGAAGCTGAGGTCACGGCCCGTAAGCGGGTACAGCCGACATACCTGTAAAAATAGGACTTAGTGTTCAAAGTAACCTGCTTAACCGAAATTTGTCGCCTTCTCTATTGATCACCTATCTTCGGTGTTTTCCGGTTTTGTGTCACATATTATCTATTTTTAACCCTTTGCGAGCCTTACATTAAATGACCGGTTAAGTGACGCTTTTTGACGTTTCTACCGTTTTGCAGCACACTGTCACTTAATCGAACGTATAAGTGACAGGTAAAAACATGCTGATTGGTTATATGCGGGTTTCAAAAGCGGACGGTTCTCAAGCCACTGATCTACAGCGCGATGCTTTACTGGCGGCTGGTATCGATGCGGCTCATCTCTATGAAGACCATGCCTCTGGCAAAAAAGAAGATCGCCCTGGGTTAACGGCATGTCTTAAAGCGCTGCGCGAAGGGGATACCTTATATATATGGAAGCTAGACCGTTTGGGCCGTGATCTTCGCCACCTCGTCAACACCGTACATGATCTGACCAGGCGCGGCATTGGACTCAAAGTATTAACCGGTCATGGTGCCGCTATCGATACCACCACCCCGTCAGGGAAATTGGTCTTTGGTATTTTTGCCGCCCTTTCAGAATTTGAGCGGGAGCTCATCTCCGAACGGACAGTGGCAGGCTTGGCTTCGGCCCGCGCTCGTGGTCGAAAAGGTGGGCGGCCATTTAAAATGACCGCAGCTAAGCTTAGATTGGCGATGGCCGCCATGGGACAGCCGGAAACGACTGTTGGAAAACTCTGTAAAGAGCTGGAGATCAGCCGGCAAACGTTATACCGGCATGTTTCACCAAATGGTGAACTGCGACCTGATGGTGTAAAGCTTTTATCACGGGGATAGCTATCGGTTTAGTAACAACGGCTTGCGGCTAACGGCCGATTGTGTTGAAAAAGGGCTCTTTTGCGAAAAATGCTCTTTTTATAAAAATTATTACCTATTAAAAACAATAGGTTAAAAATACGAGTGCTGGCAAAATTGGCCTAAATTCACCGAAAACCGACTTTTTCAACAGAATCGGCCATCAAGAGACGCTCGATCCACCCAAAATTGCGTTTAATGAATGGCTGTAGATCTTCATATTACTGCCAGGGGACCTCTAATAAATGAAATTTAAGTGCCTTCCCTTTAAGGGCTGTTCAAGCTCGTTTAAAAGACGTCCAGGTTATTTTCAGATTCCTTGGCATCTCTGGATTCTCCGATCAAAAGTAGCGCTAACATCGGCGGCGCAATCACCGAAGTGAGCAAGACCATCGCGATAATTACCGCATAAATCTCATTCGAGATGACGCCGGCTTGTTGACCCAGGCTGGCGACGATAATGCCGACATCGCCGCGCGGCACCATGCCGGCACCAACAATCAGCGCAGGTTTGCGTCCCAACGACCAGGCGGCCAATCCGCAACCAATGAACTTGCCGGCAACGGCCAGTAGCACGACGATAGCCAGGGTGCCGAGCATCGAAACATCGCCCAGCACCGCAAGGTTGACTTTTACCCCGGTGATGACAAAGAAAAACGGTACTAAAAAGGCCAGAATTGGTTGCAACTGATGGTTCAGCAACTCCCGTTGGCGGGTTTCCGCAGCAACCATGCCGGCTAGAAAAGCGCCGATAATGGCGGCGAGGCCTAAAAATGACGCCATGTCGGCCAACGCCAGACAGATGGCCAGGGCAATGGTCAGCGGTGAAAACGGACTGATGGGTGCATCTAGCAAGGCTGATGAGCGGCGTAACAATTTCGGCCCCACCCAGCCGACTACGACAATGAAGCCAATGGCTTGCAAAACGATGACCGACAAATGCGCGACGTCGACCGAACCACCGCCTTGAATCGCCGTGACACCGCCCAGCAGTAGCATGGCCAGAATGTCGTCGATGATCGCCGCGCCCAGTATCACCCGGCTATAGCTTTTGCTCAAAACACCCAAGTCTTGTAGCACCCTGGCGGTAACACCGGCCGAGGTGGCGACAAACGCCGAGGCCACGAACAGGGATTTGGCTAGATCAAGCCCTTGCCAATGCGCCCAGGCCGCCCCAAATATAAACGGCAGCACAATACCGCTGACGCCGACCAGCACGGCGGCGCGTCCGACTTTTCTCAGTTCCTCCACCCGTGTTTCCAGGCCGACCGAAAACAGCAATAACACCGCGCCGAGTTCTGCCAGCATATCCAGGGGCTGGCTGACGCCAACCCAATTCAACACCGCCGGGCCAATCAAACAACCGGCACTGATTTCACCCACCAGCGCCGGTAACTTCAAACGTTGAGAGATTTCCGCTCCGATTTGGGCGGCGGCAAATACGGTAAACAATTCGAGAAAAACTTCGGTGACGTGATTCATTGGTAGTACGCTAAGGTTGCTTGATTGTGAAATAAGCTTATTCCTAATATAATATCATTTACTTATTATATTAAGGGCTATATCTCCGTGCATTCCAAATTCGGTTTTCTCAGTTACGAAATCAGCCACATCATTCGGCAACGCTTCAACAAGGAAGCCGAGCATATCGGCTTTACCCATTCGCAGTGGCGGGCCTTGGTGCATTTATCCGAGAACGAAAATTGCCGCCAGATCGATCTGGCCGAAATTCTGGAAATCAAGCCCATTACCCTCGCCAGACAAATCGATTTACTCGAAGAATCAGGCTTGGTGCGGCGCAACAAGGACGTTGACGACCGCCGGGCTTATCGGCTGGAAGTCACCGACAAGGCTCGAATGGTAATGCAGGAACTCTGGACGATTGCCGATGCGGTGGAGGCTGAAGTGCTCGCGGCATTGACGGTCGAGGAAAGGGGAATGATGGTGTCGTTATTGGAGCGGGTCAAGGCCGGCATTGCCGACAGTGCCGATTAAGTTCGCGCCCCAATCCATCGCCATTTGCTCTAGTCGAAGCACAGGCTCCAGCAAGCTTTGTCAGGCCGTCACAGAATCGCATAGCCGCTCCATCAGCCCATTTTCGGCAGATACTCCCTTATGATCCATTCCTTACTTCATCGTACAACCCGCGCCATATGGCGGTTTCCCTGGCTGATTGTTTCCGCGTTTATAGTCCTCTGCGTGTTCAGTGCCGGCTATACCGGCCGCCACCTGGGTATCAATAACAATACCGCGCAATTGCTGGATCAGGATTTACCGTTTCAGCAAGTGCGCTTGAAACTGGAACAAGCCTTTCCGCAGGACGCCGCGACCATCATCGCCGTGGTTTCATCCGCCACCCCGGAGCAAACCGCGCTGGCCGCCGATTTCATCCAGCGCCGCCTGCAAGCCGAAACGGCTATTTTCGAATCGGTTTACCGCCCCGACGACGATCCGTTCTTCCGCCGGCAAGGTTTTCTCTACCTGGAACTCGACCAATTGGAAGTCCTGTCGGCCAAGTTGACCGATGCTCAGCCTTTTATCGGCTATCTATCGCAGCATTACCATGTTGCCGGCTTGACCGACATCGTCACGCTGGCCCTGGAAAATCAAACATACGATGCGGGCATGCCGCTGGACGATTTGCTGGGCGCCATCGACCAGGCGGTGGTGGCGGCCAGCCATGGCCAAAGCCATTTTCTATCCTGGCAGCAATTGCTGACCGGCTCGGACGGCGAACAAAACCGCACCCGGCGTTTGGTCATCATCAAACCCAGGCTGGATTTCAAGCAATTGATGCCGGCCGGTCAGGCCATGGCCTATTTGCGCGCGTTAAGCGACGAAGTGGCGCAGCGCTATCCTGGCGTGGCGGTCGGCCTCACCGGCGAAGTGGCCCTGGAACATGAAGAAATGGAGACCGTCAATCACGACATGCTGGTCTCAGGCGTGGCTTCGTTTGTGTTGGTCTGTATTTCGCTGTGGCTAGGTTTGCGTTCTTGGCAATTGCTACTGGCCACGTTGCTGGCATTGATCGCCGGACTGGCGCTGACCGCGGGCTTTGCCGCCGTGGCGATCGGCCATCTCAATCTGATTTCGGTGGCGTTCGCGGTGCTGTACATCGGCTTGGGGGTGGATTTTGCCACCCATTTTTGCCTGCATTATCAGGAATGCCGGGCTCTGGATATGGATACCGATAAAGCCCTGTTGCACGGCATGACATCGGTCGGACCGTCGCTGCTGCTGTGCGCGTTGACCACCGCCATCGGTTTTTTTGCTTTCATTCCCACCGATTTCACCGGCGTGTCGGAACTGGGCATCATCTCCGGTGCCGGCATGTTCATCGGCCTTGGCGTGTCGCTGACGCTGTTGCCGGCCATGCTGAAAATCCTGTCGGTATGGCCGATGTCGGCCATGCGTTCCACAGCATTGCCACTCTGGCTTTACGGGCTGCCGTTTCGCTATGCCCGAACCATCCGTATCGCGTCGCTCCTGCTGGCGATAGGCGCGGCTTTCAGCCTCAGCCAGATACGCTTCGACTCGGCATCGATCAATCTGCGCGATCCCAAATCGGCGTCGGTGATCGCCTTCAAACAATTGCTGCAAAGCCAAACCGAATCGCCGTTTGCGATTTCCGCGCTCGCCGACAGCCTGGAACAAGCCAATCATTTGGCGGATCAATTTGCCCGATTGCCTAGCGTGCATCAAGCCGTCACCCTCGGCAATCTGGTGCCGGAGCAGCAAGCGCAAAAGCTGGAAATCATCGACGATCTGAACCTGATCATGCCGATGCAACTGAACCGCTTTGCCGCGGCTTACGAGACATCGGATGTGCGCGCGGCCTTGTTGAAATTGCAGGCCGCCTTGCGACAAGCCCGCCCCAATCCGGCCGCCGGATTAGCAGGCGAACGGCTCGATGCCTTGCATCAGCATATCGATGAATTCATCCGCCGCGCCGACGGCGCTATTCAACCTGCTACGGCGTATAAAAATCTGGAAGATAGCCTGTTGACGTTGCTGCCGCACACTTTGCTGATGTTGCGCGACAGTCTGGCGGCAAGCCCGGTCGAACTTGGCGACATACCCGACAGCTTGCGCCGGCATTGGGTGAGCGATCAGGGTTGTTATCGGGTGCTGATCACGCCGTCTCAGGATTTGAATGCACCCGAGCAGTTGCGCGAGTTTGTCGGTCAAGTCATGGACACCTATCCAGCGGTGTTCGGCTTGCCGATTGGCGATGTCACTTCCGGCCAGGCGGTGGTCGATGCCTTCATGCAGGCATTTTCCAGCGCGCTGATCCTGATCATATTATTGCTGTTGTTGATGACCCGCAGCCTGAAAGCGACATTATGGGTGATGACGCCCTTGCTGTTGGCGGCGCTTTTGACGGCGGCCTGCAATGTCTGGTTGAACAATCCCTTCAATTTCGCCAATATCATCGTGCTGCCGCTATTGTTGGGCATGGGCGTGGACAGTGGTATACACATGGTCCAGCGCCTGCGGCATAGGCCTGATCAGGCTGACGAATTGCTGCATTCGAGTTCGGCGCGCGGCGTGTTTTTTAGCGCCCTGACCACGCTGTGCAGCTTTACCAGTTTGGCCTTCAACACCCATCAGGGCACCGCCAGTATGGGTTTGCTGCTGTCTATCGGTATCGTATTGACGATAGCCTGCAGTTTGCTGGTGTTGCCGGCGCTGGCAGTGATGGGGCGAGAAGAGAGGGCAGGACTGGCAAAATAACGGTATTCGCAATATAATACCTTGTGCTTATAATATTCTCGTATTAGCGGTTTACCACTAAAAACATGCCGGACGAGCCTCCGAATACCGATTTACAAACCGACCGCCAATTATTGACCCGCATCGCTTGGCAATTTGTGGTGGTGTTTTTGCTTATCATGTTTTTCGACACCTTGCTGGAATGGTTGGTCGAAGGTTTGCATATTCTGCTCGAACTGCTGCATCTGGTCATCGAAGTCTTCGAACATTTAATCGAAGAGCTGTTGGAGCACCTGTTACACACCAGCCACCATCAAAGCGAAACCATCATTTTCAATAGCGTGATGCTGCTGGTCATATTCGGAATCTATCATTTGTTTCGGTGCTGGCCGGCTCTATCTTTGAGGTGGCAGCAGCGCTTGCAGGCAGCCTGGCAGGGTTACAGAAACCGTAAAGTACAGGCATGGCAGCGCTTGCCGCGCCGGCAAAAACGCATTGTGACGGCCACTTACGCTAGCGGCAGTGCCTTGATCCTGTTTCTGCTGACGCTATAACGACGTCACGAAGCTTATTTAATTTTTTACCACTTAACCCAAACGCCTATGCATAACCGACTCAACCCACCTTAACCAACTCATCACCTATTACTTTTTACCTCGCTCCTGCCTTGGCTATGCTTGGCATAGCCTTTTTTTGTCATTGGAATACACATGCTCTTTTTATCGAAAAAACACGACTGGCTAGGCAATATCCGAGGGGATGTGCTGGCCGGTACCGTAGTGGCATTGGCCCTGATCCCGGAAGCCATCGCCTTTTCCATCATCGCCGGGGTCGATCCCAAAGTGGGCTTGTATGCCTCGTTTTGTATCGCGGTGATGACTGCTTTCGTCGGCGGCCGCCCCGGCATGATCTCGGCGGCAACCGGTGCCATGGCCTTGCTGATGGTGACCTTAGTCAAGGATCACGGCTTGCAGTATCTGCTGGCGGCGACCTTGCTGACCGGTGTCTTGCAAATCATCGCCGGCTACCTGAAGCTCGGCAGCCTGATGAGTTTCGTGTCGCGTTCGGTGGTGACGGGTTTCGTCAACGCCTTGGCGATTTTGATTTTCATGGCGCAATTGCCGGAATTGACCAATGTGACCTGGCACGTCTATGCCATGACCGTCGGCGGTTTGGCGATCATCTATCTGTTCCCATATTTACCGGTGGTCGGTAAAACGCTGCCATCGCCGTTGATTTGCATCATTGCTCTGACCGTGATTGCGGTTTATCTAAAGCTGGATATCCGTACCGTCGGCGACATGGGCCAGCTGCCGGATACCTTGCCGGTGTTCCTGTGGCCCGAGGTGCCTTTGACCCTGGAAACCCTGAAAATCATTCTGCCGTATTCACTGCCCCTGGCCGTGGTCGGCTTGCTGGAATCCATGATGACGGCCACCATTGTTGACGATTTAACCGACACCGCTAGCGATAAAAACCGCGAATGCAAGGGCCAAGGCCTAGCCAACATCGGCGCGGGCCTGCTGGGCGGCATGGCCGGCTGCGCGATGATCGGCCAGTCCATCATCAACATCAAATCCGGCGGCCGCGGTCGTCTGTCGACCCTATGCGCGGGGGTGTTTTTGTTGATCATGGTGGTATTCTTGGACAAATGGCTCTCGATGATTCCGATGGCGGCGTTGGTGGCCGTGATGATCATGGTGTCCATCGGTACTTTTAGTTGGCGGTCGATACTCAACCTGAAACAACACCCGATGTCGACCAATATCGTCATGATTGCTACCGTGGTAGTGGTGGTTTGGACGCACAATCTGGCAATGGGCGTGTTCGTCGGCGTATTGCTGGCGTCCTTGTTCTTCGCCAACAAAATCAGCCATTTTATGTACGTGGATTCCAAACTGAACGAAGACGGCAACACGCGCACTTATAAAGTAGTCGGTCAGGTGTTTTTCAACTCGGCCGACAAGTTTGTTAACAGCTTCGATTTCAAGGAAGCGGTGGACAAAGTGGTCATCGACCTGAAACGCGCGCATTTTTGGGACATTAGCTCGGTCAGCGCGCTGGACAAAGTCGTCATCAAACTACGCCGCGAAGGCGCGGACGTTGAGTTGATCGGTATGAATGAAGCCACGACGACGATCATCGACCGTTTTGCGATACACGACAACCCCGAAGAAATCGAAAAAATTATGGGAGGCCATTAATGAGCGCCACACAAAATTTAGTCCTGGCCGGCATCGACGGCTCCGCATTGACCGGCGCGGTTTGCGACTACGCCGCCTGGATCGCGCAAAAAGTGGATGCGCCGTTGAAACTGCTGCACACCATCGACCACCATCCGGAACATGCCGATCACACCGATATAACCGGCAATATCGGCGTCGACAGCCGTGATCATTTAATGGATGAATTGACGCAACTGGAACAGCAGCGCAGCAAATTGCGCTTGCAACAAGGCAAGCAATTACTGCAAGCCGCCAGGGAACGGGTGATGCAAGCCGGCATACTTGATCCCATCACCAACCAGCGCCATGGTAGCCTGGTCGAGTCGCTGATCGAGCTGGAAAACGACTTGCGGGTGCTGGTAATCGGTGTGCGCGGCAAAGTCCACGAAAACCAGCCGGATAAAATCGGCGCCAAACTCGAATCCATTATCCGCTCGCTGCACAAACCGATTTTGGTGGTGAATGCCGAATTCAAGGCGCCGGAACGCATCATGCTGGCCTACGACGGCAGCCAAGCCGCCGAAAAAGCCCTGGACATGGTCGCCACCAGTCCGCTTTATAAAGGTTTGGTTTGTCATCTGGTCTGCGTCAGCCAGGATGAAGGCAAGGGGCAATTACTGGAAGTGGCCGCCAACAAACTGCAATTGGCGGGCGGTATCGAGGTCATCGCCAAAAAACTGGTTGGCAAACCCGAACTGGTTTTATCCGAGTATCAAGAACAAAAAGGCATAGACATGACCGTGATGGGCGCGTTCGGCCATGGCCGCATCCGCGACTGGTTGTTGGGCAGTTTTACCGTGAAGATGCTGACCCATAGCCGCATACCTTTGTTGTTATTGCGTTGAGGCGCTAGCCAGGCGGCGGGATGCTTTCGAAAGACTCAGGCTTGATAGAAGGTCACGGGCGCATGCCGATTGTGTTGCTTTGGGATGTCGGATTGTTTATGAATAACACCCAAAGCCCCTATGGCTTCAATTGAGCGTACTGCCTATCCCCGCTTCAAACGCACTCCAAGCGTCAAGGAACTAGAGTCGCTTTATACGCCAACCGGTGATGAACTGATCTTTGCCCATCGCTTGGCACGTAAAATACAGTCTCGATTCGGATTGTTGTTACTGTTGAAATCGTTTCAGCGATTGGGGTATTTTCCGTCAATAGAAGAAATACCGCCGGCCATCGTGCAGCATATCCGAGCGGTGTGCGGGATAGACGAGGATATATCGCCGCACTATGGGGAGCTGCGCACGCTGTATCGCCATCACCAGGCCATTCGCAAACGGTTGGGCGTATCGCCGTGGGGCGATGACGGCTTAAGCATCGCCACCGAAGCGATGTCCACTGCCGCCGAAGTGATGGACAACCCGGCCGATTTGATCAACGTGGCTATTGAAGAGCTTGTTCGGTTGCGGGTTGAATTGCCGGCGTTCAGCACCCTTGATCGCTTGTCGCGGCGAGTCCGCACATTGATCAACGGGCGCCTCTTTGCGGCGGTGCATGAACGCTTATCCCATGCCGAACGGGAACAGCTGGATGCGTTGCTGGAAATCGCCGGTAATCCGCAGAAAAAGACGTCGTTCTTTGCCCTGAAGCAGTTACCCAAACGTTCCTCTTTGGCGCATTTGCAGGATTTGCTGGATCACTTCGTCAAACTCTCCAATACGGTTGGCGCCAATCACCACCTGGCCGAGATTCCCGTTGCCAAGATCAAACACTTCGCAGCCGAAGCGAAAGCCTTGGATGCCGCTGAACTGAAGAAATTTACGCCTGCCAAGCGCTATGTGCTGATACTCTGCATGATCCATCGTGCGCGCGTCCAAGCCCGCGACGATCTGGCCGACATGTTTATCAAACGAATGAACCACCTGCATCGGCGTGGAAAGGATGAACTCGAACGTCAGCGGGCCAAATACCGCCAGAAGACCGACGCTTTGGTGGCGACGCTGGCCGATGTCATCGGGGTTTTGGAAACCGAGCCGACCGACGAGGCCGCCGGGAAGACCATACGCGCCTTGTTGTCGGATCAAGGGGGCATGCAAGCCTTACAAGACGACTGCGCCGCCATCAATGCCTTCAGAGGCGATAATTATTTCCCGTTGTTATGGCGTTTTTATCGCAGTCATCGGTCGACACTTTTTCGGATGGTACATTTACTGACGATGACCTCGACCAGCGAAGACCGGTCGCTGATACAGGCGCTGACCATACTATTAAAGCATGAGCACCGTAAAGGCACCTGGATTGAAGAACCGGTGGATTTTTCTTTCACCAACGAACGCTGGAAACGTGCCGTGCTGGAAAAAACGGAGAGCGGTGAACGGATTATCCGACAGCACTTCGAAGTCTGCGTGTTTTCCGCGCTGGCCGCAGAGCTCAAGTCGGGCGACGTTTCGATTCAGGGCTCGGAAGCCTATGCCGATTACCGAGAGCAACTCCTATCCTGGCAGGAATGCGAACCCAAAGTAACCGAGTATTGCCAGCAGCTTGGCTTTGCGGATGATCCCAGCCGCTTTGTCCATAGTTTGCGCGAAGAGCTAACTCGTATTGCCGATGAAGTCGATGCAGGTTTCCCAGAGAACAAGTCGCTGGGCGTTGACGAATCTGGACAGCCTGTACTCAAGCGTAGTTTGCCTCGGGAACCCAAAGCCTCCGCCCGCGCGCTGGAAACGGCGATCCTGCAACGCTTGCCTGAGCGCAACGTGATTGACGTACTTTGCAATGTGGCGCATTGGACCAACTGGAGCCGCCACTTCGGGCCACTATCCGGTTCCGACCCCAAGATCGAGAATCCCGGCGAACGCTACATCCTGACAACCTTTACCTATGGTTGTAATCTTGGGCCCACGCAGGCCTCACGCCATCTGCGCGGAGCCGTTACGCCCCATATGCTGTCATTCATCAACCGGCGGCATGCTAACGCCAACAAGCTGAACGCGGCGCTCAGGGATATTATCAATCGCTACCATGCGTTCGATTTACCCAAGGTTTGGGGAGACGGTAAGTCGGTGGCAGCCGATGGCACCCAATTCGACATGTACGATCAAAATTTACTGGCGGAGTATCACATTCGTTACGGCAGCTACGGCGGAATAGCCTACCACCATGTCGCCGACAATTATGTGGCGTTATTCAGCCACTTCATTCCCTGCGGGGTCTGGGAAGCTGTCTATATCATCGAAGGTCTGTTGAAAAACCAATCGGATATACAACCGGATACCGTGCACGCTGACACGCAAGGCCAATCGGCTCCGGTTTTCGCGCTCTCTTATTTGTTGGGTATCAAATTGATGCCTCGAATTCGGAATTGGCATGACTTGGTGTTTTTCCGCCCAACCAAGGAAACGGCCTATAAGCATATCGATGCACTGTTCAAAGACGTTATCGATTGGGATTTAATTGAAACCCACTGGAAAGACTTGTTGCGTGTGGTACTGTCGATCAAGGCCGGAAAAATCTCATCATCTACGCTATTGCGAAAACTGGGTAACTACAGTCGCAAAAATCGGCTCTACCAAGCCTTCCGGGAATTAGGGCGGGTCGTGCGAACGCTATTCCTGTTGCGATACATTTCTGATTTGGAATTGCGAGATCAGATTACAGCGACGACCAACAAAGTTGAATCCTACAATGGCTTTTCAAAATGGTTATTTTTCGGTGGAGAGGGTGTCATTGCCGACAACGACCCCGATGAGCAGGAGAAGGTTATCAAATACAATGACCTTGTGGCGAATGCCGTCATTTTCCATAACGTGGTGGATCAGACTCGAATCTTACGCGAGTTGAAGGAAGAAGGATTTCCGATTAATCGTGAGGACATCGCTACGCTCAGTCCGTACGTCACCAGTCATATCAAGCGCTTCGGAGATTACATTATTGATAGTGAAACGGTGCCTGAGCCTATTGATCCTTCGTTACCAATCTGAGGAAACAAAGCAAAAATAGCAGGGAAGGCCTTAAGTCCTATTTTTACATGTATGTCGGCTGTACCCGTAATACGGGCCAGCACCTTATCACCATCGATATGCCGGAAAACTTCGGCAGATGGGCGACGGTCATCATGGCGTTGCGCGGTCGGATTCGACCCTGTGTTGTACTCGAAAGAGCTGCCGCCGTTATACAAACTAAACCAGTTATCACCTATTGCAGTTATATCCATGCGCTTACACCAGAATCAAGTTGAGTGAAGAGCAAGGAAGGGCGCGGCCCTTCCTTGCTTGCTGACGTTGCTAGGATTAACTGGCAATGTCAGCCGGTCGCGCGGTAACTAACAGCCACAAAACAGACTCGGCAAGCGCGTTGATAACGTTGCTGGCTGCGGCTGCGTTGTCTGGGCTTAATGAGGCGCTTTGTTGCTTGATGGCATCAAGCAAGTGCATTGCCCTGGCGTGGTCGGCTTGAGAAAGTTGATAAGCGGTTTCGTTCATATGTGATTACCTCACTCAAAATGGCCTTGGCGGAATGCCCGGCCTGATTGTTATAATACGCCCCAATGGGGCGTATGTCAAGCGTTAATGAGCGCGGTACAGTTGCTTAACATCGACCAACGAACAAGGCACAAAAGCAAAATCAAGTGTGCATCCGTGCGCTATCAATTCTTTAATCGAGATAGCCCTAAAATTCGCTCGCTCATGGCGGCCACCAATCAGCATCACATAACCAAACACCTTGTTATAATCATCGCTATCGCCGCGCTCAGTGATATACCAATGCCAATTTCTGAGCGTGTAGTGTAAATACACCGTCGCCCGATCATCCAGCCCGGCTTGCTCAGGCGATATAGCCATTGTTTCGATCACGTTGGCAGTCGAAATAATTTGCGTCATAACACGTTCCTTGTTCTCGCCGTTCATTGCATCAGCAATCACCGCCGCTTGTGCCTTGGTAACATAGGGAGCAAGAAAACGCGCATCCTGCGCCGCCTTAACTGCTAACGGTGCTGGGTGAAACTCGGTAGGTTTTTTGTGTGCGTTATGGGTGTGGTTTGACTGGAAGAATGTAAACATCGGATGCCTCCGGCAAAAATGGCCTTGGCGGAATTGCCCGGCCTGATTCTGATAATACGCCCCATTGGGGCGTATGTCAAGCAATACTAACACCGCTTACCTCTTTTTTTATGCGTACCAAGTAACGCGGCGCGGGGTTCCGTCCCACTTCTTCATTTGGCCGCGCATGTTGCCACCATTCAAAACATGAACACCGCAAGCCCGGCGGGTTTCTGACTTTGCGACGGCTACGAATTGGCCCGGCTTCGCCGTGGCCTTGCCGGTCATGCTTCCCGGCTTATCTTCTATCGTTTCGCTCTCGATCTGGCGCACAACGGCGGATAAATCGGACGGCACTCGCACCACTTCAAAAAAATCAACATTGGTTTGTTCGTAGCCCCACGTTGCAAACACAATATCGCCAACTACCAAGCCGTGGCCGGTTTGGCGTCTTGCCCGTTTCAACGTTTCGAACTCCGTTTGCTGGTCGATGTAATTGGATAAATGCCTATCGCGTCGATCTGGCGAAGCGAACGAGAAAAACCGCGCGGGCTTTCCTTGTCTCCCTTTGTACGCAACATAGGCCGGCCCGTTTTTGCCATCAAAACAGTAGGCGACAACGACGGCGGCGGGAAAATCGCGGGTTTCTGCGTTAGCTGGAATATAGCGGCTCATAATGGTTTCTCCGATCTGTTAGAAAGGTGCCCATTGCTGGGCACCATGTTTGCAAGGCGTCTAGCTTTTAAGCGGCTTTGAGTTTTTTCATCTCTTCGGCCAGCGTCCAAAGCGCCTTATTCAATCTAACGTTTTCGGTCACGCTCTTAACTTCCCTTGCCCGTTGTGAGTTTTTAGTATTGAGGTTCTGCACACTAACCCCGCCTTTCAAAACCTTTTCTTGCAACACGTTAAACGTTGTCCAAAGGTCGGCGGATTGGTCGGCAGTCCGGCGCGGCCTTAATAGGTCGGCATTGTTAACGCTGACCTCTTCACCGTCCCAACGCAAACCCTTGGCCGCTTCTGCAAAAATCCCTTGTTCGGCTCTGGTCAGCATGAGGCCGCGCATTGCGTCCATGTGTTCAATGGCCTTGGGGGTTTCTGTCACAATTCGATAAGTCCCCTCGATGACGTTATCAACCACGTTGCCGCTGTGGCGTACCCGTACACAATCGATTTGCCCATCGCTAACGATCATTCCGTTACTGCAAATCAAGCGGTAAAGTCCGGCGCTTAATTGATAGCTGCTGGTTCCATCGTGCGAATTGACTAGAACGATTTCGGGTTTAACCTCACCGACGCTAGAAAAACCGTCGTGCTGGCGGAAGCGGATCAGGTGTTTTGCAAAGCCTTTTTTATCTTCGCTACGGGTGCGAGACTCGGAAGCGAACACCGGCAAAAATCCCTCTTTACGCAAGGCATCAACAATATTGATGGTTGGTATAAATTTATAGGTTTCAGCGCGTGAACCGTGCTTAGCTTCAGCGAAAACGGACGGAGCCAAACGGCGCAAAGCGTCATTTTCCAGCGGTCCTTGGTTCATGGTGTTATAGAAGCGATTGTTAAACATGGTGACTACCTCACTCAAAATGGCCTTGGCGGAATTGCCCGGCCTGATTCTTATAATACGCCCCATTGGGGCGTATGTCAAACGCTTTTTACACTTTGAACTAAAATAAAATATTGATTCTAAACACAATATTGGTACGGTTTGTG
>JBAZTQ010000004.1:0-51478 GCA_041661845.1 Kiritimatiellales bacterium | reverse complement strand
CACCCGTCTGCATAATTCAGCTTGAGTCCCGCTGTCTATTTCAATGATTTCAATTGGTCTTGCCATGTGAAGAGACTGACAGGTTCCACATCGTTTTTCAATATTAATTAAGAGTCATTACACTAGATTAGTCGGTCGTATTTTTTATCACCCACTCCGCTTTTTCCCGACAACGAGAAGGTCGCGAGCCAAAAGAGAAAACGGCCAAATATCGGCTAATAAATCAATTCTATCGAAGAGAGGCTTGTTCCGGTTGGCAGTTTGAGAGGGGAACTGCGGTGCGAAAATAATGCGTTTTCGAAGGATCGTTTGGAAGTTGAATCGGGTCAGGAAGCGGGTAATCTCTGAGTCACTCCATCGTCTCTGATGATGCCATCTTCCCATGAAAGTGAGTAGAATTTCCAATAATGCGAGCTTGCGTGGCAGATAGGAAATAAAAAGGTGTCCGTCCGTTTTAGTAACACGCATAATTTCGCTCATGACTTGTTCGATTTCTCCGGCCGGAATGTGTTCTATTACCCCATAGGCTGCAACAGCATTAAAAGACGAGTCTGTATAAGGGATGCGGTTGTTGTAGTAGTGCTGAAAATGAATATTAGGACAACGATCAGTCAGGGTCTGCCAGAGGAGCTTCTGTTCGTATCCCATGTGTTCATGGAAGGCGAGTTTGACCTGCCCCCATGGACTGAACCGGTTCTAATGAGAGTCCAGCACGGTTAGTTTTTCTTTCATCGGATGCTTTGCATCCCTTCCTTCTCCCCCTAGGGGGAGACGCGCCGCGAACTCCGCAGGCGCTAAATAATTCAAGGAACTGTGCGGACGGTTCCGGTTATAGTCAACTCTCCACTCTTCGATGATGTCCTGCGCTTCGGCCACATCCCGGAACCAGTGCTCGTTTAAACACTCGTCCCGGAACTTGCCGTTAAAGCTTTCCACGTATCCGTTCTGCTGCGGTTTGCCCGGATCAATAAAGTCCAGCACAACCCCGTTCTGATAGGCCCATTGATCCATGATATGACCGGCAAACTCCGGCCCGTTATCAGAGACCAGCCGTTCCGGCTTTCCTCGCAGATCAATCAGACCGTCCAGAACCCGTGTTACCCGCCGCCCGTTCAACGAGGTGTCTGTTTCAATCCATAGACACTCCCGGCTGAAATCATCCACGATGTTCAGACACCGCAGTTTGCGTCCCTGTGCCGTGGCATCATGCACGAAGTCCATACTCCAACGCTCGTTTTTCCGTACCGGCGGCGCAGGCTTCTCTTTTCGTTTATACGCCGTCTTCCGTTTCTTGCGTTTCGGAACCTGCAAGGCTTCCTCGCGATAGATTCGTTCGATCCGTTTATGGTTATCCGCCCATCCGTCACGCCGGAGCAGTGCAATCAGCCGCCGATACCCCCAGCGCTTCCGTTCACGGGATTTCTCACGCAAGGCTTCACGCAGCGGGCCGTCATCCTTCTCTTTGGGCTGATAGTACATCGTGCTCTTCGCCAGGCTGATCAGCCCGCAGGCGCGTGTGCAGCTGAGTTCGTAAACCTCCCGGATGTATCCGGTCGCATCACGCTTCGCTGCGGGCGTTACCAGTTTTTTGAGTTGATGTCCTTCAGGATCTGGTTATTCAGGCTCAGATCAGCCACCAGCCGTTTCAAACGGCTGTTCTCCTCCTCCAGCGCCTTCAGCCGCCTGACTTCACTGACATCCATCCCGCCGAACTTCGCTTTCCAGCGGTAGAAAGTGCCTTGGGCGATGTTATGCTTACGGAGCAGATCGGCGACCGGCATCCCGGCCAGAGCCTCGTTCAAGATGCCGATAATCTGCTCTTCGGTGTGACGCTTCTTCATTCCTGAGTCCTCCTTCTATGGTTTTACCATGGAGAACTCTCATTCCAAACCGTCCAGTTTCATGGGCTCAGGTCAAGTTCGCTGAAGTTATCAATGTCAATTCCCTCTACGGTATGTCCTTGAGTGGCCAGCATGAAAGCGGCGATTCCGGAGCCGGTGCCGATGTCCAATATTTTTGAACCCTTTTGCAAGTGGGAGGCGAATGCATTCAAATCATTGAATAGACGATCCAGAAAGCGGAGGGAAGCCGTCATCTCTAATTGGCTGTTCAGAAATTCGCAGGAATAAGGGGCTGCGGCGCAGATGGTGTCTGAGATGGCTTTTCGAAAATCGTCAATACCAGAGTCGAATGATGAGCGCGAAATCATGAAGTCTCTCAGTGTGCTGGATTTTGAACTTACTTTTCGGGAAGTACAGGCGTGCGCCGGAAGAGACTGGCCCGAGGAAGCATTAATTTATAAAAATGGTGTCAGGGCGGAGCGGGAAATGCAAACTTGGAGTTTGATTTTTATACGGCGGGTGTTTGGGAAGGTCACAAGATGGTTTGGATGTGCATAGGAAAACTCTTTCTTTTTTAATGCGTGTCGAATGGTTCTCTGGTTTACTCTATTCTTTTTAATAATCTGGTGCGGAGTGTCATAAAACGGCGGTAGAAATGTGCTTTTATGCGCCAAAAATCTTAAAATAAGTGCGGAGTCGTGTTGTGAAAAAAGCATTCATTACTGGTGTTAGCGGGCAGGATGGATCTTATTTGACAGAGCTTCTGTTAAATAAAGGATATGAAGTGCATGGAATGGTTCGCCGCGCCAGTTCATTTAACCGTTCCCGGCTGGAATCGTTCTACCGTGCCGAAAATAAAACGGTTCCTTTTTATCTGCATTACGGAGATATGAGCGATGCGTTGACGCTGCATAAGATTATTGAACAGACGCAACCGGATGAGATTTACAATCTGGCGGCTCAGTCGCATGTACAAATCTCTTTGGAGATGCCCGAGTATACAACAGATGTGAATGCGGTCGGCACATTGCGGCTGTTGAGTGCCATACGTGAATTACGCCCCAAAGCCCGTTGCTATCAGGCGTCGAGTTCGGAACTTTTCGGCACGGTTGAAGATGTTCGGTTGACAGAAAAGACGCCGTTTCATCCCCGATCTCCCTATGGAATAGCGAAACTATACGCGTATTGGATGACGGCACACTACCGTGAGGTTTACGGATTGCATCTGAGTAACGGGATTCTGTTCAATCATGAATCGCCGCGACGTGGTGAAAATTTTGTAACTCGAAAAATTACACAGACTGCGGCCCGGATTGCTGCCGGAGTTGAAGACTGTCTGTATGTCGGAAATCTATCGGTGGTTCGGGACTGGGGTTATGCACCTGATTACGTAAAAGCCATGTGGCTGATGCTTCAGCAGGACGTGCCAGATGATTACGTTATTGCCACCGGAGAGGGACATTCTGTACGGGAATTCGTTGAAAAGGCGTTTGGTGTAACAGGAATTCATTTAGCTTGGAAAGGAACCGGTGAGCAGGAACGGGGCGTTGATGCAGAATCCGGAAGGGTCGTTGTACAGGTTGATCCCAGATTTTACAGGCCAACGGAAGTGATGGCTGTGATTGGAGATGCGACTAAGGCCCGGCAGGTGCTGGGGTGGGTGCCGACAATCGGGTTTGAGCAACTGGTTCGGATTATGGTCGAGGCGGACTGTCTGGCCGCCGGGGTTCTTGTCTAGAGAGTCTGTTTTTATTTCTACTTCTGGGAATTAAAATAATGCGTATAGCGATTTTTAACTGGCGTTGTTTCCGGCATCCGCAGGCGGGCGGCTCTGAGATATATCTATATGAACAAGCCAAACGCTGGGCGGCGCAAGGACATGATATTTTATGGTTCACGTCCCGCCCGTCCGGCACTTTACGGGAAGAGAACCATGACGGTATTCGGTTTATCCGTGCGGGTGGAACGTACACCGTTTACCTGTTTGCCGCACTCAACTATCTGAGGCAGGCAAAGGTTGATGTGATCATTGATGTCGAAAACGGGATTCCTTTTTTCACGCCCATGTATGCGCGTGTTCCTGTTGTTCTTTTGATTTATCATATTCATACAGATGTTTGGGCCAGAGAGGCATCGTGGCTTACAGCCAAAGTAGGCTCTTGGCTGGAGCGGAAGGTCATGCCCTCTGCCTATCGCCGCAAACAAATCGTTACTATTTCGCCGAGCTCCGAGGAGATGATCGACCGATTGTTCGGGAAGCATAGGCCGATCCAGTTTGTTTATAGCGGGATTTCCGATGCACTGGTTCCCGGTCAAAAAGCGAAGCGGCCTGAAATTTTTTATCTGGGTCGTCTGAGGAAATATAAATCGGTTGACGTGCTATTGCGTGCGCTTCAGCGGCTTTCTGATCTGCCGCTGACGCTTCGACTGGCCGGACAGGGTGAGGATGAGCCGCGATTGAGAGATATTGCCGCATCATTGGGGCTTACAAACGTGATTTTTCAGGGCTATGTAAATGATGCCGATAAAATGCGATTGTTGCAACGGGCGTGGGTCGTGGTAAACCCCAGCAGTATGGAAGGGTGGGGAATTACCAATATTGAGGCAAATGCTTGCGGGACTCCGGTTGTAGGGTCGGATGTTCCCGGCACCCGCGATTCGATTTCACCGGGACAAAGCGGATTGTTGATCCCCTGCGGAGATGACGCGGCGCTGGCTCAGGCGATACGATCACTGATAGAGGATGCAGTCCGGCGAAACGAAATGCAGCGTACGGCCCGCGAATGGGCGGATCGGTTTTCCTGGGATGTTTCGGCGCAAACCTTCATGGAAATTTTGAAACGCGAGGCGGAGGTGGTGAGCGGGGGTGCCAAGGGTTAATATTTTTTAAAACAATCAAAGGACGTTATATGGGGAAAATTAACCGGAGCAGTTTCGGTAAGTTGTTTGTAATCGGTCGACAACTGTTGCGCGAGCATAGTTGGCGTACGCCGATCATCATCATTAACCGATTTTTTTGTTACGTTTTCGTGCGAACTTTAATGCGTAATGCAAGGTTTTCCTTAGGAGAAAAGAGATATAGGTATGCACTTCATCTCCTCAACGGGGCTTTCCGAACCGAAAGAGTGGTTGAAATTCCGATTGCTATCGAGACTTGTCAGCTCAATGGAGAAATCCTCGAGGTCGGAAACGTGCTGAACCAATATTTTCAGTTTGAGCATGAAGTGGTTGATAAATACGAAAAAAGTCCAGGCGTGATAAACGAGGATATCGCCACATTCACACCCGGAAAGCAGTATGATTTGATTATATCCATATCAACACTCGAACACGTCGGTTGGGATGAGTCGCTTAGGCGGCCGGATAAACTTATTTTAGCGCTTGAGAATTTGAAGTTATTGCTTAAGCCTGAAGGGCGACTAATTGTAACGGTTCCGTTGGGGTATAACTCGTTTCTGGATGAATTTTTACGACACAAGATGACCGATCTCACCAAGATATATTTCATGAAGCGTATTTCCGCTCTTAACGAGTGGGCGGAAACAGATATGGAAGATGCGCTGAATCGTCCCTTTGGTTCGATCTATCCCTGTGCGAATGCCATTGCGGTTCTTATATATGAGAAGTGTTCGATTAAAGTACTATCGTAACACGTTGATTTTTTGGTGGTGAGGTTGTGGTGCGCAATGCGACGGTTTTAAAAGGATTTGGTTATGGATAGAAAATTCTACAGCAGCCGTTATCAGGAAGGGGATGGGTACGGGCATGCCACGTACAATCTGGACAACTTCTTCCGGATATATCCTGTAAAGCGCTGGTTACAGCAGCAACACGATATTTTTCTGCTGGATGCCGGCTGCGGCGGCGGGACGTTTTGCCGTCAGGTATACGAGCGGTTAGGTGGTGCAGACCGCATACGCGGGGTTGCCGGGGTTGATCTGGTTGATGAGGTTAAAGACCCGCCGTCACCGGACTTTCATTTTGCCGCCTGTAATCTCAATGAAGAGTCGTTGCCATTTGAAGACGGTTCCTTCAACCTTATTTTTTGCAATCACGTCGTCGAGCATCTCTTTAACACGGAGCATCTTTTTTCAGAGCTCTATCGGGTTACAAAACCGGGCGGATTAACCGTGGTCAGTACACCGAATCTTTCCTGGTGGATAAATCGCATTCTGCTATTGCTGGGGCTTCAGCCTGTGGGGACGGAGGTCGGCACGGAATCCATTACGTATGGCATGGGGTTGCTTAGTAAACGGGTGGAGCAATTCCGGCCGGCTGGACATATCCGCTGTTTCACACCGGCGGCGTTGCGTGACATGGGCGAACTTGCCGGGTTCCGGCTGGCGGGCTGGTGGAGGCAGGATATCAATAAATTACAATGTTGCCCTGCGCTAATGCGGAATTTCGGCATTGTTTTGCATCGCGACTAACCGGAGCATCGAATGAATTGGAAAATAGAGGGGGGATCCTGGCTGTCGAAAACCATGCTGTTCCTGCTTTTCGGGATGCTGCCGCTGGTTCTCTTTAGAGAGGGCTGGTTTGGCGGAATGGCGCTTCAGGGCATTGACGGCAATTACAGCTATTTAACACTTTTGCGTAACAACTTGGCGGATGGACGGTGTGGCTGGTGGGATCCGTCCCACTGGCTGGGTGTCGGGCAGTCGTTTGGAATCAACTCGGTTTATTTCTTTCTTCGACTGTTTCCGGTCAGACTGGGGGTGGTGGCAGGCTATTCCTGTATGATTTTCATTTCGCTCGTCTTTATGTGGCTTTTGTTGCGCAGATTTCGGCTCGGAGTGGCGGCTGCAATATTCGGAGCTATAGCCTTCGGATTCACACCGCACTTCATCACGCTGGTTTATCCGGGCCATATTGATTGTGTTCATGTTCCGGCTCTGGCCGCGATGCTTTTTTATTTCCTTACCGTTGCTCTGGATGGTCAGGCCCTTGGGCAGCGCACATGGTTGTGTGCGCCTGCCGCCGGATTTGCCTGGGGACTGATGATGAATGCGGATGTACAACGAGGGCTTTACTTTTCTGTTGCCGCCTTCGCGTACGCTCTATTTCTTGTTTTTCGCGATGTTAAGATACGTCCCTTTAATCTGCGGCAACTAATAACGATACAACGGTTGGCCGGGGTTGGAAAGCTGACGGTAACCGGGTTGGTTGCGCTGCTGATTTTTGCGCACAATGCCAAAATCCAGTTCGGGAGTGAACTGGTAAGCGGCAAAGTAGCCGGGGTGGCTGCGGGCAGTCCGCAGGCGGAAGCAGAACAATGGGCGTTTGCCACGAGCTGGTCACTGCATCCGAAGGAGTTGCTGGACAGTTTTGCTCCGGGATATCACGGCATGCTTTCCGGCGATCCGGATCGCCCATATTGGGGTGCCCGTCCAGTGGCCCACAGTAATGACGGCCTTGGATACTTCGTGGTATTTTTCGGTGCGGCCGGTGCATTAACCGCTTTTCGCCGTTCCGGCAAGGCGAGGTTTTTTACTGTGGTTGTTCTGTTGGCAACATTGCTTGCTTTTGGTCAGTATTGGCCAGGACGCCCTCTGTTTACCCTTTGGTATCACCTGCCAATGATGGCAAAAATGCGGGCCCCGGTTAAGTTTATGGCGGTCGCCGCCTTTGCGCTTTCTATTCTGAGTGCGTATGGGTTCCAGAATCTGCTTGATGCGGTTCGTGAAGAGCGGCGGAAAGCGTTAAGGTATTGGCTGGTTGCTTTCGGCGTACTGTTGGGGCTGGGTGGCGCAGGGCTGGTATCGGTCTTTGCCGCGCCGGAGTCGTTTGCAGCGCGGAAAGCGTTTGGCGGG
This sequence comes from Kiritimatiellales bacterium, assembly GCA_041661845.1. Lineage (GTDB taxonomy): Bacteria > Verrucomicrobiota > Kiritimatiellia > Kiritimatiellales > Tichowtungiaceae > Tichowtungia. The sequence goes on along the minus strand of JBAZTQ010000004.1, from coordinate 43,824 downwards.
GCGTTGCACGCCATGCTTTGGATGAATCTTTTTTCTCTCCTTGCCGCCGCGTTAATCACCATTGCATTGCTAAAAAAACGGATTCGCTTTCGGAATCAAATTGTAAGTTCTGGTTTTCTGCTTTTGCTGGTTTTAAATTTGTTCCTGATAGACCGATTTTACATTAAGCGCAGCTGGTTCCGTCCGGACGAGTTCTATCGCCCCGATGAAGTGATAAAATTCTTACAGCAGCATCAGAGTGAGCACGGGCGTGTCGCGGTTTCATTAAAAACGATTTATCAGGGGCGAATGATCCCGCTTCCGCTGACGGACGCTGCTAACATGTATATTACCCATATCTTTCAATATTTTGGCATCGAAGCGATGGAACAGACCCCGGCATCCCGTATTGCAAACGACTATGACGGATTTTTTAAAGCGCTTCTGCCAGCGGTTTCTCCGACTGGTTCAGCTGATCAGTTTGCTGTACGGCTGTTGGATGGGCAGCTTCGGTTTTGGCAACTCAGCAGCGTGAAGTACGTTGTAACTGATGGATATTTGTATGGCATTTCTCAGCAGCCAATTTCTGTTTTCGAGATGATGAAAAAAAGCCCCGGATTACAATTGTGTTTTACCGGAACCGGTTTTGGCGGGCGTCGACTGGCCGTGTTTGAAGTAAAGGAATCCTTGTCCCAGTTTGCGCTGTTTTCCGCTGTTGAAAGGGTGGCTGATGCCGATGCGGTGATTCAACGGTTGCGGGATAATGCATTCAACCCTCATTCGGCAGTTGTACTGACAGCGGCAGATGCTCCGGATGTCCGGAGGCTGACCGGCGGATCTAATTCTGTTCGCGTGACGCAATATCGGCCCGGAGAGATCCGGCTGGTCTGTGAAGCGTCCGGAGAGTCCGTTCTGTTATGGAATTCCCGGTTTGATAGAGGATGGAAGGCCACAGTCGACGGAAGTCCAGCGGATCTTTTTCCGGCGAACTTTATGATGGCCGGATTGCATATCAAATCCGGTTCCCATGAGGTGATATTGCGGTATGATCCGTATTCGTTACTGCAGAAGATGTCTTTCTGGGTGGCAATTATCGGACTGTTTGCTGTGCCGATAGGAGTCTGGGTAGCAGAAAAAAAGGAATAACATGAGAGTTTAACGCTTATAAAACAAAAATATCACGACACTTTTCTTGCGGATCTTTGGCACAAGGCGGCACCGTCGTTTGATGTGAAAAAAACATTTTTTAACCAATCCGTTTTTATGGATTTCCGCGATAATATTGACGACATTTCGCGGTCAACCGGAGAATTGGAAACCCGCGAAAATCGTACTATGTTTATTCCTGTCTGTGCGGGCGGCCTGCTGTGGGATGTCGGAGCCAATGTCGGACTTTTTTCTGTGCGGGCTGCGGTGAACGGGCAGCCTTGTATAGCTTTTGATTTTTCAAAAAGGGCTGTGCAACTCTTGAAAAAAACTGCAGCGAAGAACCGGTTGTCGATTACAGTTGTAAATCAGGCATTCACTGCAACAACCAAACAGTATAATCCGGCAACGACATCGGGGCCTCAAAACCGGGTAGATTTTCTGGAGGCGGGAGGCACGGCATCCGTTACCTACAAAGAGGCCGAACAGCTCTATGGCACCCCAGCGCTGATCAAGATGGATATCGAAGGCGGGGAGAAGGAATTTTTCGACAGCAGGGATTTCAAAGAATGGTTTTGCGAGAAAAAGATATTCTGGCTGGTTGAATTACATCCGACAATATTGGGGTATGCACCAAAGTGGGATGATGTTCCCATGTGCGAGATTGATTCACATCACCATCTCTATTGTAGCGATTCTGAGAAGATGAGCGTTTTAGTGAAAAACATGGGTGGCATGTAATGCGTTTCGTGTCGGGCTGTGAAATGGAGTCATTTCGACTCTTTTTATTTTTCCGTCTCACCATATTCCCTGTCTTGACCTTGCCAGCTGGACTCCGGCATGGTTGTTTTCATGAACTCAATTTTTAAGCATGGCTGCGAGATTCGGATGCCTATTTCGTCAGAACATCAATTTAGCAATAGCAATATTCTCATTGTCAATAATGGGTATTTGCAACTTGGAGTTAGTGGTGGGGATGCCCATTTACTATCTGTAGGTGCTGAATGGGCAAAACAGAACAAAGTTACATTTCTAATTCCAGGGTTTGCTGAAAATTTTGTGGGAGGGGCTGCCGATTGTTGCTCTTATCGTGCGTGGATACCCCAATCGACGCTTGGGATTGTTATAGCTTATCTTTACCGGATGATTCGTTCTGGGGTGACGGCATGGCGGTTTCGTGCCGATGTTACGGTTGCCGGGGGGATTCTGGTTGATATGCTTCCGGCGTGGATCAATGCGGTGCGGTCTAAAAGTTTTCTGGTGCTCTATGTATTTCACCTTATTCCGAAGCGCAGGGGGAAAAATGCGGCTCAGTCTGTACAGTATCTTATTTCTTGGATTGCCCAGCAAATCGCACTCTCTTTTTATCGCCGTGCCGATATTATTTTCACCGACAACTCGCTCGTAAAAGAAGAACTGACGGCGAGGGGAATTTCTCCGGAAAAAATCCACCTCCAATACCCCGTAGTCGAGGTGGAGGCCATCCGCAGAGCGATTCCGCTAAAGGCACATCAGATTCTTTTTATCGGTCGGCTGGTTCGGCAGAAAGGCGTGTACGACCTTCTGGAGGCGGTAGCTCCGCTCAACGTAACGGTGGGTATCGTCGGGAAGGGAGAGGAGCAGGCTGGTTTGATCGAATTCATTCGACAGCATAATATGAGTGATCGTGTCGACCTTTTGGGCTTTCTTCCTGTCGAGGAAAAGCACCGCCGACTTAAAGGCTGTGCTTTGTTTGTTCTTCCCAGCTACGAGGAAGGCTATGGGATCGTCGTGGGTGAAGCCATTGCGGCAGGACGTCCGGTTGTGGTTTATGAACTTCCGCACTACAAAGAGGTGTTTAAAGACAGCCTGTTGTTCGTTCCTCTGGGGAATGTGGCAGCTTTGCGGGAACGGATTCAATCAGCCCTGTGCGATACGGAGTTGGAACGCCGGGTTCGCGAGCAATACAAGGAAGTTGTCTTGCGGTCGGCAGCTGTAGCTGCCGAGGAAGAGAGTCTCATCATTCGCAAAATGATGCATAGACGAGGGTCGCCCTCCATTGAAGCGCTGTAGTCTGAAGGCTATGGTTTGCGGAGCGATCCATACAAAACACCCAGTCCGCCCGCCGCCAGTTCACAGCATTTCAGAAACAGCATGGATACCGTCAGCAGCGGGGTTTTGATGAGCCGTTTCCACTCTTTCAGGAAATAACCGCGGAACGGATTGCCCTGCCTGAGGAACGCTTCGGGATGTTTTTTTGCATAAGCCGCTGATCGGTTCCCGTAATAGAACTTCTTCCGCAGCTGTTCAAAGAAGCGGATACAGCCCTCATGGTGCCGGATCGGAGTCACCGAATGTCCAATCTTATACTGAATCAGGCATCGCTGATGCAGATCAAGGTCTTCAAGTCCGGTCAGTTTTTCATCGAAACCGCCTAAATTATCAAAAACCGTTCGTCGAAAAAAACGGGCCGCTTCAATGTATGAACCCGGCGGATAGCAGGTTCGCTCCAGAATTTTACATTGTGTCCAGAAACCGTCTCCAAATGACTTTTCAGGAATTACCACAGCGCCGACATCCGGATCATCCATTAGCGCCAGACATTCGGAAACCATATTGGGTGGAACGATCATGTCGGCATCCAGAAAGCAGACAAAATCGGCATTTGCAATCCGGGCCCCGTGATTGCGCTGAGCGCTGCGTTCCGGTCCTTTGTTTTCTACACGCACCCCTAGGTCTCGGGCGATTTCAACCGTCCGGTCGGTTGAGTTATTGTCTACTAAAATCACAGTAGTATAGGGATAATCTTGTGTCAGCAGGCTTTTCAGGCAGGAACCGATGTCGGTTTCCTCGTTGCGTGCGCTGACAATCAGTGCGACACTTTTTTCCTTTTGTTTCATTCCTGATGAAAATAGATTCACCTCGGCAAAATACAAGGAACAAGTATGTTGAAAAAACGATTCGGTATGGCGGGAATCTGTCTGGCGACCCTTTTACTGGTAGCCTGCAAACCGCCGAAAACTGTATCGTATGAAATATTGGCGGGCGGACTGACCAACCGGAATGAAATTGCCCGGCTGGATATTCCCTCGACGCGGATGATTTGCTCCTTTGACCGCACCGGTGCTAATGAAGACTATAACCACTTTCAGGGCAAACGCAAAGACGGACAGTGTATCCTCGCCGATCTGAACGGCCCCGGAGTGATCAGCCGCCTCTGGTTCACAGGCATTAATGACGACAAAAAAATCCGCTTTTATTTCGACGGCGAAAAAACGCCGCGTTTAGAGTTTTCGTGGAATGATCTGCGTTCCGGCGTTCCGCCGTTTGATGTTGCGCCGTTTTCGACTGATGAGCAGAACTGCTGGTACACCTTTGTTCCGGTGCCATTCAAAAAGCACCTTTTGATTACGACTGAAGATGCCGGTTATCAATATGGGCGAGGTGCCAAAATGTACTATCAGCTCAATTGGAGTCCAATGCCCGCCGGACGAACCGTAGAAAGTCTGAATCCCTCGCAGAGTTCCAGTGAGCTCAGGAAGATTTCCAAGGTCTGGGAAAATGACGATTTTAGCTCGTTGCCACTTGCAGATAAAGCATTTGAACTGTCTGCCGGACAGACTATTGAACTTTGGAGCGGGACAGGGCCGGCAACGGTGCAAGCATTCACGATTGATTCGGATGTTCATGACTCGGATGCGTTGCGCAACATACTGCTGAATATCTACTGGGATGGAAGCGCGGAGCCGTCGGTCCGTGTTCCTCTGGGCGATTTCTTCGGCAGTGTCTGGCAACGATGGCGTGCGCGATCCATGTTTTTTGGTTCGAAAGGCGACCTTTTTTTCTGCCGTTTTCCAATGCCGTTTCAAAAGTCCGCCCGCTTTGTGCTCGAAAATAAAAGCGCGCACAACATCGCTCTAAAATTCGGCATCCAGACCGGTATACGCATTGATGGAGGCTATTTCCATGCGGGATGGCGCAACAGCAGTGCAAACGAAACCGGCATTCCGCATACCGTTTTAAAAACCGCCGGACGCGGGCGCTACGTCGGATGTATCCTTTCTGTCGTCAGTGCCGACCGCAGCTTCTGGGCGCTGGAATCCGATGAATCTATGGTGATTGATGGAACAAAAACCTGGCAGGGTACCGGTCTCGAGGATTATTTCAACGCCGGCTGGTATTATGGAAATGTCTTTGCCCGCCCATTGCACGGTCTGCCGAATAAAGCACCGTTCCGTACCGTGCAGTACCGTTTGCACCTGACGGAGCCGGTACTTTTCGGACGCGATTTCAAAATGGAATTCGAGCGCGGCCCGGATCAGGCCAGCCATGCGGCTTATGAAAATGTTTCATTCTATTATCTCGAAACTCCGCAAGCCGCCGACAGTCATCTCGAGAGCCGCGCCGCGCCGGTTGATGCGCTTCAGGCGTACACGCTTATGACCGATCTCTGGAACTATGAAAGGTTCGGTGATCTGCAGGGCGAAGCGGAATACATCGACCGTTACAATATGCAGTTTAAGGCGCCGTTTGAGGATGTGCTTAATTTGCGCAAGCTGGTTTGCTTCTATCAATTGAAGCAAATTTCTCAGCAGCGGTTTGTCGAAGGCCTGAACGCATCAACCAATGCCCAGGCTGAAATTCTGAGAAAGCTCTATACTGTTCCGGGGACGGCGTTGCTGCAACTCTACTGCAACATGCCGTCTGAACTTTATCTCGACGGAGAGCTGGTTTTACGTGGCGGTGATCCGAAGCAGTCTGTTTGTACAACAGTTAATCTGCCGAAAGGCCGTCATGTTCTGGCAGCTGCTTCCGGCTGGCAGGAATATCCAAAGTGGACTCAGGTTGCGGTATGCACGGCGGACGGGTTTCTGATCGGGACGTCCGGTGACTGGAAGCATGCTGTCAATCCATCCGGTGCTTGGGCTGCATTAGATTATGACGACGCTGCATGGACGACTCTGAAAAACTATGACGGCCGCGTCAAGGGGCCGCCGGAAGAACCTTATGTCTGGGTGAATCCCGATCCGTTCGTCAATACGCTCTCGCAGGCGTCCGGCTTGCGGCCTTCTGCGCCGTGGGGCAGTAAAAAAGGGCGTGTCGTTTACCGGAAAGTGTTCGAGGTCCAATAACCTTGAAAGTTATTGTTTCGGCTTTTTAGCGATTATCACAACGGATGTGCCAATCGGAAAATTCGTGAAACGCAAAAGTAGAGCTTCCAGTTTCAGCAGGGCGGTGAGGACTGTATTAATCGGTCGGGGAAGTAGCACGTAGCTTGCCGCAGGTGTTCGATCTGACCTGCGAAGACTGTCCAGCAGGCGATATCCCAGAATCAGCGGGAAGCTGAAAGTGATGGCGTATGAACGCTTCCCGACAGAAAAACCGGCCCGGTTCAATTTTCCATGCAACTGGCTGGCCGTATATCGTCGATAATGGCCAAGCGCCTCATCATGACTGCTCCAGAGCCACTGATAAGCCGGAACGGTTATCAGCAGTCGCCCTCCCGGCTTAAGAATCCGGAGCCATTCTTCGAGCGCCGAGGCGTCTTCTTCAATGTGTTCAAGAACATCCAGAGCGACTGCAAGATCGAATGATTCGTCGGCGCAGGGGAGTTTTTTTCCGTCAAAGACACGGGTATTTTCGTAGCCCCGCTCCCGGCAGATTTGAACTGCTTCCACAGAGGGATCGTAATTTTCAACCTCACCGAATTGCTTCAGTGTCGGAATAATTCCGCCGGTGCCGCACCCGATGTTGATAATTCGACATGAGGTTGGTATGCGCAGGCCTTTCAGCAGTTCTTTTATGATGGATTTGCGTCCCACATGCCACCAGTAGACATCTTCCATCCGGGCCATTTTATGCATTTCATTGTTATTCAAATGACGCCCCTTCTACTACATTGCTTCTCTCTCGTTCTCGATATGCTAAGTCCGGTGTTGATTGAATAAATACAAGTCCGCATATTCCACATTATTCTGCGGAAAAGAAAGGGTCTTTATGAAAACAAGCGGGGTAAAGTGGTTTTTTCGGGAAGCGGTTTTTCTTTTCTTACTGGTTGCGTGCGCGGCCGGTTTGAGGCTCTGGAAGCTGGGTGAGGCTTCGCTTCAGATGGACAACCTGCTGTTCTGGGATATTTTGAACCGGGATGTTTCCGCCGGAATGATTTTTTCTCAATGGATGGATTTTGTCGGCGTAACGGCGCAACTTTCGCCTGTGCCGGCGGCTGCAAAGCTGTTCATTGATCTATTCAATCTTCCATTGACGTTCGGAACGATGATTCTGCCCTTTGCGCTATGCGGTGCATTAACCGTTCCGGTTGCTTATATGGCGGGCCGCGAATTCGGCGGACAGCGCATGGCTGCGATGCTCGCGGCGATGACTGCGTTCAGTCCCATGTGCATTCAGATGTCTCGCGAAGCTTATTTTTATTCACCCACGCTGCTGGGCGCATTTCTGGCACTGTGGGTGGCGGGGCTTTCCGGGCGGCTGCTAAAGGGGCAGGTAGTGCCGCGCTATTTTCATTTCGTCAATGCGGCGGCCTTTCTGATTATGACCTGGTCGTCGCCCAGCGCATGGCCATGGGCTTTTTTCTTCGCGCTATTCAATGGTGCCTTGTTCAGTTGGCAGTTTGTCCGTCAACGGCGCAACGGACTGGATCTGACGATTCTGATGGCAACTTATTTTATCATCGGCCTGCCGCTATTGCTCGCGCCGTGGGGACTCAAACAGATCACCGAGTTCACCTCCGATGGTGCAACCCGCGAATACTGGATCAAAGTGTTCGCTACGGGACGTGATGCATCGCAGTGGACCAAAGTTTGGCCGGTATTCAGCGCCTATGCATGGGGAACCACACCGTTGCGGCAGATTTTTTCTGCGCTGGTTGTTTTTTCCGGACTGTTCTTTTACATCGTCGGATTCCGGAAAAACCGGGCGCTTTCGGCGCTGAGTATTATCTTCATTGTAGTGCTAATGCTGAACATAATGGCTGTTGAAAAAAGCGTTTGGATTTTCGGTATCACTCGTGTTACCCCGCTGATCCCGTTTTATCTGCTCTTTCTCTCCGCCGGGCTGCTCTATCCGTTTGAAGCACTGAGGGGGAAACGCGGGGGGATTTTCGCCTTGCTGATTCCGGTTGCGGGCTTCGGACTGTGGATTGAGCCGGCGGTTCTCATTCCTCAGATAACCGGACTTCCGCGGCCCTATGCGGAGATTGCCGCCTGGGCAGATAAAAACCTGCCGGAGGACACCCCGGTCGTAACCGAACGCTTTTTCACTGCCTACAATGAGTTCCGTGTACATGCGCCAAAAAAGGTGCAGTTTGTTTCCGTCGTGCCCAACCAGATTCCCGAGCAGTACAACGGACTGGAATTCCGTAAACGCACCTTGCAGTTTTTCAACGACAATCCCGGCAGCGCTTTTTTCGAGGAGAAACATCTCTGGGAACGTCCTGAAACAGGGCCGTGGCCTGAAGTCCGCGAATTGTTTGCACTTAGTCAAACGGTGGAAAACCGTGCCGGAATGCGGCTTGCGCAGCTGGGACTCTTTTATCGGGGCGATCCGGCACTCCCGTATTCTGCAGATTCCTTTACGGCAACCATTTACTATAATCTGACCGAGGACGTGGCGGCCCGCGCCCGCGCCGAAGGGCGTATCGCAGTGGTCCTGTTTTCCAAGGGGTGGAAAACTGTTTCGACTCGCGATTACCGTATTTGGCGGTTGTTGCAGAACGAGGCTTCCTTTGAGGTCTGGAATCTGACAGATATCCCTCAGAAAGCGTCCCTTTTATTTCACGGTGTAGCGGTAGGCGGAGCTAAGCAGGTGGCAATGGACGGCGGCGACAAGAAAATTTTCCAGAACGGGCAGCTGACCGACTGGACTTCTGAACCCGTCACGCTGGTTCCGGGAAAGAATCTGCTGACGTTGCGTGATCCATTACAGAACAGCACGGTTCCTCTGCTCGTCTCTTCCGTCGAAATCAAACCCGCTCAACCCTGACAAAGGGTCTATGCGGCGCGGAGGGTGGCGGCGGCTGTGCGGCGGACATGCGGCGGCAGGTCGAACTGGTAGGTGACGAACTTTTCCAGTACCCGCTCGATCTGGGCGAAGTGCGCCGGAGTACAGTCTGTTGTCAGTACACATTCCGGCGTATCGGCCTGCTGCCACGCTTTGAGCAGGGCAACGGACTCGGGGGCGATCGGTGTGGACGGGATGCGAAACCGTTTGGCGTATTCGGGGCTGATGATCCCGCCGTAATCCGCCGCAAAGCGTTTCGCTGTTCGCTGATTCCTGCCCTCTGACTCCTGTCCCTTGATTCCTGTCCCCTGACTCCTGTCTCCTGACTCCTGCCCCCTGACTCCTGATTCCTGATCCCTGTCATCCAGCAGAATATGCTGTCCTTGGAACTCGGCGAACTTCAGGTCGAACCAGATGAGAAAGGCGGCGTGATGTCCGTACTCTTCCGCCAGAGAGAGCATTTCTTCAAAGAACTCGAAGCGGCCCGGTTCATGGCCGTGGCGCGGTGTGGTGCGGGCGAAGAGGGCCGAAATGTATCCGGCGGAGGTGCAGGCGCGCCAGTCGGTGCGGAAGACGCTTCGCGCGTGGAGCATGGAGCATTCTTTGGCGATGTGGGTGCCGCGCTCGGTGCGGTCATAGAAGAGCAGTTCGCTGGTGGAAAAGAAGTCGTACTGTCCGCGGAAGAGACTGTTTTTGCGCTGATCGCCTTTGATGGTGGTCGAAAGTTTTCCGTAATGCGCGGTCAGCCAGGTAACGATGCGCGAAGTGTTCGAGACATCGGTCCAGTAGAGCGGAATCGCTGACGTTTTGACGATCATGGGTTTATTTCGCTTCCGGAAAACTGGCGAAACGGAGCATGGTCGAACCCATCGGAAGCAGGGTCACCGGTTTCGGGGTGTTCCGTTCGTTGCACAGTTCGCCAGTGAGGATGATGCTTGGCTGCGACCACGGCGACTCCCGGTCATATTTTTCATTCGGTTCCGCCTGAAAAACAACCGACGAGGGAATGCAGTATCCCGAATTCGTCTTGGAGGAAACCGCCGTCACGTCCCATTCGAAATATTCAGGAACTCCGCCGCGCGATTTTTTGAGTACCGTGGTTTTCGACGGCCACGGCAGAACATAGAGCAGCGGTCCGCGATAGACGGCCAGTTCCCCGTTCGCGCACTTGCCGGTCATGACCGGATTTTCGAACGTGACTTTGATTTCATCGCCCGTTTCCCAGGCTTTATTCAGCACACGCAGCTCATCGGTCGCATCAACCGTGGCGCCGTTCGCCTCAATCGTTACCTTACCGGCCCAGGCCGGAATCCGTATGCGCAGCGGAAACTCCACCGGTTTTCCCGCGGTGATGCGGAAGGTAATGGAGTCCGAAAACGGATATTCCGTTTCCTCGTCGATTGTCACCGGGATGTCTTTCACTTCGGTACTCACCTGCGACGGCCCGAGAAGCATCGCGGCGAGTCCGCCGTCGCCCGCTGTCTTCATCCACATCGAAGAGACGTAATACGGCATGAGCTTTACCGCATTGGCCGAACAGCATGAGCCGCCCACCTGGTGCGCCGGCGAGTACTGAAACCGGCCGCCGGAATTATGGTTTACTCCCAGTTTGAGTTTTTCAACCGCTGCCAGCAGCGTCGAGGCCGAGAGATAGGTGATCATTTTACCGTCCGGAGTGCGCGCGCCTTGCCCGGCATTGAACACGAGCTTCTCAATCATATCGGCGTATTTCATCGATCCGGTTTTTTCCAGCGCGGACGCAAGGCTCGTCGCCAGTTCGGTCGTCGTGCAGTATTCGTATCCCTGCGTCGGCACGGGCGAAAAATTATGGATGCCTTCGTCACTCGCCAGCGCGCCGGCCGGCACGATGTAGCGCAGCAGTTTTTCGTAGGCGTTGCTCGCCGCCTGCGGGTACGGATCGCTTCCGTCGGTGTAGGCGAGGAAGATCGGCACCCGCAACTGCTCGGCGACATGCGCGCCGTGCCCCTCATACGGCGCTTCAAGGTTCAGAAGATTTTTAACCTTTATCTCGTCCGGATGGATATCCGGCGAACTGCAATAATCGTCATACAGGAACCTGGCGTAGGAAACATACGCGCGGTCGCCGGTAATCCGGTACAGCCATTCGCATACGTCAACAAACATCAGCACGTGTCCGTTGATGCTGTTTAGTTTCGTCGGAGTGACCCCATCGCCTTCATCCACCAGATCGTTCACATCATAGGACTCGCTCTTGGTTTTCCGGAACCCGGCGTCGCCTTCCACAAAAGTGAACGGCGGGTTGTCTGCGGTATATTTCGACATCGTCAGCTTCACCGACTCCTCAACCGCCTCCAGCACTTTTTTGTTGCCGGTCAGTTCGTAGTAGGCGAGCAGCGCCACATCGATGCGGCTTTCGTTGAACAGCTCCCGGCCCTGCCGCTTGTAGCGTTTTTCGGCCGGATAATTTCCGAGATACCCGTCCCGGCCCTTGGCTCTCAGAACATCCTTTACGAACGCATCGGCCTTCTTTTTTGCGCTCTCGACGCCGGAGAAATAGGCCATCCGGGCATATCCGTCGAGCCAGTTGCCGCTCATTTCGCCCGCCCCGTCGTTGCCGTTCTTTTCCACCCAGGTGGAGCTTCCGTAGTTCGGCCGGAATTTCTGGAGATTGCCTGCCATGCCGTCGACCGCATCGGTCGCCATCTGTGCGCAGATCCAGCCCTTGGCTTTGACGGTTCCGAGCGGGAGCGGTTCGTAGGCCGCCGTCAGGCCGAATACCGGTGCAGAGAAAATGCACAGAACCGCCGCTATAAGGCAGCTCACACGGACGGGATTGTTCTTTTTAATCACCGGGGGACGATAGAGACAAACCCTGCGGAAATCAAGGTTGCCGAGGAATGACGGCTGTCCGCTAAATTTGGTGTACTTTTCCGGCGAATGATGGTTCCTTCTGCGCATGTTATTGAACAAAACCATACGGCTTTTTCTCGACAGCATCGGGCGGCGCGAGGAATACGAATTTTACCTCAATAAATTCCAGGCTGCGGGCACCGACTGCTTTGCGCTGCTGGTGCCGGATCTTGAAAGCCTCGAACAGGGTGCCGAGGCGCTCGCCTTCGACCTGAACTTTCTGTTCAAGCTCGGCCTGAAACCGGCCGTTGTGCTGTGCGGCGCCGATGCCGAGACGAAATGGGATCTGCTCAAAAATCATCAGCTGTTCGAGCGCACCGTTTTTCCGAAGCTTGGACGGCGGAAGCTCAGCGTTCCTGTTTTCGTCGAAGAAAACTTCCAGACCTTGGAAAGCCTGCTGCAGAAAGTTCCAACCATTGGCAAACGGGTACACTTTATCCGCGCCGCCGGCGGACTGTCGGTGGACTATTACTACACCCAGAAGCCGCTGGCGGCGCTTTCGCCCGAAGACAAGCTGCTGGCCGACACCGCCGCCGCGCTGCTCGAAGCCCGGCCCGGCACCCATATTTCCGTCACCGCGCCGATGAATCTGCTCGAAGAAATCTTCACCGTTAAAGGGGCCGGCACGGTTTTTCGGCGCGGCTCCGTCATTCTTTCCGGCGGCGCACCCGATCCGGACCGGCTGCTGGCGCTGCTGCAGGAAAGCTTCGGTAAAAAACCGAAAGAAGGCATTCTGGCGTCGGTGGCGCAGATTTATTTTGAAGAGAATTACCGCGGCGCCGCGCTGCTCGAAAAACATCCGGAAGGACTCTACCTTTCCAAATTCGCTGTCGGCTCCGAAGCGCGCGGCGAAGGTTTGGCGCAGGAACTGTGGGACGAAGTCTGCAAAAAGAACCCCGCTTTTTTCTGGCGGTCGCGCAAAGGCAACCCGATCAACCAGTGGTACGACCGGCAGGCCGACGGACGGCATAACGCGGGCGACTGGATCGTCTTCTGGCGCGGCATGGACGCGGCTTCGATTCCCGGCCTGATCGCCTTCTGTTCTGTCCGCTCGGCGGATTTTATCTGATTTTTGGAACTTACCTCATGAACGCTAAATACTTCATTTTCGATATCGGCAACGTATTGGTTGATTTTGACTTTCAGATTCTGCTCCAGCAGATCGCCACCGACTCCGGCACGCCGGTCGAGCCGCCGACGGAGCGTGACCTCGACATGCACCACGCGGTGGAAGAGGGCGTCATCAGCGACCAGGCGTTCGTTGATTATCTGAACGAAGCCAAAGGCCTTTCATGGACGGTGGACACGCTGATCGGCGTCTGGCAGAAAATGTTTACGATCAATGAAACCGGCCGCAAACTTTTCCTCGACGCCATTGAGCGCGGACTGCCGGTTTACACGCTCAGCAACATCGCCGAACATCACATCGAAGCGATTGAACGCAACTGGCCCGGCTTTTTTGACGGCGCGACCGGACTGTTTCTTTCCTGCAAAGTCGGCTCCCGCAAACCGGATGCAAAGATTTATCGCCATCTGCTGGACGGTCTCGGCGTCAAAGGAGAGCAATGTCTCTTCATTGACGACCTCGCCCGCAACGTCGAAGCCGCCCGCGCCGCCGGTATTCAGGCCCATCAGTTTATTCCCGAAAACTACGCCGCGATTCGCAAAGCGGTAGGTGAATTTTTTTGTTAACGTGGGCGTTCACGAGCGGCGCGGTAGCGCCGTACCCGCCGTGTTCGGCGTCTTCTTCTGCGTGATCCTCAGAATTGCCCGTCTGCCGTCGAGTTTTTCCAAATCCAACTCACACCTCAAGTCTTCACGCAGGAGGTTCAGGAGTTCGTCAAATAACGCGCACCCTTCATCCGCAAACTGGCGGGCAATTTGTTGTGCAAGGTTCACTTGGCCCTTGGTCCCGAAGAGTTGAATATCGGCTATGGCAGATTCGAGATCGCGGGCGAGATCGGAGTCATGTTGCATGGGTCGGTTGCCGCACGCTTCGAATCTCTGATAAGCGCCGATCAGGAAGTTCAGGCGAATCTCCCGTATCTTGTTTTCCCGTTCCTTTTTCGCAAGGTCACGGGCTCCGAGATACCAGACGATCAAGGCCGCGATGGCCCCAATCCCGGCTGCGATTATCTCTGTCATATTTCATCTCCAAACAGTGTTATTAGCCTTACTTCAGTTTTTTACGGGTTAATTTAACAACGGCGCGAATGTAGCGCGGTGGTTCGGGGGCGGCAAGAGTTGAATAAACCGGCAATATCGGTTAGCAAGGTGGAGCGTGACCGCCGGGCACGCTAAACGCGCCGGGACGGCGCGTTCCACCTGATCCGGTCGCAAGGCCGGCGAGACGCCGGCGGTACGTATCGCAACCGTCCCGGTTGCCTTGTCTTTTATTTGAACGCGCATGGAGGGTTTCGCTCCGTCGAAACCGTTTCCGGCGGCGACGGAGCGCGGCTCGACTGAGCTCGCCGAAGTCCGCCCTCCATTGATTGGAGCGGGTTTGTAGTCCCGCCTTCAGGCGGCTCCCGAGCTGTTCCGGCTGAAGCCGGTACTACATACAAACAAAAGAAACGGCTAATGATTCAGGTAAATCCATACAACACGATGCTACTGCTTCCCAAACCGTGGAATATCCGGTAGAAGCCTTGCCTTCATGATAGATTTTATCCAGGTGAGTAAACGGTTCGGCACGCAGGAAGTGCTGGATAAGGTGTCGTTCCGCATCAATTCCGGAGAGCACGTCGGCGTGGTCGGCCCGAACGGCGCGGGCAAAAGTACGATTTTCAGCCTGATCAGCGGCGAGATTTCATCCGACAAAGGCGACATCTCGCTGCCGAAGAATGTCCGCCTCGGTCATTTGCATCAGCAGCTCCACGCCCACGCGCAGGACGGCTCGTTGCTGGACTATTCCTGTAACGCCATTCCGGAACTTAAACCGATGGTGGCGGAGATCCATCAGATTGAGCACGACTTGCTGACCGCCACCGGCGCAGAACAGCAACGACTGTTGCATCGCCTCGGCGATTTGCAGCACGAATTTGAACATCTCGGCGGCTACGATCTGAAATCGCGCGCCGAAGCCGCGCTGAGCGGACTCGGCTTTAAGGAGAGCGAGTTTGCCAATCCGTTCCGCTCGTTCAGCGGCGGCTGGCAGATGCGCGCCGAACTGGTGCGTACGCTGATTGCGCGGCCCGATATTCTACTGCTCGACGAACCGTCCAACTATCTCGACCTGCCCGCCGTCGAATGGCTCCAGCGCTTTCTGCGCGGCTTCGAAGGGACGATGCTGCTGATTTCCCATGACCGCTATCTGCTCGAAACGCTGACTGACCGGACGCTCGAAATCTGCGGCGGCACGGTGACCAAATATTCCGGCGGCTACACCTACTACATTAAAGAGCGCGAACAGCGCCACATGCAGCAGGAAGCGGCGTACCGGAATTACATTGAGCAGAAGGAGCATCTCGAAAGCTTCATCAGCCGGTTCCGCGCACAGGCCACCAAAGCTGCGCAGGTGCAGAGCCGCATCAAGATGCTCGAAAAGATCGAAGCGGTAAAAGCACCGGTTGCGCCGCCGAATCTTTCCAAACTCCGGATTCCGCCGCCGCCGCACTGCGGCGCGCATATCATGTCGGTCAAAGACATGAGTTTTTCCTACGACGGCAAACGTCAGATTCTGCGCGGCGTGAATCTCGAAATAGGGCACGGACAGAAAATCGCGCTGGTCGGCTACAACGGCATGGGCAAAACCACGCTGTTGCGTGTATTGGCCGGAGCGCTCACGCCGCAATCGGGAACGCGGCAGACCGGGCATAAAGTGGTTCTCGGTTATCAGTCACAGGATTTTGCCGAAACCATGCCGCCCGATCAGTCGCTGCTCACGATTGTGCGCAATGCCAATTCCGCCGTGCCGGAGCGCGATGTCCGCAGACTGCTCGGCTCGTTCGGCTTCGGCGGTGACGCCGTCAATAAGCCGTCCGGCGTACTCAGCGGTGGCGAAAAAATCCGCCTTGCCTTCGCCCGTATCTTTATCAACCCGCCGAACTTTCTGCTGCTCGACGAGCCGACTACCAATCTCGACATCAACGGACGCGAAGCGCTCGAAAAAGCCATCCGCGACTACAAAGGCACCGTCTGCTTCGTCAGCCACGACGTCGCCTTCGTTCGCGGCGCGGCCGACCATATCATTTTGATCGGTTCCGAAGGCGTTACCGCCTATCCCGGCGGCTACGATTATTATTTGGAAAAGTCTGGAGTTGGTAGTTTGAAGTCTGAGGTTAAAAAATCCCAAACTTCTAACCCCCAACCCCCAACCTCAAACCTCAATCCAAAGGATTTGCGGATCGCCCGCGCCAAAGAGCGCGAGATGCAGAAGGAACTGCACAAGATGGAAGAGGGTATGACGAAGTTGCAGGCGGAGCAAAAGGCCTTGAATGAAAAAATGGCCTCCGGAGATCTTTCGCTGGATTACGGAGCCCTCAATATCCAGCTCGCCGACGTCACCAAAAAACTAAACGCGCTCGAAGCGAAATGGCTGGAAGAAGCCGACCGGCTGGGTGTTTAGCTTGTGAAAATCCGGCAGCCAGTTATTTGCATTTACTGAAAGCATCCGCCAGTTCAGCGTAAACAACTGCGGCATCGTAGCCGAGTGCTTTGCAGACCCAGTAAAACTCCACCACATCCAACCGGCGTTCGCCGTTTTCGATTCGCCAGACAAACGAATGCTCCCGCTGAAGCTTTTCAGCCAGCTGTCGCTGCGTCCAGCCGGCTTTCGCGCGCATCTCCACCAGTTTTTTCATTACGGCGGCGTATTTATCAGAATGGATCGATTTTTGCATGACCGCATGATGCGGTCGAGCCCTTGCAGACGGCACCAAAGCCGGGACAGCCTGTCCTTTATTTGTGCCATGAATCAATTTTGGAACACGAAACACCACAGGGGCTCGACCAAAGTACCGGGCATTCGTTATTCCGTTCATACCGCCACTTTCTCAATGGACAGCACGTTACCTGCTACAACGGGGAAAGCATAACAATAACGGTCATATTCGCCAATGAAATAATCACATAACTGTGGTTGGGATATATTTTATAAGCTGTTGTCAGTAAATATATTAAATGATTTGTAGGGGGTTCCTTTACAGTTCCGGCGATGGGTGCTCCCTGTTGGAAAAACAGAAGAAACTTCCGGTCTGTACTGTTCTGAGCCCGGTCAGCTTAACACAATTTGAACGCAAAATGCGTTCAAATTGTTTGACGGCCCATTCATGTTGAACTAAGTATACTCACCATGAGGTGCAGGATGCACAAGGGGCTCGACCAAAGTACCGGGTATCCTGTCGCCTCATTATTTTGGCGCCGCATGGTCCCTGCACAAAAAATGAGTGAACATTCTAACAAAAAACGAACGCAAAATGCGTTCAAAAGCGATTGACCGCAAAATGAAAACAGCATAGTCTGCGTCCGTATCTTGAGAAGAAAAAGTTGAAGTTGCTTACTGAAAAGAAAAAAAACAGGGGATAATGATGAGAATGAAAATACCATGGATGATTCTGGCCGCCGGGGCGGTGATCAGTTCGGTTTATGCGAATCCGATCACCACGTTATTTAACACCGGCGTTGCAAGCAATGACACAAACGGCGCGCCGGCGACGCTGACTGCGGACGGTGCGGCGGATGCGCACTACACGTTGACCGTCGCACCCGCCGGAGCGGTGACGACCGGTCCGTATGTTACAACGCAGGGTACATTTCCATTGAATGGACCGTGGCTGGCAGACAGCAGCGCATCCAAGTGGATATCGCCGCAAGCGTCGTATCCCTCTACAAGTGTCGTTGATCCGGAGGGGAACTACACGTATACCACAAGTTTTGATCTGACCGGATTCGATCTTGCAACTGTAATCATTGACGGAAAGATCGCAGTGGATAATTCAATATCCTCCATCCGGCTGAACGGGAATTCCATTTCTTTTTCACCGGCGAGCACATCATTCACCAACTTCGGAACGTTTGCTGTTTCTGCCGGGTCTCAGTCTCTGCTGACAACGGGAATGAATACATTTGAATTCAATGTAATCAACGCAGCCGGAACGGCAGGAAATCCCGGCGGATTGCGTGTCGAACTGAGCGGGGTTGCGAATACCATTCCTGAACCGGCAGCCATGTCAATGATGGTGATGGTGTGTGCCGCCGCTTTGTGGATTCGACGCCGGTTTATTGACTAACCGGGGTATCCTGAAGGGCGCGATGAAATCCCGCTTCGGCGGGATTTTTTTTGTTCCGGAGAGCAGATATCGGATTTGCACGACGTCTTTTACGATCTGCGCGATGAGCACCGCTTTGGATAGAAACGGCGCAATATTCCGTACTTTTTAGGCAGCAACCCGATTAGAGCCGGTTGCTGGCGAGCACGATCCGGTTTACTTCTTCCCAGCTCCGACCCCGCAGGTCGCGCGGACGGTTCGTCATCAAGGCCGGTTTTTCGGCGGATTGCGATAAGCCCGGAAGGCGTCGCGAGGCAGGTTGAATGATTAGCGAAGAAAGCCACGGTTTTCCGGCCCAGTGTCGCGGCGCTCAAGAAGACCTGTTTGACGGTTTCTTCACCGTAATAGTCCCAGACGGCCTTCACGTCGGTGAGAGTTCCTCTCTCCATAACGCGAGGGATGATGAAGTGCCGGTGAGCTTCGGGGTCGATTCCGGACGGGTCAACATCCCGGAAGAGGTATTCCGACAGTCGATTTGTAAGTCCGTCTTTCACAGGGATACGATAACACAGGTGCATTTGCCCGGCAAGCGGGAGGATATTTACGCAGCCAGTATCTGACGAATCTGCACGACGTCTTTTGCGATCTGCGCGATGAGAGCCTCTTTGGACGGGAACGGCTCAACATCACGGACTTTTCCGGCCAGACAGACTTCGATCTGCTGTCCGTACAGGTCGCCGTCAAAATCAAGCAGGTAGGCTTCGATCACCGGTTCGGAATCGTTGAATGTTTTCCGTTCGCCGATAAAAACAGCGGAAGCCTGCGGTCTGCGGTCTGTAGTCTGAAACCTTGTCCACGCGGCGTAAACACCGGGAGCGGGAATCAGTTCATTTTCAGGATTAACGTTGGCGGTGGGGAAGCCGAGTCCGCGCCCGATGCCGCGGCCTTTGACGACGGTGCCGAAAATACAGAAGGGACGGCCCAGCAACTGTTCAGCGAAGGGAATATTCCCTTCACGCACAGCCTGCCGGACGTGTGTGCTGGAAACCCGCTCGCCATCAAAAAGAACCGGCTGCACCGCGGTGGCGGTGATGCCGTGTTCGGCGCAGAGTTTTTCCAACGATTGGAACTTGCCGCGCGCTTTGTAGCCGAAGGACCAGTCGGTGCCGCAGACGATCCCGCTGAGAGACGGCAGTTTTTTCCAAAGGTTGGAAAGAAACTGTTCCGGTTCTGTGTGCGCGAACGTTTTGTCGAACGGAACGGCGATGACACCATGCACACCGAGCGCTTCGAACTGCCGCAGGCGGCAGGTTTCCGCGCTGATGAGCGGCGGCGCCTTTTCCGGATTAAGCACTTTGGCCGGATGCGGGTTGAAGGTGAAAACCCACGCTTCGCCGCCGCGCGCCACGGCCTGTTCAACGGCGGTGGAGATGACTTTCCGGTGACCAATGTGTACACCGTCGAAGCATCCCATCGCGAGAACGACAGGTTTGTCGGTTGGCGGAATCTCTTCGAGGTTTCTAACGTGCAACATCAAGATAACTGACTAACAGAAATGATATTTTTTTCAAGTTCTGCGCGATCCCACTTGAGGACGTCTTCGAGTTTCCAGGCATTGGAAAGGCTGAAGTCGCCGGACTGTGTGCGGCGCAGCTGGGAAAGGCAGGCACCGCAGCCGAGGCGCTGTCCGAGGTCGTGGGCGAGAGTGCGCACGTAAGTTCCCTTGGTGGATTTGACTTCAAAGGTGACGCGCGGCGGATTGAATTCGTGCAGGGCGAATTTATAGATGTGGATGAAGCGCGGCTCGCGTACAACTTCCTGACCCTTGCGGGCGAGTTTGTAGAGCGGCACGCCGTTCATTTTGATGGCGGAAACCATCGGCGGCATTTGCATCTGGTCGCCGAGCGCTTTCTTCATCTCGGCCCGGAGCTGTTCTTCGGTGACGCCGGAAGGATCTTTTTCGGAGGTGACTTCACCGTCGGTGTCCTGCGAGTTGGTTTCAACGCCGAGCAGGATTTCGCCTTCATAGGTTTTGTCGCCGCCCATGATCCGTGCGGAGAGCTGGGTTCCGCGGCCGATCAACAGGACGACAAGGCCGGTAGCGTTGGGGTCGAGGGTTCCGCCATGCCCGGTTTTATTGAGCTGAAAATGGTTGCGGACTTTGGCGACGATGTCGTGCGAAGTCCATTCGCAGGGCTTGTCGATGAGCAGAACACCATCGGGGTCGGGCAGGAAGTTACGCTTTCTCATAAAATGTCTCGCGGCTCAGTTTTTGAATCAGTGGATGAGAAAGCTTGAATATCGAATATCGAACAGGGAACCGCAGAAGGCAGAAGGATATGCGGCTTTAGACTTCATCATTCGACATTCCTTGTTCGGTGTTCTGCGGTTCTTCATCTTCCGGAATAACGAGCTGCGACAGAATACCCAGTACGCGGTCGCCGTTTTCGATGGAGCTGTCGAGTTTGAAGTGCAGGCGCGGCGTGTATTTCAGAATGACGTTTTTGCTCATGCGCGCCTGAATATCTTTACGGTGCGAATTGAGAAAACGAATCATCCTGGTGCGTTCTTCTTCGTGGCCGAAGATAGAGACAAAAACGGTCGCATCGTGCAGATCCGGCGCGGTTTGAACTCTGGTGACCGTGACGGCACCGGTATCGAAATTGCCGTTGGCGAAAAGCCGCGGAATATCAACCGCGATTTCGCGTTTGAGGAGTTCGTTGACCCGGATGATGCGTGCGCTGGACATAGCGGTAAATATTGAACACCGAACAAGGAATATTGAATGTCGAAGGCCGGTTTTACTTCTGCAATCGGAATTCTTTATTCGTTATTCTGCAGTTTCCTTTAGAGTTTCTGGGCAATTTTTTCCACGGTATAGGCTTCGATGATGTCGCCTTCCAGGAAATTCATGAAGTTGTCGGGGCGGATACCGCATTCCTGACCGTCGCGCACTTCCGCCGCATCGCTCTGGAAACGTTTGAGCGAACCGATGGTGCCTTTGTAAAGCACTTCATTGCCGCGTTTGATACGGATGCTGGCACGCGAGGTGATTTTACCTTCAACCACCATACAGCCGGCCACCTTGTTGCGCTTGCCCATATCGAAGATCGCGCGGATTTCGGCCTTCCCAAGGTAGGTTTCGCGCAGTTCGGGATCGAGCAGTCCGCACATGGCGGCTTCGACTTCTTCGATCAGCTCATAAATGATGCTGTAGAGGCGGATTTCAACGCCTTCTTTCTTGGCGGAAGCCGTGACGCCGGCTTCTTTGGCGACGTGGAAGCCGAGAATAATCGCGTTAGAGGCGCTGGCCAGCATGATGTCGTTAGTAGTGATGTTGCCGACATCGCTGACCAGGATTTTGAGCTTCACCTTGTCGCTCTTGATTCCTTCAAGCGAATGAGTGATGGCTTCGACGGAACCCTGTACGTCACATTTCACGATGACGTTAAGTTCTTTGACTTCGCCGGCACCGGCCTTTCCGAAAAGATCGTCGAGCGAGACTTTTCCGCGCGGAGCCTGATTGAGATCGGCGGATTTCAGATCGGCCAGCAAGGTTTCCGAAAGCTGTCTGGCTTCGGCCGCATTGGCGCAGACGGTGAATTCATCGCCGGCACCGGGAACCCCGGTGAGGCCGAGGCATTTCACCGCGCACGACGGACCGGCGGTACGGACCTGTTTGCCCTGATCGTTGATCAGCGCTTTGATACGGCCGCACTGGGCACCGCAGATTACGTTGTCGCCGACTTTGAGGGTTCCGTCGCGTACAAGCAGTGTAGCGGTCGGGCCCATGCCGGGTTCCATTTGCGCTTCAATAACGAAACCGTTGGCCCGTTTGTGCGCATTGGCCCGGAGTTCGAGCATTTCGGCGTCGAGGGTGATGCGTTCAAGCAGGGCATCAATGCCTGAGCCGGTCGCCGCACTGACAGGAATACAGCCGATCGTTCCGCCCCATTCTTCAACCATTACACCATGCTCATTGAGCTGCTGCTTGATGCGGTCCGGATGAGTGCCGGGCAGATCCATTTTATTCATGGCGACGATGATACAGACGCCGGCGGCCTTAGCGTGTTTAATGGCTTCGATCGTCTGCGGCATAACTCCGTCGTCGGCGGCGACAACAAGTACCGCGATATCGGTTACATTGGCGCCGCGGGCGCGCATGGCCGTGAAGGCGGCGTGACCGGGGGTGTCAAGAAAGGTGATCCGGCGCGCATCCATATCGACCGTGTAGGCGCCGATATGCTGGGTGATGCCTCCGGATTCACCCGCAACCACTTTGGTATTGCGGATGCGGTCGAGCAGTGAGGTTTTGCCGTGGTCGACGTGACCCATGAAGGTGACGATCGGCGGACGGATTTCGAGATCTTCGGGCCGTTCTTTTTCAACCGGAGCAACCGGCTTGCGCGGCACCGCTTCGACCGGTTTTGGATGCGGTTTGTCTTTTTTCTTCAGTTCGACGGTAAAGCCGTGCTTTTCGCCGATCTGTTTGGCGATCTTGATATCGATATCCTGATTGAGCGAGGCGAAGATGTTCATCTTCATCAACTCGGCAATGAGATGATTGGGCTTGATGGCCATTTTTTCGGCCAGCTCTTTGACGGCGATCTGCGGTTTGAGGAAAGAAAGGGTGCGTGAAGTTTCTTCGGCAGGTGCCTCTTCTTCTGTTCCGACCGGTGTCGGAGCAGCCTCTTTTTGCGGAAGTTTCACTTCCGGCGCGGCGACCGGTGCGTGCTTGGCCGCTGTGGCTGCGCGCGCCGCTTCGATCGAGGCAAAACCAAGTTCGTCGCAGACAACAGCAACCTCCTTGTCGGCAAGGAGGCTCTGACCGTCTTCGGCTTTGATATCCACATCGCTGAGGATTTCAAGAAGCTCTTCGACGGTGACATCTAAATCAGTGGCTAGTTCGTGGACTCTCATTCTTTAATTTCACCATGTTTTGCCGTGTAGGCTTTTTCCGCAGCACTCCAAAGAGCCTGCGCCTGTTCAGGGGTAACGTCCTCGATTTCCTGGAGGTCGGACAAATCGGCAGCCATAATACCTTCGATGGTGAGGAATCCGGCGTAAACCAGTTTTTCCGCCCATTCTTCGCCGATGCCCTCGACCGCAGCCAGTCCGGATACGGCGGCGGTAACGCGTTCTTCAAAATTCATGGCCTCTTCATCCTTCTGGATGTCCACGCGCCAGCCAATCAGCTTGGAGGTGAGGCGGGCGTTCTGACCGCGCTTACCGATGGCCAGCGAAAGCTGGTCGGCATCAACGGTGACGGTGACGGTATGAGTCGGTTCGTCCACGACGACGGTTTTGAGTTTGGCGGGGGCAAGCGCGTTGACGACGAGCGTCTTGATATCATCGCTCCAGCGGACGATATCGATTTTTTCGCCGTTGAGCTCGCGGACGATGTTTTTAACGCGCATACCGCGAATGCCGACACAGGCACCGACGGGGTCTACCCGTTCATCGTGCGAAATAACCGCCACTTTGCTGCGGCAGCCGGCTTCGCGGGCAATTCCGCGGATTTCCATGGTACCGTCGGCGATTTCTGAAACTTCCAGTTCAAAAAGGCGTCTGACAAAGTCCGGATGGCTGCGGGAAAGAAGGATTTCCGGACCGGATTCCCGGTCCTTGATGGAAACGATGTAGGCGCGGATGCGCTCGCCAGCCTCATATTCTTCGGTCGGCACACGCTCTTTGGAAGGCATTACACCTTCAGCACCGTGGTCGAGCTCGATAATGACCGTGCTGCGCTCAAAGCGGCGCACCGTGCCGGTGACAATTTCGCCGGTACGGTTTTTGTAATCATCGAAAATCCGGCTTTTTTCAGCCTGACGGATGCGCTGCAGAATCGTCTGCTTGGCAGTCTGTGCGGCAATACGGCCGAAATTGCGCGGCGTAGATTCGATTTCAATGATTTCGCCGAGCTGGGCGGACGGGCTGGTGCGACGGGCTTCAGCCAGGCTGACTTCGTTGTAGCGATCATCGACGGCGATGACGACTTTTTTGCGCGCAAATGCTTTAATATCAAGGGTTTCTCTGCTTATCTCAACACGCAGATCTTCAGCGTCGACTATGCTTTTACTGGCAGCATTCTGCAAAGCAGACTCAATCGCTCCGATAATGGTTTCGCGATCAACTCCCCGCTCGCGTTCCATATATTCCACAACGGCACTCAGTTCGCTGTTCATCGTCTTCTCCCGATTTCAAAAAGCTCAAATAACAAGGTCTTAGGAGCAAAAAAGAGCGGACCGGGGGCCCACTCTCTTCCAGAGACCAACTTCAAAGCCCGCAATCTACGCTTCCAGGCAGAGAGGGTCAAGGGGTTTTTGAATGGGGGCAACTTTAGAGGGCGCTTAAGTTGCTCCGAACATTTTTAATCAATAGCTGCCGGTTTTTTGCTTACCCGGGCAGTGGGAGATTATTCCGAGGTGTTCTTGTCCACCATCGTCCCTTTGGTCTTGGTCGAATTGACGTAGCCCATGGGGAACGTCACCCTGCGTAGCACGGTGCTGCCCATCGGAACAAGATTCACTTTGGTTTTGCCCCGCATACGGTTGAATTCGCCCTTCAATACCAGCGGCGATTCGGCCCACGGCTGATCGGGGTTCTGCGTTTTCACCGTGGCGCGCTTGAAACCGTAGTTCGGTTCTTTTGTCCTGCCGTCCAGGCTGGCATGCCACAGGCGCGGTTCCTTCGGCGAGAAGCCGTAGATCGGCAGCTTGCCGTCGGAAAGCTCCTGAATCGTGTGGCCAGACGGGAATGTATCGTATTTGGTCGGCGTCGCCCCGAGATCGGCGGCGAACACCAGCGGCCCGGACTTGAGAACATATTCGTTGTTCACCCAGCGGATGGTTTCCACCGGCGTTTCAAACGTCACAGTCACCGTGTCATCTGTTCCCCATTGTTTCTTCACCACATAATATTCGCCCTGACGGCTGGCCGTCGCGCCTTCGCATTTGATTTCCGCCGAGGGCGACCACATCGGCGCGCGCACCATGAGATTAAACGCCACCGGCTTCTCAGCCTGTACATGGAATTCAATTTTGCTTTCGAACGGATACAGCGTCTTTTCCTCCACGCGCACCTTTGCACCCGCCATGGTCGTATTCACGGTGGCCGGGCCGTAGCATACAGCCGCCAACGCTTTGTCGTCCGCCGTCTTCATGAACATGTGGCTGATGTAAACCGGCATCATACTGATCATCCGCAGCGTACAGCAGAACGGCTCCTGCGACGGGCTGTATTGCTCGCGATGAAAGATGCCGGGGTATTCGAGAGTGAATTCGCTGTCGCGTTTCAGATAGGCGTGTGCCGTGCCGTTGGCCAGCCGTGCGCCCATACCGGCGTTGAAGAGCGCCCGTTCGGTGATGTCGAAATAGCGGCTGCCGCCGGTCTTTTCGCCGACAATCAGGGAATTTTCAACCAGATAGCTCGTCGAGCAGAACTCAATGCCGATTTCCGGCGACGGTTCGCGGCCCTGGTTGTCTTCGTCGCCCGGCAGCGACCCGCTGGCGCTCATCTGCCGGTCAAGCTTGGCAAAGGCGTTTTCGCCGGCCTGCTTGTATTGCCGGTCGCCGGTGATGTAATAGGCGAGCCACGGCAGCGAGAGATTACCGGTTGTATTGCAGGCATGGCTGAAAAACGGCCGCTTTGCATCCAGCAGGTTCGGCAGCTTGCAGTCGCCGTAAACGGGGTTATCGAGCTCGCCCGACGTATTGTAGCTTTCGATAAGGAACGCCGCGTAGTCGGCATATTCCTTTTTTCCGGTGGCCTGCGCCAGCGTATCGAGGAATTGCGGATAGCTCATCACCAGAAAACCGTTCGCGTGCAGATTCGTTGTGGTGCGGTTGAAGTTGCGCATGTCGCATTGCACCGCGCGCTCCACGGCATCCAACACATCTTTCCGGTCATAGGCCTGTGCGTAATCCAGTAAGCCTTGCAGCATGAATCCGATATGACCGGCCCGGTCTATCATTTGAGGTGTATAACGTTTCTCGGCATCATGAATGCCGAGGTAGCCGTCCGGATCCTGCGACTTCAGAATGGCTGCCACAAATTCATCCGCGCGCTTTTTCAACGCCGCATCGTCCGCGAGAATCGAGCTGGAAATCAGTGCGAGCCCCCAGTAACCCTCGGCGGCGCCGTCCCAGAAGTCAGACTGTTTGTCCTTCTTGTCCGGATTATGTCCGCGCAGTTCATAGGCTTTGTTCTGTATGGCCCAGTTGCGGTAATAATACGCAAGGCAGCCGCCGCCGGCGTCCTGATTCAGCTGAGCCTTGATCCAACCCGCCGGACGGACGGAACCGAACGGCAGCAATTTGAACTGCGCTTTCGAACTGTCGGCGGCGGCATCAGCGGCAACAACCGGTATGGCTAATGCGGGTGCGGCGACGACAGGCTTTCCCTGTGACGGTTCGAAAACCCGGATCTCCGTCAGTTCCAGCATGCCGGCCCATTTTTTTATGGCTGTATGCTGCGACGGGCCGAGCCGGATGCGCAGAAAGCGGGCTTGGGCATTGACCGGATATTCCCAGAAGGTCGGCGAGTAGTTGTCGCCTTCGCCCGGCACCACGGTCGAGACGGGCTGTTCGGTGAAATTCTTTCCGTCTTCCGAAATGCCGATCGACACCTCTTTGGTTATGAAGATGTATTTGTCGGCTACGTTCCGGAATTGCAGCCCCAGATTGCCGACATTTTTCACCTCTCCTAAATCCAACAGAATCCAGGCGGTTTTTTCTTTCTGCGTATCGCTCGCCCAGCAGTTTTTATCGTTAACTTCGGCGAGAATACCGTCGTTCAGATTCTTCGCCTCGTTTTTGGCGTAGGTTGATGAGACCGTAATTTTGGCAATGGGCAGCATTTTCACGGCGTCGTTTGCGGCGCGGGCTGCTATCGGCCACGCCGGTGCGATAACGGCGAAAGCGAGCAGCAGTAACTTAATCGCCGAATGGTTTGTGTTTTTATTTTTCATTTATTCCTCCGAATTGTTGATGGTTTTGACAGTTCATTTATTGCCGCTTGGTTTCCAGTCATCTGTGCGGAAGGGCGAGGCGGGCAGGCCCGCGCCGTTGAAGAGATTGCACACCGGGAAGTTTTCCCATGCGTAGCGGACGGCGGCGGGTCGCTTCACGTCCGGGCTGGAGACGATAATCTTATCCTCCTCTATGCGCGCTTTTGCCGGTTTCCACTGCATGTCTTCGCCGGCGATAATGAAGCCTTTCAACTCGCCGTCTTTCGCGACAAGACCGCCGTTCGTGTGCTTGAAGCTCAGCACGATTTCATTATTGCGGATTTCGTGCCCGGCAGGCAGCGGGCCGGAGGTCGCTGCGACCTTTTGATTATAGACATCGCCCAGCGCCCACAGCGACAGGCGGCGGCCGATTTCCTGCTTGTTTTTCGGATGGAGGCCGTTTTCCTCGCCGATGTCGATATTTACGCTCATCCCGGTTTTGGGTAAGGCCAGCGTCTTGAGCTGCGCTTCACGAATCGTTACCCAGTCGCCGTCCGGTTTTTCCCGGAAGTTGGGTAATTGCACCCACGCGAAGGGAAACTCATAACCCCAGTGCTTCCGCCAGTCGCTCACAAGCATGGGCAGTTGATATTGGTAGAAGGGTGCGTGCGTGGGTTTGACGTTGCCTTCTCCCTGGTACCATACGGCACCGCGGATCGCATAAGGAACGATCGGCGAGATCTTGCCGTTGAAAAACCCGCCTACACCTGATTGGCGCGCCAGCACGACAGCCGGATTGCGCGGCCTGCGCGGCGCGGGTTTTCCTTCTTCCTGAGCCTTCTTTGCGGCGGTTTGCCAGCGGGCCAGCGCGAGGTTGTATTTTTCCTTCACTTCTTCGGACAGACCGGAAGGTTCGGGATGCTCTACGGCGGCGAAGAAAGGAGCCAGTTCTTTCGATGCGTACTGCGTTTCGGACGAGATCCAGGCCTCAATGGACGAGCCGCTCACACTGGCATTGATAAGTCCCACGGGAACCCCCAGCTTTCGGTGAATCTCCCGTCCGAAGAAATACAGCGTTGCAGAGAACGAGCCGACTTTATCCGGAGCGCACACAACCCAGTTTCCGGTGCTGTCCGGTTGCGCGGTTCCGGCGGCAAGAGAATTCTCTTTATACATCCGCACCATCGGCAGGTTTGCTGCACTTCGTTCTTTGTCGGCATCGTTGGCCATATCGACCAGCATGGCCATGTTTGATTGCCCCGAGCCCAGCCATACTTCGCCGACGAGGATATCTTTAATGAGAATAGGTGATGCCACATTAGCCGCAGTTACGGTCAGCGTGCCCGGTTCGGCGTTGACTTTGAGAGGATCGAGTTTCACAAGCCACTTGCCGTCCGCATCCGCCGTGGCCGATTTCTTTTGCCCGGCAAACTCGACGGTGACCTTTGTGCCCGCCTCCGCCCAGCCCCACACCGGTACCTCGACATCACGCTGAAGCACGGCATGGTCGTTGAAAATGGCGGCGAGCTTGAACTCGGCAGCGACGCCGGTGTGCGCGCCGCCAGTAAAGAGCATGAGGGTGAGAAGAACGAATACCGGTGTTTTCATAGAGTTGGTTCTTTCGCTATTTCTTTATGGTTTTCCGGCCTTTATCCTTTGTCTTGGCCTTGTTTTCGTCCGGGTACGGCCGCACCTTCGTCCTTACGGCCCAGGCTTCCCATTTAGCGGCCAGTTCTTTCGTTACTTCAGGATTCTTTGTCGCAAGATCATGCAGTTCGGTGCGGTCGGCTTTCATGTCGTAGAGTTCCCATGCACCGGCGCGACCAAGCCGGACGAGCTTCCAGTCGCCGACGCGCACTCCGGCGTTTCCTTCGTGCTCCCAGTAAATCGCGTCGCGCCCGATCAGCTTGTTCTCGAATGCCGGCAGCAGGCTCCGGCCTTCCATCGGTGGGATCGGTCTGCCGTTGAATTCCGCAGGGTAGGTCGCGCCCGCCACGTCCACGCAGGTGGTCATGATATCCGTGATATGACCCGGTTGTGTGCGCAGCTCGCCTTTTGCCGCAATACGGGCGGGCCAATGCGCGATGAGCGGCGTGGAAATGCCGCCTTCGTGAATATAATGTTTATAGCGGCGGAACGGTGTGTTTTGCAGGAAGGCCCACGATTCGCCGCAATAAACATTCGATTTGGACGAGCCGGGTTCGCCCGGGCCTTCCAGAATACCGTTCGGGCCTTTCTCCGCATTTCCCCCGTTGTCGCTGAGGAACAGGATGAACGTGTTGTCGAGTACGCCGCGCTGGCGCAGACCGGCAATCACCCGGCCCACGGCTTGATCCATGTGATCCACACACGCGGCGTAAACGGCCATGATCTGGTCGAAGCGATCCTGTTCCGCCGGTGTGAGGCTGTCCCACGCTTTCACTTCCTCCGGGCGCGGCGAGAGCGGCCACGCTTTGTCTATGATGCCGAGACTGATTTGTTTCGCATAGCGCTGCTCGCGCAGTTTGTCCCAGCCGGCTTTATATTTGCCGCGATACTTGACGATGTCCTCGGCCGGCGCTTGCAGAGGGAAGTGCGGCGCATTGTAGGCCAGATAAAGGAAGAACGGCTTTTCCGCCGTTTGCGCTTCATCAATAAATTTCAGTCCGTAGTCGGTGAATACATCGGTGGTGTACCAATCCTTCGGCAGTTCCGGACCGTCATTGGCCAGCGTCTTCCCGTTCAGAGCCATGCGCGATACCGGGCCGTCCATGTGGTAAAAACCGATGCCGGTTCCAAGGACAGCGAGGCTGCGGTCGAATCCTCGGTTCCACGGTACAACTCCGCGATGGTCGCCCACATGCCATTTGCCGGACATGGCGGTGAAATAGCCCGCGCCGCGCAACACGTCGGCGATGGTTACGCAATCGTCGTTGAGCCGTCCGCGGTAACCCGGAACACCGTTATCCTGAACCATGCCTCCGACGCCGACCTGATGCGGGTAAAGCCCCGTCAAAATGGAAGCCCGCGAAGGGCAGCAGCGCGCTCCGTTATAAAACTGAGTGAAGCGCAATCCGTTCGCGGCCAGCGCGTCGAGATTCGGCGTGCTGATTTCCGAGCCGTAGCAGCCGAGATCTGAAAAGCCCATGTCGTCTGCCAGAATGACGAGGATGTTCGGCCTGGGTGCGGCAGGACGGGTTTCGGCGCTTTTTCCAAGGCTTGGAAAAGACAGCGCCGCCGCACTGAGTCCGGCCAGCTTCATGATGTCATGTCGGGAGCTTGTCTTCATTTCGCCTCATTTAGTTTTCTTGTTTGGCTTATTCGGCTGTTTGGCCGCAACGCCTTCGTCGTCGACCACCTGCTGTTTTTTACCCTGCTGCCGGTCAAAAATTCCCGGACGGGTGAATGCCAGCGTGCGTTCATCTACACAATAGATTCTGTCGAGTTCATCCATATACCGCCGGGCTTCCCCGGTGTACGTGCCGTCAGGCTGAAAACAGCGCCCCTGCCGCAGGCAGGACTCAATGCGGCAGCGAACGGCAAAAAGCTTCCAGCGCCACGACGCGCGCACATATTCCGGAAGCTGAGGCTCCATCCGGTCAACAAAATCGCCGCACAGTTTTCCGTTCGCCGCTTCTTGCGGGGAGAATTTTTTACTCTTCAGCGACACTTCCTGCATGGTACCCAGCGTTCTGATCACCTCCAGCGCCTCGGGTAGCACTTGCGGGTCGTATTCATAGCGGACGTATTCTTCCAGAATATCATCCACACTGCGCTTGGGATTCCAGAACGCCTGCACCCAAAGCACCTTGGAGACATCCTCATAAATTCCTTCGGAATACGGCATGATACTCGCCGCGCCCAGCTGCCGTGCTTTTTCGATATCTTCTTTCACGGCTTCCGTACGGAAGGTTGCACCGCGCCCGCCCCACGGCCACATGCCGAGCATACTGATTTCCGGAAAAACCATCAGCGTCAGTTTTCCGGGAGTTCCCCGCTCTATCGTTTCTTTATCCGCCTTGGCTACGTCATCCGGAAATCCCCGGCAGCTGTTGGCCAGCATGTATTGCGCCCAGCCGGAATCCTTTCCGAGCACGTCATACAGGTCGTGCCATTCCCCGGCCACGAAACGCCATGATGACAGAATCACCTCGCCCTTGGGGTTGAACTCACGATACTTTGCGGACAGATCCTTGCTGATGGAAATGTAGCCGTTACAGCCCCACGGACGGCAGGTTTCACAGTTGCATCCGCCGTTATCATAAGGCCAGAGGCACGCATAATCGAGACCGACGGAACGATACGCATCCAATATTTCGGCATACTCCCGCAAGAGCAGCTCGCGGGCGCCGGGCTTGTTGGGACAGGCATGAATCCCGAGCGCCGTAATCTGCCGACTGCCAGTCTCAACGGCTTCAAGTTCGGTGGGCAGGGACTTATAACCATTGTTACTGCAATACATGAGAGCAGTCTTTAGTCCGATTTGTTTCGTTGCACCGAGGATTTTGAGCAGGTGGGCCGTTAGCTGTTGAGCCTTCGGATCAGCGAAGCTATCGAACTGCTCGGGCGCAAACCAAACCATGACCGCGTTGTAACCCCAAAGGCCCAGCTCTTCGATATACCGCTGGACGGCTTCCTGCGGGGCGTTCTCGTACCAGTTGCCGGTGTGCGAGGCGAGGTAGGCAATGCGCAAAGGACTTTCCGGCGCGCTTTTCCCGCGAAAAGCGCCCGGGTCAAACCGGTTCGGCTGATATTTCGATAACCGCAGAAACGCGCCGACTCCGTAGAGCAGGCCGCGCTCGTCATTGCCGGTAATCAGAATCTCGCCGTTCTTGCCGTCGGCGATTTCGTAACCCTCGGTGCCGAGACCGTCGCGCAGACCGAAAACAATCTTGCCATTCTTACTGCGCACCGTTTCGATGCCGGTGCGCTCCTGAATCACACGGCTGAAGACGGCATAGATTCGTTCGACAACTGCGCCGGGGTTTTCCGGCAGCCGGACTTCCACGCGCTGCATCTCTGCCGCCAAACCCGTCGAAAAACTTGCTGCGGCGATAAACAGAACGAGAAGAACGGCCCTTGGCGTTTTTGTGGCGGAATGTATTGTTCTCTGATTTTTCATTTAACCCTCAGCTTTTATTATAAATTATACTGCTATATAAAAAATATCTCTATCTAACGCTGCCGGGCGGCGTTTTCAATCAGGAGCAGGAGTTTTCCTTTAAGCAAAGAAGCAGACTCTGCCGCCCAGAGTCTGGAGAGCAGTTCTCTTGGCGGCGTCCGGGGGTCAAGATAGGCGGATGCCGCGGCGGCGGCTTCGGCAAAACAGACCGGCTGGATTCCCTGTGCAAGCGCCAGCCGCATGGTTCCGATCAGCCGGTCGTTCCACGCCAGCTTCCGGGCCGGGTCGCGAATGACCCGCTCAACCTGATCCTTCAGGTGGGGATTGAGCATTCTATTGAGCAGGTCGGTTGCGTAGTTTCTAAATCCGTCTTCGGTAAAGAGCGGATCAATGCCGCGATATTTTTTAATCAAAGCGATACCGCTTTCTTCCAGAAAAGCTTTTCTGGCGAACCGGATTAATTCGGGGAAAGCCGCCGCATCAGACATGAAGCGGCAGCCTTTTTCGTGCGCCAGATAGCCGATCAAAGCGTGGGTGGCATTATGCCCGTACAGTTTGGCTTCTTCGAAGGGAAGCAGATCGTCTTTCTCTTCGAATACGGTGATGTTGCGCTGCGCGTCCGGCAGCGTAACACGGCTGATCAGTATCCGGTTGAAGGCTTCAACCAGAAACGCAGAACCGGCATCGGGCGCCGCCGGAGCCAGATTCTGCTGACGGATTTGCTCCGGGTCCGTCACAACGCCGCTCATTTTGCCGACCACCGTGTTCAGGAACTGAATGCGGTGCCGGGCGGCGGAAGCATGGCTGATTCCGGCGGTGAAGTGTTTTTCAAAAATCTCGGCGGCATGATTGTTGTTTTCCGCCGTATAAAAAAGGGCAGGGGGCAGCGAACCATCTTTCAGTTTTCGCTCGACCGCTTCAATGGTCAGATTGACCACGGAGGCTTTGCCGCGGTTATAGAAATCGACGCTGGGCAGTGCGGTGGCGATTTCAGAGGCTTCGGCCAGCGCCTCCACCAGTTTTTTCCGGTCTTCGGAATCCAGCGGATTATAAATTTCCAGCCCGCTGATCTCGTGTTTTTCAATGCCGTTTTCTGTCGCCACATTGAGCATGTAGCAGCCGTTGTTTTCACGCACTCTCCGGACGGCTTCCGGTACAACCTCCGCGACCACCAGCCGGTCGAACCGTCCGGTCTTAAAGGCCTCGAATAGAAAAAGTCCGCTCTGAATGGCTCCGAAACCGAAGCCGACAAAGGTTCGTTTTCCAAAGTTATGTTGATCTTGTTTCATTTAGCGATCAGAGGTTCCGTTTTTCTTATGCAGCCAGAAGCGTCCGATCTCCTCTAAGGTTTTGTCTTTAGTTTCTGGCAGCATTCGCCACACAAACAGGGAGCAGGCGATGCAGATTCCCGCGAAGATCAGGAAGGTGCCGCCGGGGTTGCCGAAGGTGCCTTTAAATTTATCGAGCATGACGGGAAACACGTTCACGGTGATATACGATGCGGCAAACATCAGCATCGTGGCCAGCGACATAGCTTTGCCGCGTAAACGGTTGGGGAATATTTCGGAGAGAATGACCCAGCCCAGCGGCGCGAGCGTGAGGGTGAATGCTCCGGCAGCCAGGAACATTCCCGCCAGTGTCATCAGCGGCGGCAGGGAATAATTGAATCGCAGAAACATTAGAACGTGTCCGGCGGCCATGGCCAGCGTTCCGAAGATCAGAATCGGACGGCGGCCGAATTTGGTCGTAAGCCAGAACGCCACGATCGTGCAAAGAGTGATCCAGCTCATCAGATAGACGCTGTTGAGAATGGCATCGGGCGCTTTGCTGATTCCCGCTTCCATGAAAATCGTCGGCGCGTAAAGCAGGATCATGTTCACGCCGTTGATCTGCTGAAAGATCATGATCAGGATGCCGATGAGCACCGCCAGCCGTACGCCCGGCGCGAACAGCTCGCGGAAGCCGCCGTGTTCTTCTCCCAGTTCCTGACGGATTTCTTCCAGTTCAATTCCGGCCTGAGTGGGACCGTTGATCACGGTGAGTACCTCGAGAGCTTCCTCATAATCTCCGCGGGCGGCCAGCCAACGCGGGCTCCGGGGAACAAAAAACATTCCGATCAGGAAAACCGCGGCGGGAAACGCCATGGTTGCAAACATCCAGCGCCAGTGTCCGCCGAACGAAAACAGATAGGTCACATATACGGACAGCGAAAGGCCGACGACGATCGCCAGCTGATTGATCACAACCAGCCGCCCCCGCAGCCGGGCCGGTGCCACTTCGGCGATATACATCGGAGAAACGGTTGAGGCCAGCCCCACGCCGATGCCCCCTACGAACCGCCAGAGGCTGAAATCAAACATGCCGCGGGCCAGGGCGCAGCCGATGGCGGAAACAATAAACAGAGCCGACGAGAGAATCAGCGTCTTGTTCCGGCCCAGTGTGTCGGCCAGCCAGACGCCGGCCAGTGGACCGAAAGGACAGCCCAGAATGGCGCTGCCCGCGACCGCGCCCATCCAGAACGGGGAAAGATTCCACTCCGCCTTCAGGAAAATGATGGCGCCGGAGATCAGCGACAGATCGTAACCGAAAAGGAACCCGCCCACTGCGGCAACCAACGTGATCAGGTAGAGATACCGGACACTTGCCTTTTTTTCTGTATCAGGTGAAGCAGTCAGCGCGGGCATAATAGTTCCTCCTTCATGATTTTACTTCATATCAAAAGCGGTCAGATTTTTTCGTTTGATCCATTTTTCTGTGATTCCAGAGCGGCGGTGAATAACCGGTGGCTCAGCGAGGCCTCGTCCGGCGTGACGCAGCCGGCGAATTTCGACGGAGTCTTCCGGTGCATCAGTTCATAAACGAACGCCGCCCACATTTGCAGAATGACATCCGAAAAACCGGCTTCAAAGATTCCGCCGGTAATCGACTTGTAAGTCATTTCATGGCCCATATCCATCACCTGCCAGGCCTGTTCTCCGCCGCGGTATTCCAGAATCTCCAGCGTGTTGATCTGCTTGCTGCGCCAGCGGGCCGACGCTTTGGTGCCGAGAATTTCCAGATACCAGCTGTTCTTGTGGCCGGGGGCAATACGCTGCGTTTTGATCATCAGCGGAAAATCATGTCCGGTCGCGTCTGCCGCGGTGCAGAGCAGCGTGGCGTTGTCCCAGGTTTCGCAAGGTGCCATGCCGCCTTTGCCGTCCGGACGTTCCGGCACAATGTTCGAAAGCACGGCGCGCACATCCTTCGGAATCCAGCCGGCGCGGAACGGCATGTGACAGGCGTGCATACCCAGGTCGCCCATACAGCCGTACTCGCCGTTGAACTTCAGCAGCCGTTTCCAGTTGATCGGCTTGCTTGGATCCAGATCGCTGGAATGCAGGAATCCGCTGTTCACTTCGATAATCTGTCCGAAAGCACCGGCTTCGATCATTCTGCCGATGCGCTGCATGGCCGGGAAAAACGGCGATTCAGAACTGCACCGGACAAAAACCTCCGGATGCCTGCGGATGCAGTCCATGATGGCGTCGTTAGCCGTCTGATCGATACCGAACGGTTTTTCTCCCAGCAGGTGTTTACCGGCTTCGATAGCGGCGCAGTAGATTTCCTGATGCAGGTTGTGCGGCACGGCAACATACACGGCTTCAACCTCGGGATTGGCCAGCAGTGCACGGTAAGCATCAGTCACCTGCGTCACCGTCGAAAAATGATCCGCGAACCATTGCGTCAAACCGGAGTTCTTGTCGCACACCGCAACGATTTCCGGCTGAACGTCGATGTCCGCCAGATGGCACCAGCGGGCCACCGCACTGCCAAACTCCCGGCCCATCAGGCCGCAACCGATAATTCCAAATTTCACTGTTTTCATGTGCTGTATCCTTGTCTGTTTAAATTACGGGTAAGCTCCGCGGGCCCGTATTCCGGCGGCGACGCGGCCGACCGCCAGATCCATGGCCGCCGCACGCATAGAGAGCCGGTGTTCGCGGGCATAACTGAAGACCTCTTCAAAGCACTGCGTCATCCGGTCTTTGAGCCGCGCCTCTACTTCAACCAGAGGTATCTGCTCGCGCTGTGTCTCCTGCGTATATTCCAGATAGGAGACAAAAACGCCGCCGGCGTTGCAGAGAATGTCGGGAATAATGAAAACGCCGTTCGCGTTGAGTATGTGATCCGCCTCCGGCGTGGTCGGCGCGTTGGCACCTTCCGCGATAATGCGGGCGTGTATTCCCCGGGCATTTTCCGCCGAGATCTGCGATCCCGCCGCAGCCGGTATCAGCACATCGCACTCCACCTCGAAAATGTTATCCGGTGCCAGCCGCTGCGTTTCCGGAAAGTCCGCCACGCCGCCGGTTTTCTGAACATGCGTCAGCAGCGTTTGAATATTCAACCCCTCGGCGAGAGAAACCCCGCCGGTCAGATCGCTCACGGCGATTATGCGGGCACCCATCGCCGCAAGCTGTGCTGCAGCGACCGCTCCGACGTTCCCGAACCCCTGAACAGCGATTCGAAGTCCTTTGATTTCAATTCCGAGCTGACGACAGGCGGATGTCAATGTATAGACAACGCCTTTTCCTGTAGCTTCCCGGCGGCCGTGAATGCCGCCGAGAATCACCGGTTTGCCGGTTACAAAACAGCCGCGCGGAATGGACACGCCTTCGGAATGGGAAATGCAGTCGCGCAGATAACCCATTTCTTTTTCGCCGGTGCCCATGTCCGGCGCGGGCACATACACCTCCGGCCCGATATGACGGAAGGCGGCGCGGGCAAACGCGCGGATCAGCACTTCCTTGTCTTCAGCGGTCAGTGCGGCAGGATCGCAGGCGATTCCGCTTTTACCGCCGCCGAACGGAACGCCGATCAGCGCGGTTTTCCAGGTCATTTCCATGGCCAGTCCGGCGATCTCATCCGCACTGACATCCGCCGTCATCCGGATGCCGCCTTTGGCCGGGCCCAGCACATCGCTGTGCCGCGCGATATAGGCCACCGTCGTCAGCGGCCTGCCGGAAGGCAGAACCGGATGAAGCTGCATCGTGATCTGTTCTTTCGGACGGAGCAGGCGTTGCAGAATCGGTTCAGCAAGATGAAGACGCTCCGCCGCTTTGCGGAGGTTATGCTGCGCTGTTTTAAGGATACCTGCCGGTTCCGGATGCGCAGAGCTTTTCATTGGAGCGTCTTTTTTCATTATGCGAACCCGAGTTCCTTTTCGGTTTCGCCGATGGCTTCGTCGATCATTTCCAGACCTTTGAGCAGCGTGGCGTCATCCATGACAATCGCCGGGCTCATGCGCAGAATGTGTCCAGCCGGAATCCACGCCAGGCCTTTCGCGAAGGCTTTCTGATAAACCAGCTTGCCGGCCTCGTCGAACGGGGTTTTCGCCGCACGGTCTTTGACGAGCTCAATGCCCATCAAACAGCCTTTGGCGCGTACGTCGCCGACAATGGGATGGCGCTCCATCATGCCGCGCATATATTTCATCGCCAGCGCTTCCAGATGAGCGGCGCGTTCCAGCAGGTTTTCCTCTTCGATTACTTCGAAGCAGGCGAGCGCGGCGGCGCAGGCCATCGGATTGCCGCCGTAACTCGACGACGCGGAGATTTTCTCGATGCTTTCCTTGTAGGGCTCGCGCACGCAGACCGCCGTGACAGGGAAGCCGTTGCCGAAACCTTTGCCGAGCGTTACGACATCCGGCAGGACGTCCCAATGTTCACAGGCCAGCCATTTGCCGGTGCGGCCCATGCTCGTGAGAACTTCGTCCGCCATCAGCAGGATTTTGTTGCGGTCGCACATGGCGCGGAGTTTCGGAAGGAAATCGTCCGGCGGCATGACCGATCCGCCCCAGCCCTGAATCGGTTCCAGCACGAAGGCCGCGACCATGCGGGCCGTGCCGCGCTGGATGTATTCTTCATAGAACGCGATGTAGGCGTCGGTATCAATCGTGCCGTCGGTCTTTTTCCAGAGAGGACGGTAGGGATTGGGTCTGGGCACCATGTGGCTGCCCGGAACGCGGGTCGGCCCGTTGACCTGAGCGGAGAATTCGGCCAGCGAAACGCCGCCGAGGGTTTTGCCGTGGAAATCGTTGAAACACGAAATCATTTCGTGTTTACCGGTTGCCGCACGGCAGACGCGCAGTCCGGCTTCGACCGCCGCCGTGCCGCAGTCGTAGAGCTGGAAGCCGTTGAGGTCGCCCGGCAGGGTGGCGGCCATTTTTTCCATCAGCCGCGTTTTGATTTCCGTGGTGAAGTCGTGGCAGTTCATCAGCTGTCCGGCATATTTCTGAACCTGCTCGGTCAC
Source organism: Kiritimatiellales bacterium (assembly GCA_041661845.1). Classification (GTDB taxonomy): domain Bacteria; phylum Verrucomicrobiota; class Kiritimatiellia; order Kiritimatiellales; family Tichowtungiaceae; genus Tichowtungia. Next base: position 5,267 of record JBAZTQ010000004.1, on the reverse strand, counting down.
TTTGGGGTGGCAGTGACCCAGCGTGGTCACGTAGATGCCCGACGAAAAGTCGATGTACTCGTTGCCGTCCACATCTTTCATCGTGCAGCCGTGGGCGGACTCGAAGGCCACGGGGAACAGTTTGACCTGGCCGCTCAAGCCTTTGAAGTAGCGCGTGCAGCGTTCATGAACGGCTTTGGACTTCGGGCCCGGAGCCGGGACTTTCATGGATGGAATTTTTTTCAGATCAACTTTTGCCCAGACGGGCGATGTGGTTTTTGTACTCATAGAGTATCTCCTTACGGTTGGTTATTGTTCCTGTTAAATCATTTCAATCCGGTTCAGTTTGCAAAACGCCTTCAGCTGCGCGGTCGTGTCGCCGTACGAAAGAATGTAGTGCTGGCAGGCCACTTTCTCCGCGAACTCTTCCACCTGCGTGTCGAGGATGATTTCCAGTCCGGGCAGTTGCGGAGCCGGCTGCTGCCAGCCCGCTTCCTCCCAGGAACGCGGCGTAACCGCCGTTCCGGTGACCACATGCATGGCGTAGCCTTTGCCGTACGGCAAAAATCTTGAGAGTGTCACACGCCCCGTCTTGACCTTGGAAACATTGAGGACGCCTTCGCTGAAGCTGCCGAAGCGCGTAGGCCGCACGCACACATCTCCGTCAACCACGGCGGCCGGAACGTAATCGGGCACGCCGACGAGAACACGGTCTTCCATGAATTCGTAAAATTCAAAATAGGCGGCGGCCTGACCGGTGAGTGCGCGCACGATGAGCTGCGTCACGGAACCGAGCGAATCGTTTTCCGGCGTGGTCGGAATGTTCAGCTCATTGGCAATCAGCATGAGAATCATTCCGGGCGGCAGCTGCAGAAGTTTCTTCATGCCGTCCACATCAATGAGGGATACGGCATCGTAACGCCGTTCTTCGATGATCGTTTTGAGAGCCAGATAGTACCGGGCGCTTTTTTCGAGTGTCTGCGGTTCGGCCGGTTTTTCAAACTTCCAGGTGCGTTTAACCCGCTCAACGATCGTTTGCACGTCTTCCGCCGTGACGCGTTCGGCGCGCTGCACCATATCGAGCATTTCAAAAATCTCGACTTCCACCCCGAGCGTTTTCTTCAGCGACACGCCGTCGAACAGCGTCGCGTACAGGTTCATGTCGCGGTAGCCCATCATGCCGACCTTGGCCTGCTGCAAGGCGCGGGTGGCGCTCACCGCCAGCAGGAAATTTTTGATCGCCTCGATCTTTGGCGGTTTGCCGGGGCAGTCGTAAACGAAGCTGAAACGATAGCCGAGATCCTCCATGGTTTTCCGGAGGGCGGTGGTTCCGGCCTGGTCGGCGGTCGTGATGAGCCGGTTGCCTTCGTAATAACCGGCCAGTCCCCACAGGAGCATCGGCACATGTTTGAATTCGTTGATGACGCCGATGACTGCGTGCGTCGGAATCCATCCGGCAATGCAAACCACCAGCACATCGATGCGTTTGGCGGAAAGATCTTTCACGGCCCGCCGCACGTCCTGTCCGGCAGGATCGTCGCTGACCGGAGCTGTATCGACCACGGTTAAATCCAGTCCCGCAAGAACCGCCCGCGCGGCGCTGCACTTTTTCTCAATAATTTCGCGCGGCGAATTCATTTCGCCGAACCCGACAAAACCAACAGTAATATTTTTCATGTGCGGTTATCCCTTCCACAATTGGTCGATGGCCTTCACGCTGGCTTCTGTGAGCATTTGTCCGCCCTCTGGGCCGACTATTCCGTTTATGATGAGAGCGCCGTAGCCGCCGACGGTCACAGCGCGGGCGGTCGGCAGGTAACTGCCTGTGTCGCAGGCAAGCTGTACCACAAAAGTTTGTTTCGCCCGGCTTTGCGCAATGATCGCCTGGCCGTAGTCCAGATAGAGCTCAAACGGGTTGGTCACAAAAGCGCACTCTTCGATCCGGAGGGCGTGCATTTCTATTGAAAAGGGCGGTCGGCTGTCCTGTTCCTCAAAGCGTTTGATGACCGCCTGTGCATTTTCGAGCTGCACGAAATCGAGTTCTTTATTGTCAAACGGCCCGTGCGGCTGGCGTTTTTCGCCGTCGTGTGTGCCTTTCACAAACTCGGCAAACAAGGTGCGCGAGGCCGTCAGGAAATCCGGATAGCCGGCGGTCAGCCGCTTCACTTCCTCGCAGGCCGCTTTATATTCTTCCGCTCCGGCCCGCCGGACGGGAAGCTCTAGTTCTGTCACGGTATGCTTGAAAACCGGCGTGTGCTCGATGCGGCTGCGCGCGGCGGCATAGCCTTCCGCGACAGCTTTTTCGAGCCGTTGGGCAATGGCAATTACGCCGGTTTCGTTCCAGTAGTTGATTTCATCTTTTGACTGCGCCGGCAGATTTCTGGGCGACTGGTCGCCGGCGGCGCTCAGCTGTGCCAGCACATGCACCTGATCGCCGTACGTGGCGCGGATCCGTTTGCGCAGCTCGCCGAAGAAGTCCGCAGACACCGCGTACTGCGCTTCCATCACCTGGGACGGACAGGCGACATTGACAACTACACCGGTCAGCTGGTTCTGGGCATCCCATGTAAAAAGCATTCTGACCACAGGGTCGTTTCCGGCTTCCACTCCCAGAAAATCCTTCCGGTTTGTTTTGCCGTACATTTCCGCGTGCCCGTCGGCATAAAGCGTCCGGCGGCAGAATCCTGTCACCGCATAGGCGCTTGCGGAACTCACACCTCCGGGCTTACGGGCTTTCCATGCGTTTTCCACGGCCGTCACAACGCGCTTGAGCAAAAAAGACCGTATTTCAGCGGGCTGCATGGCCTGCTCTGCCGGAGACCACCAGCGGAAAGGTACAAACCAGGCGGGTGCGCTGTGAATATGTGTCGCGTTGAGGAAAATCATCTTCGGGTCGAGATCCGGGATCAGCGCATAAGCCGCCTCACGAACCTCTTCCTGGAAATCTTTTGTGACATAGAGAATGTCTATCGACACCATAACGGATTGCGCTGTTCCGCTGTCGATCGCCAGAGCGGTAACAGCCAGAGGATCACGTACGCTTTGTGAGATCCGCTGATAGTACTGCCCGATCAGCTCAACGGGTTTGTCAGGAGTGATATCCTGAATGTCCCAACCGATCATAAGTTTTGTTTTCATATTCAGTAATTTACCTCCGGAAATCCGTCTTGATGGTATCGGTCATTTTTTCCCAGTCTGATAACCCCGAACATGCATCAACGCCGTAGAGATTGTCGCGTCCTGCGCGCATCGCGTACCGGGCGGCGGTTTCGATCTCCGCGCCGTTCAGCAGGGCGGTGAGGAATCCGGCCACGGCACAATCGCCGGCGCCGCAGGCATTCTTGAAGCGCCGGGAATCAACCGGAAGAGCCGGCACCCACAACCCTTGCGGATCCCGGTTGCCGGAAGGAATCCGGAACGGCGTTGAACGGTTCAGTTTTTCAATATCACCGGTCCGGATGTATGCGCCGCGATGTCCGGCCTTGACCATCAGAATCTGGACGCCCATATCCAGTATTCGGCCCGCAAGACGCTCAATGAGTTCCTGAGGAACAGCGTCCACCATGTCGCGGCCGTTTGCGTCGGCCAAGATGCGCGCATAGTGCTCCGGTTCCAGCATGAAAAGGATCTCTTCAATGCTGGGTACAAAGATGTCCACATACGGCAGCGTGTTCGCCAGAATACTCTGCCAGTCGGCCTTTCCTGCAGGACTGTCTGAGTCAGGCAGGGCCATATCCAGAGAAGTCGCCACGCCAAGCTGGCGAACGAGCTTAAACAGTTTTTGGAGCTCTGCGCCGTCGTTTTCCCACAGACTCTTCATCAGAGGAGGGTAGCCGAAATGGAAAAGACGGCTTTTTGCGACGGTTTCATAATCAATGTCATCCGAAGTAAAAACGCCGTTGCAGCCCGGATCTTCAAAAAATATCCGATCCATACCGGGCGGCGCCACGACGATGCCGTACGCCGTTCCCGCGCGGCGGTTCCGGCGGATACCGCCGGTCACGCCTTGTTCATGAAGCCGGGTGACCACAACGTCTCCCAGCGCATCACAGCCGACGCATCCCATCAATTCGACCCGACGGCCGAATGTTTTCATGGCTAAACCCGTGTTAGCCACAACGCCCCCCAGCGAAATACTAAGTCCTTCGGTTTCGATCAGTTTGCCCGGACGGAAAAGTTCCGAAGCTGAAACCGATACGCGGCCCGCCGGGAATCCCGGTGCAATATCCACGCCAAGATAACCTGCCACCACGGCATCCAGCGAAAAACTATCTTTTGAATTCGTCATAAATTCTGTTCATACGCTAACACGAACAACAGCCCCGATCTTCCTGTGATTTGACGAAACATGGTTGTTTTTTGACTGAATTTTAGATATTCATTCTTTCAATGTGATAATTTACAACCTGTATTTTACAGGGTAGAGCAGAGGCGCGCTTCAATGCATCAGAACAAACCATTACGTGCTGAATTTGAGAAAATTGTTGCGGATGAGCGGCAGTCGTTTCTCTGGAGGCAAGTGATCCGCAAACAGTTCGGGGCTCCGTACCATTATCATCCGGAATATGAACTGATTTATATCCGCCGGGGATACGGACGGCGGCTGGTCGGAGGATCCATCGCGCATTTCGGCCCCGGCGACCTTGTATTTATTGCTCCCAACGTGCCTCATATGTGGCGGGTGGCACCCAAATGTCCGGAGGCGGAGACGTTTTATATCCAGTTTCTGCCCGGGTTCATAGGTGCAGAGTTCTTCAAGCAGCCGGAAATGCAGCCGGTGCGGGAATTGATGGAGGCCGCCCGCGCCGGTGTGACCTTCAGTGCGTCTGTTCGTAAAGAAACGGCCGCCCGGTTTAAAAAGTTCCCGACACTCAATACATCCGAACGCCTGCTGGAGCTTCTGGATATTCTCTACCGCCTGAGTCAGGACCGGGACAGCCATCCTGTGGGACGTTCCGCAGGCCGGATCCGCCTGAACCGGAGGCAGGAGGAACGGATCAGTAAGGCATTCCAGTATCTCAATCAGAATCTGACCGGCCCCATATCGCAGGCGGAGGTTGCGCAGAGCGTGAGGCTCAGCTCAGCCGCGTTCAGCCGGCTGTTCAAAAGCACAACCGGCAAGTGTTTCATGGAAGTGGTCAAAGAGCTGCGTATTGCTCAAGCCTGCCGGCTTCTGACTGAAACCACCCGCACCATATCCGAAATCGCTTACGAATGCGGCTACGAGACCCTTTCACATTTTAACTGTCAGTTCCGAAGCGTTATGAAAACGACGCCGAGCAGGTATC
>JBAZTQ010000003.1:0-62536 GCA_041661845.1 Kiritimatiellales bacterium | reverse complement strand
ATACCCGGTGTTCCGCTGCGCGCTGAGCTGACAGTGGAAACACCGGACGCGAAGCCGGTGCGCATTTTGATTCCAGCCGTCTCAAATCTGGTTTTGCGAACGGTCGAAAAAGTTCCGATCCAGCGCATCACCGCCAGCCGCTTTGTTCAAAAGCGGATCGTGATCTGGCAAGGCGTCGAGGCCGGACAAACGGTACTGACCAACCTCACCGCCGAGGTTGGCGGCGGGCAGTATATTTTTCCAAACCTTGAAATCGTCATTGATGCCGTGCCGGTGGTGCCGCCGCCCGCTCCGGCTCCGATACCTGCAGGAGGAACCGACGATTGAGCTTTTCGTTTCCATGGGCCTTAGTGCTTCTGCCGTTCGCGCTGCTGTTTCTGCGTAAACGGCGGCTGAACGCCGTCGTCGTTTCAAGTCTGGCCGGCTGGCGCGGAGTCAGACAGCCGCGACGGGTCAAATGGCTGATACTCCTGCGGATTCTGCGCACATGCGCTTTGGCACTCCTGATTGTTGCACTCGCCGGACCGCGCAAAGAACTGCCGGTCAGCGAAGAAACCCGCCAGGGCATCGCCATTGAAATGCTGGTCGATATTTCCAGCAGTATGGACCGGAATATCACTTCAGCAACCGGTGAAAAAACAACCCGCATGGGAGCTTCGAAAAAAACCGTCGAAGCGTTTATTAAAAACCGACCCAACGATCTGATCGGCCTGATCACGTTCGCACGCTATGCCGATACGCTCAGTCCGCTCACGTTCGGGCACAGCGCACTCGTCCAGCTGGTGCAGGAAGTTAAAATTCAGGATCGGCCGAACGAAGACGGTACCGCCTACGGCGATGCGCTGTCGCTGGCCTGCGCACATCTCGATCGCATGAACGACTGGCGCACCGATAAGGAGGAGGATTCCGTCAAAGCCCCCGCCGCGTCGATGCAGAGTAAAACCATTATTCTGCTGACCGACGGTGAAAATAACTGCGGCCTGCACCTGCCGCAGGAAGCCGCCGGTCTGGCGAAAAAATGGGGCATCCGGCTTTATGCCATCAGCCTCGGCGACTCGGGCGAAACCCGCGCCGAACTGACCGATGCGGAACAGCTGCTCCGGATGATCAGTGAAGGAACCGGTGGAGCTTTCTGGAAAATTTATGACACCGAGGCGCTGACCGAAGCCTACGCGACAATCGATAAACTCGAAAAGAGCGAGATCAAGAACACGACGTTGCTCTACACCGAGTACCGGAACATCTTTGCCTTCTTCGCATTCCCCGCCCTGCTCCTGCTTCTGCTCGAACAGATTCTGAACGCCACCGTCCTGCGGGTAACCGAAGAGCCGGCGCGGCAACGCCGCGTAAATGACGAATTCCCAACGCCGAATGCCGAATGATGATTTTAAAATCTCCAGAAATGCTGCTGTTGCTGGCCGCGCTTCCGATTCTCGGGAGGCTTTTGTTCCGTGCGCAACGGTTGCAGAACGAAGCCGCTGAAAAACTGCGCGGGAGTCGGAGCCTCTTTTCAAAAGGGATGAAAAAGAACATTGCTTTGCGACTGGGCTCATTCGCCACACTTATTCTCGCACTGGCGCAGCCGGCATGGAATCCGCACCCCGGCCCGGCCGGCATGAAGGGCCGCGATCTGGTTATTGCACTCGATATATCGCGTAGCATGCTGGCCGCCGATGTTTTTCCGTCCCGCCTCGACGCGGCGAAGATCGCGGTTTTTGAAGGACTGGATCATCTGCGCGGACAGCAGATCGGACTGATCACTTTTGCCGGTGCCGCGTCGGTGCGCGTTCCGCTCACGCTGGACCGCAACTTTATCCGCTTCATGCTGGAACGCGCTGCGCCGTCGGACGCCGAAGTCGGCGGCACCTCGTTACAGGCCGCGATTGAAAAAGCAATCGACGTCGTCCTGCACGAATCAGAAAAGGGACATCAGGATATGATCATTCTCACCGACGGTGAAGACACGATCAGCCAGATTGAAAAAACCGCCGAGGAACTTCGCGAATGCGGAGCGCGGGTGCTGATCATCGGCATCGGCGACCCGGTGGCCGGAGTAAAAATACCGGATCCTGTAAAAACAAATGCGTGGATGCAGTATAAAGGTACCGATGTCATCACGCGGCTCGACGAAGAAAAGCTGACCCAGCTGGCCGCCGGAAGTCCGAACGTCGTCTATTATCCGGCGCGCACCCAGCCGTTTGATTTAGTCGCCGTCTATCGGCAGATGCTGGCGGATACAAAAGGAATCCCCACTTCAGAAAAAGGACAGACCGTTTATACCGAAGGCTATCCGTGGCTGATCGCGCTGGCCTTGCTGCTCTGGATTTTTCCGCTGATCCGGCGGATTCTGCCGGTACTGACGGCCCTTTTGATTGCCGGATGTTCGCCGGATTTCCAACCACTGGAAAAAGATTTCGCTCAGCATATTGAAAAAGCCGGCACGCTCTGGGCCGAAGCACAGAACCCGGTAGTGGCCGATCCGCGGTCGGCGTTGACCATATTGCAGGATGCGCGGGAAGAATTTCTGCGCGCCTCGCTGATCCTGCCCGGTGATGAAAAAACCGCTCAGCAGATTGCCGGCGTCAGCGCACAAATCCGCAAAGTCGAACTGGCCGTACAGGCGCAGGAAAAGGCCGAAGAGGATTTGCAGGCAAAACTTAAGGCGGCAATTGAAGAGCTGAAGGTTCTGACTCAGCGGGAAACCGTTCTCTCCCAGCAGAGCCAGCAACTCCTGAAAAAACGTCCGCCGGCGAAACCGGAGGAAATTACATCTGCAGCAGCCTCCGGACTCACGGAACAAACAACGGTCGGTGACGGCACCGGTAAAGTTCTAGGCGTCATACAGGATGTCCGCACCGTGATTCAGAAAATGCTGCTGGCAGCATACGGTGAAGGCGATGCACCGCCGCCGACGGAAATGGATCAGGCCGCCGATAAACTGGCCGCCGCCAGAGAATCGCAACAGGCCGCGATCGTAAATCTGACGCCGGAGACCTCGAACTGGCCGCAGGCCAATTCAGCGTTTCTCACGTCGGCCCGCCGGATGCAGGAGGCGCTCAGCCTGCTGGCCGATCAGAATAAAGGACAGAATCAGCAGGACGACGAGTCAGAAGAAGATCAGCCAAAGTGGGATTTTGACGAAAATGCGGAGTTGTCGCAAACCGACAAGCCGGGTGACATTTCAATGCCGATGAGTTCGCAGAATTTCAAGACGGCGCTTGAAAGCCGCTCGCTGCCGGCACCTAACTACACAGCCGAAGAAATTCTGACGGAAGAGTCCGCCAATATGGAACAGCGGGCGCAGCAGAAAGCCGGACGCGCCGGGGCCAATGTGGAGAAGAATTGGTGATGAAGCTTTGCGTTATTGGTTATTGGTTATTGGTTATTGGGCTGGCGTGCTCTGCACAGGCCGAGTTAAGCGTCAGCCTGAAACCGGAGGCGGCCAGCCTGTTTGTCTATGAACCGTTCACGCTGCTGCTCGAAGTGAACGGCGAAGCGGAGCCGCCGCAAATTCCGGCGGGCGGCGGATTCACGGTGGCCGGAATCACTCCGGTTCCGTCAGATAAACCGCCGCAGCGCTTCCGTATTGAAATCATTCCGGAACAGGCCGGTATGCTGACGGTTCCGCCATTCAAGGTGAAAACCAAAGAGGGTTCCGTTGAAACCGCTCCGCTGCGCATGGCCGTTTCCGCGCCGCGCCGTGCCGATGAGATGGAACTGGTCGTCGCACTCAGCTCAACCAATCTGTATGTCGATCAGCCGGTGAAAATGACCGTGACTTGGACCAGCAAAATATCGTTCACACGCTGCAACGAGCTGTTGCTGGAGCTGCCGGTCATGCGTAATCCGGACTGGGAGGTTTATCCGCTCGATCCCGGCGTACCGGAAAAAGAACGGATCGGTTTGCCGGTAAACGGTGAGCGCATTATCGCCCGAAAAATCACTACCGCATCCGAGGAGCAGCTGACTTTTTCTTGCATGCTGATTCCGCGCCGCGCAGGCCTCTTCCGTCCGGCGGCAGCCAGCCTCAGTTGCGCTCTGATGGAAACCCGCCGCGCTTCCAGTCAGTATCCCAGCTATTTTGATAATCACTTTTTCAACGTCCCCGAAAAGAGCGACCGGTTCGAGCGCATCTATCTTTCGGCACCGGTGCCGGAAATCACGGTGCAGGCGCTGCCGGAAACGGGCCGTACTGCACGCTACAGCGGCATTGTCGGCCGCTGCACGGCCAACGCCTCCGTTCAACCTAAGGAATGCGTTATCGGCCAGCCGATGCTGTTGACCGTTGCGTTGAGCGACCTGTCGTTCGGCGCACAAATTAAAGACCTGCCCGACGTTGTGATGGAAGGAATCGGCTCCGAATTCCAGATCAATCCACGGCCATTACGTGAGACATCGACCGATAATTCCAGAACCTTCACGTACATTCTGCGCCCGCTGCGCAGCGGCATTCCGGCCGTTCCGGCGCTGGCTCTCCAGCTTTTCGATCCGGTGCAGAAAACCTACCAGACGATCCGCACCGCGCCGCTGGGCATCCGCGTTGACCCGGACGGCAAACAAACCATTTATCAGCCGCACATCGGCGACCCCCAGAAAGCAAAAGCTCTTCTCACCGGAATCCGGGATAATCGGAAAGAAAGCAGACTGACTATGAACACCTACCGAACCGTTGAATTCGTTGCACGCAACGCCTGGGCCTTCTGGCTGCTGCCGCCCCTGCTCTGGCTGGCACTGCGCCCGTGGCTCCGCTGTCTCGACCGCTGCCGCACTGACGCCGCCTACGCCCGCGCCGTTCGCGCCGCACGCCTCTTCCGCCGCGCAGTTAAACAGGACGAAGAATCTGCCTGGAAAAACTATCTGGCTGATCGCTTCAACCTGAACGCCGAATCCGTCACGTTTGAAACCGTCGCTCCGGAACTTGAAAAACAAAACGTAAGCCTGGAACTGATCCATGACATCCGTGACCGCTTCGCGCGGCAGGATACGGAACACTACGCGCCGCAAGGCACTCCGCCGCGCAAGGCATCCACCGCCTGCGAACTGGTTCACCGGATCGAAAAAGCGCTTCCTCTAAAGGTAGGGCGCGACCACCGGGCGCGCCGCGGACGGCTCGGCGATCCGTCCCTACCCACCATCCTTCTCATGGTATGCGTCTTTTCCGCGCTCTCGACCTTTGCCGCCACACCTGACGAACTGTTTGCACAGGCCATGCAAATGCGCACCGAACAGCCGGATAAAGCGCAGCCGCTCTTCACCGAAGCGGCGCTCGGGTTCGAGCCGCAGGAACGGTTTGTAAATGCCGGTAACAGCTGGTTCTTCGCCGGCGAAAACGGACGGGCGCTCGACAACTATCTCGCCGCCGAACGGCGTAATCCGTTTGATCGGCAGACGCGCGAAAGCATCACCTTCATCCGTGCCCAGCGCACCGACCGCTTCCAAACCTTGGAAACTCCGGCTGCAAAAATTTCCGGTGCCTGGAAACAGTTCAACCGCTGGAGTCCGTCGACTCGCGGTGCACTGCTGACGCTGATTTATCTGACCGGCTGGGCGCTCTTCCTGACGGCCCGCGTCATCGGAAAAACCATTCCGCGCCGAGGCTGGATCGTTCTGAGCGTTGCCGCGCTGATTCCGGCGGTTTCACTGCTGACGTCACTTTTCCGTCCGCTGGACGGCGTGGTGATTGAATCCACCGAAGCGCGCCTCGGACCGGGTTATGCCTACGACGCGGCCTACGACACGCCGCTGCACGAAGCGACGGAGTTCCAATGGCTGGAAAACCGGAACGGCTGGATTCACGCCCGCATGCCGGATCAATCTGAAGCCTGGATTCCCGCAACCGCCTGTTTGGCTATTCAATAATTTAGAGTGCCTGTCTGGAGGATGATGCTTTTTCGAAAAAGTCCTCACAACCCGGCCATCCAGCTGTTCACTTGATGCTTATCAAAAGTTTTCGGCGCAGTGACTGTAAATTTAAAAAACAATTGCGGATGAAGTAAACAATCTGCATATTCATTTTCCGACAGCGGCCGTCTTGTATGCGTTGTTGTCGTCTGGGTGCGAGGGCAACGTGTTCTCGCAGGTATTGAGATGGTCGGGCCGCCATCCATTGAACTGCGCTTTTGGCGCAAACAAAATGGGATGGTGTGTCATGAAGCTACAGGACAATAATGAATATAGCAGTGGGGCCGGTTGTCTCACCCGCCTCTATTGGATGTTTTTAGGCGTTGCGCTCTTGGCTTTAGCGGCTGCCTTTCTGCTTCAAAAACATCCAAAGTTTCCTTCTTTTTTGGATGTCGGCTATCTGCTTGCGGCGGCATCTCTGGTATTCGTTCGGTATATCGACATCCGCTATTTCAAAGGCGATACCGGCGAAGGAACGCCTGCCACTATGGATCATTGGAGAAAGTATTCCATAGTACTTGTGGTAGGCAGCCTTTGTGTCTGGCTGGTTATCCGTTTCTTGGCCCCCTTATTCATGTAGCAAATCCGTGCGGGCGTGTTCGGTTGCCGGCATTAATCACAGGAGGATCAAAATGAAAGTAGGATTAATTGGGTTTGGGAAAACCGGAAAAGCGGTCGCCGCTGTTCTTCTCGAGAGTAAAAAAACGGAATTACAGTGGGTCGTCCGCAAGACGACTTTACTGGAGCACCGGTCAGTTCCTGAATTTCTGGGGGTCACGTCTGATGAACCAGGTCTTATTTATTCAAAAGACGAGTTCGAAGCCGGGCAGTTGATGGATCGAATGCCGGTCGATGTCATCATCGATTTTTCTTCTGAAACCGGTATCGATTACTATGGAGCTGCGGCGGCAAAGAGAAAAATCACCATTGTCAGCGCAGTTTCGAGTTATTCAGATATCCAATTAGAAAAACTGAAAGTCCTTGCGAAACAAACTGTGGTAATGCATTCACCAAATATTACGCTGGGCATTAATTTCCTGATTGTTGCCGCTAAAATATTGAAAAACATCGCCCCCTATACCGACATTGCGATCATTGAAGAGCATTACAAGACGAAGCCCGAGATTTCAGGCACCGCCAAAATCATCGCACGCGAGCTGGGTTTACCGAATGAATCCATCAATACCGTCCGAGCGGGCGGCATCATAAGCGTTCATGAAATCCTGTTTGGCTTCCCCTATCAAACAGTGCGGTTAAAGCACGAGGCCATTACTCGTGAGGCTTTTGGCAATGGCGTACTATTTGCCGTCGAAAACCTGCGAGGTAAGCCAAAAGGCTTTTACAGCATGGAGAACTTATTTATTCCGTATTTCAAACTGCAGGAAAGTGAGTCAGAAATCTTAAAATCCAACAAGACACCTTGGTGGATGTTTTGGAAAGCATAGTTTTGACGCCGTTCCCCCAAAGTAACGCAGCTGCAAGCCTGACGAGATGAAGGTACAAGTGAGTGTATGACAAAAGAGTGGATCAGTCTGGTTACATTTATCCTCTGCTATGTTCTGTTCGTCTTCATGCCGGGAAAACGTTCGTGGGTCGCGTGCATCGGTGGCGTTCTTCTGATCGTTACCGGTGTACTGACATGGCAGGAGGCTCTCTTCAGCAAGATCAGCTGGAATGTTATGGGTCTTTTTTTAGGCACCTTGATCCTGGCCGAAATTTTCATGATGTCCCGTGTCCCGGCGGTAATAGCCGAATGGCTGGTCGATAAAGCCAAAAGTACGCGCGGTACCATGCTGATCCTGTGTGCGCTGTCGGGTTGCGTTTCCATATTTGTGGAAAATGTTGCAGTTGTGCTTCTTCTTGCGCCGGTAGCGTTGAGTCTGGCGGATAAACTTAAAACAAGTCCGGTTCCGTTGCTGATCGGTATCGCCGTGAGTAGTAACCTGCAAGGAACGGCGACAATGATCGGCGACCCGCCGAGCATGATTCTGGCCGGTTACATGCACATGGGGTTTTGGGATTTTTTCGTGTATCAGGGGCGGCTCGGCATTTTCTTTGCCATACAGACCGGAGCAATTGTCTCGCTGCTGGTGCTGGCGCGGATATTCCGCCATCACCGCACAAAATCGGTTTTACTGGCGCAGGAGACCGCCCGTTCCTGGGTTCCGGCCTCGTTACTCGGCCTTCTGATTCTCGGACTTTCCTTTGCCACGTTGTTTGATCCTGAATTCAAGTGGTTTGCCGGAACCTACACCTTGGTTCTCGGAGCGGTCGCTCTGGTTTGGTTTCGCGGCATCGCGCGCTGGGGCAGTTTGCGCAAGCTCGGCAGAACGCTCGACTGGGACACGACGTTCTTTCTGATCGGCATCTTCGTTTTGGTGGGCGGCCTCAGTGATTCCGGCTGGATGGATAAGTTGGCATCCAGTATGTCTGGCTGGGTCGGCACTAACGCGGCGCTCGCGTTTGCGTTGATAGTTCTGTTTGCAGTAGTCATCTCGGGCTTTGTGGATAACGTACCGTTCCTGCTGGTGATGATCCCGGTTGCCGAAAAAGTGGCCGGCCAGATTGGCGCGCCGGTTCCTCTGCTTATGTTCGGCCTGCTGGTTGGTGCCTGCCTTGGCGGCAATCTGACACCGATCGGGGCTTCCGCCAATGTCGTCACGCTGGGAATTCTAAAAAAACGGGGCTATTCGGTCCGTTTCCGAGATTTTATGCGGGTTAGTGTCCCTTTCACGGCCGTAGCAGTTCTTGCCGGGGCCGCCTTTGTTTGGCTGATGTGGGGCGAGTAGCGGTTGCGGTTTGCTTTGAAAAGAGGAAGTGGCAGAACCGGAACGGCTGGATTCACGCCCGCATGCCGGATCAATCCGAAGCCTGGATTCCCGAAACCGCCTGCGTAAAAATCCCGTGATCCTCAGCGTAATTGCGCGAGCACGGCCTCAAAGCTTTCCTCGTAACAGGCGCAAAGGGGCCGCGTGCCGCTCTCGATGATATTGCCGCCGGCGATTCCGACCGGCGCAAACCCCGCCAGCAGGATGGAAATAATTCCGGCGCCGCTGTCTTCAATCCCGGCGACGCGGTGGCGCTCTTCAAACGGAATGCCGAGACCGACGCGCGCGGTTTCAGCGTAGAGCCACGGATGCGGTTTGGGCGAAAGCTCTCCGAGCGTTCCCGGCTCACCGGGGCGGATGGCGTGCCCGGCGGTAATGATGGCATCGTAGAACTCTTTCGGATCGCCCATGTCCAGGGTTTGGAATGCGCTGAGAATTTCCGGCCACGCTTTTTCGTAAAGTCCGGAAGTGACAAGGCCGATCTTCACCTTCATCGCCTTGAGTTCACAAAGGAACTCTTTGATGCCGGGCGACGGCGTGAATGCTCCTTTTTTGCCCCGGCCTTCGAGAATTTCATTCATCTCGAAATTGGTGTGTTTGAAATACCACATCCGCGCCTCTTCGACGGTTTTATCCGGACAGTATTTCCGGACGCAGTACTGGAGATGTTCAGAAACCGAATGACCGGACACATGCGACTCATCGCCTGTTTCGAATTCAAACTTCGGATTGCCCAGCAGGCTGGCTGTGGTTTTCTCGATAATCCAGATCCAGAAATGCTCGCTGTGAACCGTTGTGCCGTCGAGATCCATCAGTACCGCCTTGAGCGGCTTTTCAATCCTGACATCATGCACCGGATAACAGGCCGGATAGCCCATCGCCGATTTGACCAGCGCCAGCGTCTTCCCGTTTGTGAACGACACAAACTCCACCTTGCGGTCAGCCGTTGTCTTCACTGAAACCACGCCGTTCATCCCGGCTTTAAACATCGCATCGCAGGTTTGCTCCAGTTTGATCATATCTTTCATTATTTAAATTTTCTCCCCGCGCCACTCGCGAACGGCTTCGGTCATGGCGATCCAGTTGGCCGGTTCCGTGTACGGTGAAATCTGGTTGCCGGTTCCGATGGCAATCCCGCCATGCCCTTCAATTTTCGGCAGCAGCGCCCGGACATAGGCCTTTACCTCATCCGGAGTATTAAGTGTCATGATGTTCATCTCCACGCCGCCGAAATTGCCGATCCGGCCACCATAGCGGTTCACCCAGACATCAAAAGTATCAATGGCATCTTCATTGGAATGCTTGGCATCAATCCCTGCTGCAATCAGATCATCCATCACATCATAGATCTTTCCGCAGGAGTGCAGCAGAAACGGCTTGCCGTGTGCATGAACCAGATCAATCACCCGCTTATATTGCGGAATGATGTGCCTGCGGATTTCATCCGGCTGCAGAAGCGTTGACGAACGGAATCCCAGATCATCACCGAAACGGCACACGGCGAAGCAGTCGGAACAGTTTTCCAGCGCCCATTTCCAGAGCGCAACCATCAGATCGCCGGTTTTTTTCCAGAGCGCTTCATACACGTCCGGCTCATCCGCCTGCAAAAATGCCAGCTCCTGAAACGGCACAAAGTCCTGAATGGTTTCGAACAGGCCGTTGCCGACTCCGCCGACCGCTTTCATGCCTTCCGGCAGCGCTTCCCTCAGCGCGGCATAGTCCTGCTCAAAGCGCCGCACATATTCCGGCAGCTTGGTTTCCCATGGATAATTTTCCACATCCGCCATGGTGCGAATAATGGCGGACGCCTGTCCGCGAAGGCCCCGGCCGTCCTGAATCATCCGGCAGATATTCCGTTCAAACGGAATGCAATCGTAGCCGAGCAGAATTCCGCAGCGGCTGATCCGCCGGTACGCTTCAACCCGGTCCGCATAACTTCCGGAGAGCAGCGGAGTCACGGGCTCGCCGATTATTTTTTCAACAACTCCTGAATCAAACCCGTGCTCATACAGCGGCAGACGATCCGCCTCACGGTTGTTCGCCGCATCCACAATATTTCTGCTGTCCGGTTCGAATTTTTTCATACTTTCCCGTCACTTCTTAAGCGGATCAAAATCCGTGCCGGTCTCATCCGCACCGGCAATGCCTTCGCCGGAGTAACCCGGAATAAAAAGCCGGTCATGAAAACACGGCGGATCCTGCACAATGAGTCCGGCGTCCGGATCGTCCGGCAATGTGACCGGCTCTTTGAGAATCCAGCCGTTTTCATCAACCGCGTTTCCGTGTCCCGGCATGGTGCGGATATGATCCTGCAGAAGCTTGCGCATTTTGCGCACGGCCGCTCCGCAGGCCACGCTGTAAGCCCGGTTGCGGGTTTCCTCCGGATCTTTGACGCGGTCAAAGAGCAGCTCTTTGTTGTCGGCGGCGGACCAGATGTATTTCCACTCTTTGGAAACCGCCATGTAGATTCCGGCGTGCGCGCCCTGATAATGACCGAAGACGACATCGCGGACGGATGAGCCTGAAGCGATGGCAGCCATATCTTCGCCTTCCAGATTCTCCGCCGCCGTGCCGGCGGCAGTCAGCGCGGTGGGCATGACATCGATGAGACTGACCGGCGTGTCGCAAACCGCGCCGGCTTCGAACCTGCCCGGCAGCCGGCAGATCATCGGCACGCGCGCGGCGGAATCGAGGAAGCTTCGTTTGCCGAAGCAGTTGTAGTCGCCGAGAAACTCACCGTGGTCGGACGCGAAAATGATGAGCGTATCATCAAGCTGCCCGGTTTTTTCCAGAGCCTGGAAAATCCGCCCGACCTGACAGTCGATAAAGGAGATCGATGCCCAATAGTAGGCTTTCATCAGGCGGATCAGATTCACATCGCGTCCGGTATCGCGTCCTTTGTAGCGGTTTTGAATCCGGTTGGTGTAGAGATACAGCGATTCCATTTCGTCCGGCAGTTTCGGCAGCGGCATGTCGGGCCCGCGATAGAGTTTATGCCACGGTGTCGGCGGCGAAAACGGCGGATGAGGATGAATGAAACTGCTGAACAGGAAAAAGGGCTGATCTTCCGTTCCCTCTGTTTCCAGCCACCGGACGGTGCGGTCGCCAACCCATTGCGTGGGATGGTGCGGCGGCGGCAGCGTGGACAGCTGCGGAACGTAGTAGGCCTCGCCGCGCACGCCGTACGGTTCAATGGCGTAACCGCAGCCGTTGGCTTCGAGATATTGCAGATACTCGTCCTGAGCGGCATCGTCCACAATTTCCTCCTGCCGTTCCAGAGTTTGGAAACCGCGTCCGGCGTGCGGATCGGGCGTGAAATGCCGCTTGCCGATGGCGTGTGTGCGGTATCCGGCGTCCGCCAGCGCGCCGGCGACGCTCGGGCGGTCGTCCGGCATGCCGTAATTGTTTTCAAAACAGCCGGTGCTCATCGGGTACTGTCCGTAGTGCAGCGCGCAGCGCGCCGGAACACAGACCGGCGACGGCGTGTAAGCGGAAGAAAACAGAGTTCCTTCGCGCACCAGCCGGTCGAGATTCGGGGTCTTCATGTACGGATTGCCGGCAGCGGCAATGGTGTCCCAACGTTGCTGATCGGTGAATATCAACAGGATGTTTTTCTTTTTCATTTTACTTTCCGCTGTTGGAATTGATTTTTAAAAATTCGCCGCAATCCCGGATGCCGCCGTGTTTCTGCCAGACTTCACAGCTGGTAACCGGCGGTTTTGAAAAGTTTGTCGATGGCCGGACAACCGGGCGTGCGCAAGACAAACCGTTCGATGTACGATTGCTGTTTTCATTCGCCGCCGCTTTCTCCGCCCGGTTCCGTGCCGCTGTCCGCCATTTTATCGAACAGCACTTTCTGTCCGTCATCTAACAGCGCCCTGATATCCCGGATTACCGACTTTTCCGCGCGCTCCCAGGAGGCTTTGCCGCCCGTCCGGTCTTTCGGATGTCCGCTGTCATCATAATAGCATCCGCGGATTCCCGGAATCAGCGCGTACTGTTCCGGGGAGAGTTTCAGCCGGGTGACCATGTGATGAAGCGGAAGTTCCGCCGACCGGTCAACCGCCTGCTGAAGAATGGACTGCGGCAGCGTCATCCGGCGGTATGTATCGTTCAGGAACGGGTATTCCGCCTTCGCCAGCCACGCATCCAGTTCGCTGCGCAGTTTCTTTTTTATTTCCCCGTATGCCGGATCACTGATGAGATTGGTCTGCTGCAACGGATCATTCTGATTATCCCAGAGCTGCGACTCCCCTCCGCAACCGACCGTATAGGTGTACCGTTTGCCGCGCACCCCGCGGAAGAACGGCGCGTCGGAACTGTCACGGATCTCTTCCGGTGTCAGCGCCGTCCCCTTGCGGGCGGCGGCTCTTTTTGCCGACTTGGCGGAAGCCGCATGCATGATGAGCTGCGATTCCGGATCAGAGACTCCGGACCGGTTGTAAATATTCGCGGAAAAATCCAGTCCGTCGCAGAACGCGGGTTTCGGGATGCCGGCCAGCGCGCACAGCGTCGGGAAAATATCAATCGAACCGAAGAGTTCCCGGCGCGTCTGCCCCTGCGGAATGCCCGGGCCGGTGATCAGGAACGGCACCCGGCAGGATTCATCCTCCGCGTGGCGTTTGTTGCCCATGCCGTGCGAATTCATCATTGAACCGTGATCCGCGCTGTAGATCACGATCGTGTTATCCAGTATGCCGAGTTTTTCGAGCCGTTCATAAATCCGCCCGATCTGCTCATCCACGGCGGTAATGTGGGCGTGGTAGCCCTGATAGTTGTTCCACCATTTGTCTTTTGTTGTTTCCTGCGCATTTTCCCGCCAGGGCAGTGCGGACGCATCCGGATAGAGCGCTTTCTTGTCATCCGGCGCGTCGGTGAAAACCGCGTGCGGCGGATTCCAGGACACCATCAGGAAAAACGGACGGACGCCGCCGGCGTTCGCGTCAAGAAACTCCAGCGCCTGACCGGTCATCATGACCGGCTGATAGGCATGACAGGATTCCGTCTTCCCTGTGCCGCGCAGATCGGTCCAGGAGCAGTTCCAATGTTCATCCGTCTTCTCCCAAAGCATGTGCCAGTCGAATCCGGCCTGCGCCGCGAAACCGCCGGCATGCCATTTCCCGGTGTAACCGGTGACATAACCCGCCTGATGAAAAACATGACCGATGGTCTGATCCTGCGGCGCAAGGCCGCCCGCATTTTCAACGGCTCCGGTGCGGTGCGGCCACTGCCCGGACAGCAGCATGCAGCGGTGCGGCACACAGACCGGATTGTTGCTGACCGCATATTTGAATGATGTGCCCTGCGCCGCCATCCGCAGCATGTTCGGCGTCCGCAGCAGCGGCATATCGGTGAATGACATCGACTGGTACCGGTGTTCGTCGCTGAACAGATAAATAATATTCGGCCGTTTCCCGGCGGCCGCGAAACTCCGCCGCGGCATGGCGGACACCGCCGCACCGGCGGCGCCCGCCGCTTTCAGAAAATCCCGTCTGTTTAAAAAAGCTTCTTTCATTTGTTTTATTTTTCACTCCCCGGTCTGAACGGTCACAGGGCCGAGCAGTCCCGACTCCATCAGAGGGCTGTTTTTATCCCAGTGCTTAAACGTGGAAAATGTGCGCCGGCCGGAAGTGCGCGGCCCGTTTTTGACCAACCACTCCGGCCACTCTTTCAGAAGCCGCCAGACGCCGGCGGTATATTCGCAATCGGCCGGAAGCTGCTCGTCGCCGATCAGCCGGTTGACCCACAGATTAATCACATCAACTTCAAGAACATTGTCCCCGGCCTGAACGGCGCCGGTGATTTCGACCCGCCACGGAGCGCACCAGACAATGCCGAGCGGTTTTCCGTTCAGCCGCACCTCCGCCACGTTTTTGACTCTGCCTAAATCCAGATAAACAGGGTTTCCCGCAGCCGGGCCGGGAAAATCGAACTGTTTCCGGTACGTTGCTGTTCCTGAGTAATACCGGATTCCGGGCTCCGGACGTTTGCTCCAATCCTCCAGCGCGGCAAAGACCGCATTTGTCGAACCGGACGGCAAAGCAAAGGTCACGTTCCACGGGCCTTCCAGTTCTGCAACCGGACGGTACTCCGGGAAATTACAGCCCCCGAAACGGCCCGGCTTTCCGCCGCCGTTGAAAACCACAAAGAAAGACTGCCGGGGTTCAAACCGCAACGGCACAACGGTGCAACGGCCTTCTTTCTGAAACACCGGTAAATCACGGATTTCTCCCGTGCATGGATCCCAAAGCTGCGGAATCCCGTTTGTTGTCCGGAACGCGGCATCCGTCCGGAAAGGTTTGTCCGAAGAGCTGGCGACAAAATAACAGTCTGTTCCGTCAATCTGTTTATGAATATAGCGGACGGGCACATCGGTGCCGGTTTTAAAATCGGGTTGGATGTCCAGCCCGGCCAGCACCTGGCTGAGAGGCTGAACCGGAAAAATACGTCCTTTTCCGTCATGGGCGCCCCATATCGTATCAGCCATCGCGCGCACCTGTTCATCTGCGGCAGGCTGCCCGGAAAGGCCGGGCGAATGCACCGGTCTGGGTGCCGCAACCGAAGCCCCGGCAGCCGTCAGCCCGCCGATACAGCGAACCATTTCCGGGGTCATGGCCGTATCGTCCGGCAGAACCAGAAGACGGTAACTGCCGCCTTCCGGCAGCGTCAGCCGTCCGTCTTTGACCGTCAGCCGGTTCATGATCACATACGGATCGCACACATCATAATCATATCCCGCAGGCGGAGCGTCCGGTCCGGAGAGTTCCAGACCCGCATTCGGGGAATTTTCCCCGCAGGAGTAGAGAATATCCGCAACAAACCGTCCCTGCTGCAGCAGATGCTGGCACCGTGAAACATAGCGGGTGAATCCCGGCATCTGTTTCCACCAGGTGTTCGACCTCTCAAAGTGGGTGCCGAATACCGCCAGAGTCTGTCCGGGAACCAGATTCGTCCAGGGCTGATGCACATAGACATGAAAAACCATCCGGTTGATGCCGCCGCAGAAAACGGCATCGCAACCCGTTTTCATATCCCGGAAATCATTGGACCAGTTGCCGCCGTTGGGACCGTTCGCCGTCATGGTCTCGCACTGGACAATCTGCCGTCCGTAAACATGGGCCGGGCTTGCGCCGAGCTTCATCCAGTACGGTGCCGCCGGTTGCGGCCCGGCCCAGACTTCGCACATGGGAACGTCCGCCTGTCCGCCCGCCGTCACATTATCGAACTGATTCTGATGATACGGTTCACAGGTAAACTGCTTGCCCGCTTTCGCGCAAAGTTCCCGCATGTGTCCGAAATAGTTTTCATGCATCAGGCCGGTCACGGTCTTCCGGAAATCCCACAGGAACCGTTCACTTTCCCGCACATCCCCGACGACCCGTCCGGTGAGCGCCGGCAGATATTCCGTCAGCTCATAGCCGCACCGTTTTCTGAACTCCTCCGTCATGCGCGCCGTCCAGTTCTGGGCAAAGCGTTCATAGCTGTCCACATGGACATACTGAATCAGCCGGTTCAATCCGGGATCATCAAGCCACGGCTGGACGGAGTTCTGCCAATGCACATCCAGCGCCGCCGGGCTGAGCTTGTCGCATTCCAGTCCGCACCCTTCCGGAGAGGGTTCCGGTTTCGATCCGGTCGGTGTATATCCGAACCGCAAAACGGTCCAGTCGCCGGCAGGAACGTCCCAGTGCAGCCGCCCGTCCGCATCCGTTTTTCCGCTGAGATCAACAATCCGCTGCCGCTCAATCACGCAACCGTCCGGCGCCTGCAGCGCCGGGTCGTCGGTGAACTCCGGTTTATCGAGACCGTACGGATCAAACAGCGCTTTGCCGGTCCAGTCGGCGATGCGGTAGGCGGGCTCCAGACGGATCTCCGCCAGCGGCACGCCGCCGCTGAATTCAAACCGCCAGAACCGCGCTTTTTCAGCCGGAAAAACACGGTTGACCGGAGCAAACTTGCGCAGCTTGGAAAACGCCAGAACCTCGCGCCAGGTTTCGCCGTCATCGGATGCCAGCAGTTTTCCGTCGGGAAGGCTTTGGGATTCCGGCGGCACAATCGAAACAGAACGCACGGAAACCGGTTCGCTGCCGGGGAACCGAAGGTCAACAGTCCCGTTGCCCGAACGGACTTCCGGATGCGGCCCGTCACCGCATTCAGCTGCAGGCGTCGGAAAGGCAATAACGGCAATGTCGCGGTAGCAATCCAGTTTCACCGGCGGCACCGGAAGCGTTCCGTCAAACGCCCCTCCGCCTTTGATGCGCGTTTCGCTCCATGTGACTTTCTGCATCGCCATTTCCGGCGTGATCCACGGCCCGCCGCTGGAGGACCATCCGGACATGGAATTATTCAGACTGACTTTTATTCCGAGTTCTCCGGCGCGGCGGATCGCAAAACGCATCAGTTCGCGCCATTCGGGACTGAGCACTTTGACCGGGCCGGCCGGACCATGCCGGCCGATATTGAAAATCACCGCGCCGCCGATGCCGGCCTGTTTCATCGCATCAAGATCCGCAGCCAGCCCTTCCCGGCTGATATTGCCGTTGATCCAATACCAGAACACATACGGCTTCACCCCGTCCGGCGGGTCGGCAAACTGCCGGCTCAACGTGTCCAGCTCCCCGGCGGCACAAACCGAGGACAGCGCAATGACCGCAAGCGTCCGCAACAGCCAACCGTATTTCCGGAACACAACCGGCCCGCCTTTTCCTGTCTTCTTGCCGGAAAACTGTTTCATCACCATCCTTAAGGTTGAAGAAGAACAGCCTCCAGAAAGGCCTGTCCTGTCGCATAATGCGCGGGAACAGATGTTCCTTGTATTGATAAATCACATTTCGAATAGCCGGTTGCATCCGCTTTTTCCTTAAGCTTCACACCGAACATGCCGTGATGAATAGCAGCGGCCGGTGTGGCCGGCGGAAGCGTCATGTCGGCGGAATAGGTGAGAAAGAGCGGCGGATCACCGGCATCCATGTGGGCAACCGGAGAAAACTCGTCAAGCAGCGGTTTATACTGCGCATAATTCGCCATCATATTGGCGTAGCTTCCCGCACCGACCGCTTTGAATATCATAGGATACGAAGCTGCCAGCTCGCCGATCCAGCTGTTCAGCACAACGGGATCAATCGAGGTCTGTGCCGACTGTCCCCACGCGCCCTGAACCCGAGTGGATTCCCGCAGCACCGGATCAGAAGACAACGGGTCGGCGAGATCGTCGTGGAAAAGAATCCACAAGGCGGAACACCCGCCGGCACTGCTTCCCTGCAACGCGATCCGCGAAGGATTGATGTTCAGTTCCGCGGCCTTGTATCTCAAAAACTGCACCGCCCGGGCCGCATCATGCACCGGCGCGGGCAGTATCGCATCCGTGCTGTAACGGTAATCAATGGAAGCGACCGAAACCCCTTTGTTCAGCCAGTTGGTAATATTCACATACTGAAAAATCAGGCTTTTATCGTTGCCTGTCCAGCTGCCGCCGTGAATATAAATCAGCAGCGGATGAGGCCGCGAACCCCCGGCCTGCCAAAGATCCAGTGTATTCTTCGCGTCCGGCCCGTACGACAGGGTGACCGGCACAACCGGCTGTGTCTGAAGCGAAAAAATTTGCGCGCCGGCAGCGCAGCTGCTGACAAGCAATACGGCCGCTATCCATTTGGTTTTCATCATAACTCATGTCTCCGATCTTTTTATTTCAGCAATGATTTCACATCCACTTTTTTCAGTGCCTGTCTACTGACCAGTTCCACCGTGCGGACTTCGCCGGGAATGAGGTCGAAATAATTGTCGCTCAGCGTCACGTCGCGCACCTGTCTGAGCGGAATATCA
The DNA here is from genome assembly GCA_041661845.1 of Kiritimatiellales bacterium. Taxonomy (GTDB): domain Bacteria; phylum Verrucomicrobiota; class Kiritimatiellia; order Kiritimatiellales; family Tichowtungiaceae; genus Tichowtungia. The sequence continues at coordinate 43,985 of JBAZTQ010000003.1, read as the reverse complement.
ATATACACGAAACGGACGTAGTTTTCCGAAGAGATTTTCACCGCCGTCTTCCAGCCGCCGGAAACTTTCACCGGCTTTGAAGCCGTCCGGTTCAACTTCGGTTTCTCAAACGCAACATCCTTAAACAGCTGAGGGAAGTAATTGGCGGAGAGTTTTTCTTTGCCGGCTTTCCACTCCATGCGCAGAAAACAGTTTTCGCCTTTGACTTTGGACGGCGCGTACGACTTCAGCTTCACGGCGCTGTTCGCCGGGCAGATGCCCTTGAGCGTTTCTTTCCAGAAGACTTTGCCGTGAATGTCCATCAGACAGACTTTCACCGGACCGGACGCGTTTTTGAGCGTGTCGTTCATCAGATGCAGCGTGAAATTTTTGTGAATGCGTTTGATGGTGACGGCCAGCGGCGCGAAAAGCGTTTTTTCCATCCAGTAGGCCGGTTTCATCGCACCGTAAAAGTCCACGTTGGCCCAGTTCGAACACGGCCAGCATTCGTTGTACATCCAGAGCATCGCGCCGCTGTTGCCCCACTTGGTGGAGCGGTAGAAGCCGAGCTCTTCGCGCACCATTTCGGCGTGCGCCATCATGGCGTTGTTCGTGAATGACTCTGCGCTGCCGCACGGGCCGATAATCTGCTCCGCCGCCTTGAGCTGCGATATGACAAAGCGCGGATGCACTTCCGGCAGCGCCGGATGATGCATAACGTGGAAGTCCGCGATTTCATTCGGCGGCCAGATGTCGCTCCGGTCGAGGAACCGCAGCTGCGATTCAAGCGGTGACGGCCCCTGCAAACAGATCTCGCCGTTGAACACGGTGCGGACATCTTTCAGACGCTCGCGGTAGGAACCGTACGTCACACTGGCTTTGCGCGGCCACATGGACCAGTGCGTTTCGCCGGAAGTCTGAATCTGGCCGAAGTCGGACTTGCCGTGCGACGAACCGGGAATGTAGGGCGTAAACGGCGAGAGATCGCCGACGACGCCGCGATAATAATAGCGGCAGAGGCGGCGGCCGGGACGTCCGGGCTCGTAACGGTGCGAGCTGGAGCTTTCGTTGCCGCCGCACCAGCAGACGACTGACGGATGATTGCGCAGGCGCTTCACCTGGTATTCCGCTTCTTCGATCATGTTGCGCAGAAAAAACTCGTCGTCGTCCGGCGGCTCGGCGCAGGCGTTGGCGAAATCCTGCCAGACCATGATGCCGCGCCGGTCGCATTCTTCATAGAAGCGGTCTTTTTCATAGATGCCGCCGCCCCAGATACGAAGCATGTTGTAGTTGGCTTCCTGTGCGCGGCTGACCAGATATTCGTAGGTTTTATCTTCGATCACACCGGGAAAGCAGTGCGCCGGAACCCAGTTGGCTCCTTTGATGAACACACGCTCGCCGTTGACCAGAAAGGTGAAACTGATGCGGTCGGCCTCGAGCTTCTTTTCTTCGAGTTTTACCGAGCGGAATCCGAACGTGCGGGTCATGGTGTCCTGCATTTTTCCGGCACCGTTCAGCAGCGTAACGCGGCATTCGTAGAGTTCCTGTTTCCCCATACCGTTCGGCCACCACCATTTCGGGTTGCGCACTTTCAGGCAGATGAAGTTGTGCACACCATTGGTTCTGACGGTTTCCTCCGCCACCATCCTGCCGTTGTAATAGATGCCGGCATGCAATGCCCCGGTGACGTAATACGGCGGAATTTTATCGAGCGGCACGCCCTTGGGCAGTTCTTCCTGCTCCAGCAGCGGCAGTTCGACGCGTACACAGCAGTCGCCGTCGAGCTGCGCTTCGACAAAAACGTTTTCGATTTTCGCGCCGTCGCATTCTTCCAGAAAAACATCCTGCCAGATACCGAGCGCCAGCGCATCCGGAGCCCAGTCCCAGCCGAACTGGCACTGCGCGTGACGCACCAGCGAACGGCCCGGCGTGAAGAGGCTCCAGTACTGCGGATATTTTCCATGCAGTTCCTCGACCATTTGGCGGGTCGGTGCGAACTCGACTTCGATTTTGTTCTTTCCCTTCTTCACCAGCCCCGTCACATCGAACCGGAACGGCTTGAACGCATTATCGGATGAGCCGGCTTTTTTCCCGTTCACATAAACCGTCGCAAAAAGATCCAACCCCAGGAAAACCAGCTCCAGCCGGTGCTTCGATACCGCCTTGAGCGTGAATTCTGTTTCGTACCACCAGTACTTCCGCCCTGCCCATTCCGCCTGTTTCAGATTATCCCGGTAAAAAAGATTTTCCGGAAGTCTGCCGGCTTTACTCAGCGCCGCAGTCACATCGCCCGGCACCTGAACGTCAATCCGCTTCTCTTCCGGACGCCGTCCCGCTTCGTCGCTGCACGCCAGTTTCCATTTCCCGTTCAGACAGATATGCTTCTTCATCTTTCTCCAGTTTTCTTCTCTTTGAAATTCAGCACCAGCACTGTCACCGAAGGACTTTCCGCCGTGAATGAAATATCCAGGCCGGCGGCAGATTGCGCACAGCTTCCGCTGAAAGCGGAAAGCTTAAGCGCATCGCGCATGAGCTGTTCATATTTTCCCCAGTTACCGGCAATGAGCCGCGCACCGGCATTTTTATCGGCCGACATGGAATCGTATCCGCCCGTAACGGCCGTCGTGGCGGGTGCGCCGCGATGTTTTTTGTGCTTTTCGGAAAGCAGTCCGGCAGCCGCCAGATCGCAACGAAGCACATCATAAACCGAGTTTTCTTCAGTAAAAGAAAGCTGCTGAACCGATGCGGCGGCACGCGGCAGACCCGCCGCCGGTATGCGGACGGTCAGTGTATCGGGAACATGCCGCGTCCGGTCCGCGTTCCAGCAGGAGACAACCAGAATGGCGCGATCGGGCAAAACCGAAATCAGGGCCTTGTGCAGATTGCCGTGATCATCCGCGGCCTGCACCGGCAGAACAAACAGGTCGCCGCCGCGCATGTGATCGAAAACCGAGTAAAGCCAGCCCATGCTGTAAAACAGCTGTTTATCTTCTCCGATTTTTTCAAAAAGCTGCCAGTGCCAGAGGCGGCTGACACCTATCTCTCTGAATCCGGTAACCGTATCAAAAGCCTGTGCCGCGCCGCGCGCGCCGGTGTCCAGGCCGTACAGCCCTTCCTCGGTGCTGAGATGCGGACCGAACTCATGCACTTCGCGCGGAACGGGGCCGAGAATCTGCTCCGCCTGCTCCCAAAGCTCCGCCATTTCGGGCAGGCGCTGATCCGGCTGAATATTGTTGAACACTCCCGGTTTCGGCTGACTGGAGAAATAATAAAACGAGCGGGACAGGAAATCGAACGGCACACCGTTGCCGGCGCAATGCTTGGCCAGCTCAATAATCGAAACGGTTTCCGCATTGGCGCGCGGCTGATCCTTTGGCGCAACCGGATTCGATCGGTTGAACGGCCCGAACCCCGCCTCCGGAATTTCTTCCTTCACCGCTTTCGCCGCCAGATCGTAATACTGCAGGTAGCCTTCATAACCGCCGGTCCAGCGGCGTTCATCCTGCATTTCGGTTCCCATGCGGAAGCGGAAATGTTTCACAGCATCTTCGCCGTACAGCCGTTTCAGCTCGGCGCACAGCGCCTTCATAAAGACATACCATTCATGATAATCGGCGGGCGCACCGATCTGTCCGTATTCTTTCTGCACCGGTTTTTCCGGAAAGCACCACGGGATATTGTCCATCACCAGCGTCAAATCGGTGTAGCCCAGATCGAGGTACGGATCAAGGCGCGCTTTGAGCGCGTCCCGGCGGTATTGCAGTTTTCCCGACGCATCGCGGTAAACCAGATCGGCCGTTCCGCCCGGCTTGTTCGCCTCTTCCGCCGTTTTGCCAGCCCCCAGCAGCCGAACCACGCTCAGACCGTCGGCAAACGGAATCTCCTTTTCATACGGACGCTTCTGATACGGGAAATCGGTTCCCGTCATCCAGTCGGGAATTTCCATAACCTGATGACCGGTTTCCAGCATAGGTCCGAGCACCGCCGTGTAACGGTAGAATCCGTCCATTTTTCCCAACGGCTTCACACCGGCGGGAAGTTCCGCCGCGCAAAGCCCCGCCGCCGTTCCGGCACCGATAAAAAACAATATCCGTTTCTTCATACCCCGTTGTCCTTTTGAATATCCTTTACCGTTATAATCAAACGCCGGTCCGGATCGCCGGCCTGCGCGGCCTGCTGATGCGGTAAGGCGGCATGAAACAGCACGCCGAAAGCGGCGGCCATTCCGGAAGCCCGCTCAACCGCATCCTTCAGCCGGCAGGCCTGCCGCAGATACTCTTCGCGTTCAGCAGCCGGTTTATTCAGCATCTCTCCGGCCCGCGCCAGCGTCCGCAGAATCTGATAATGAATCAAATTCACGCTGGAACCTTTCAGCTGCACAAGCCCGGCCGTATCTTCCGGATAGACCGTGCTGCCGTCGCAGATGGTCTCGCCGCCGTCATACAGGCCGTCAACCGGATCAAATTTTTCATTCCGCACCAGCTCCGCTGTCCGGCGCATGCAGCCGTAATACGTTTCAAGAAAGGCGCAGTTCTGAGCGGTCAGCGCATATTCCATGGCCGCCGGAATCCAGACGGAAAAATCGCTCATGGCATAGCACGGCTGAAGATTTGCACTTCCCGGGCGGCCCGCGCCGGCCTGATGCACGGCATACATCTGCTCCGGCTTGACGGTGGTTTTTTCATCCGCCGTGTATTCCAGCGACTTCCGGCAGGCGGACGGAAAGAAATGCGTCATGCCGTCCAGCACCATATACGATGTATCCCGGATCCACGGCGGACGTCCGGCGGATGCGTTTAAAACGCCCTCCGGCGGCGCATTCACCATATCCAGCACATTTCCCAGAGCCATGCTGTAAACCGCATCGATCAGCGGAAACTCCGAACAGATGCGCGGGAGATCATCCGGAATGTTTCCGGGTGTCCAGATCTCCTCCCGCTCTTTCGGCTGATACGGCGGACGCCCGAAAAATTTATTGTCGAAGCTCGCTGAAGAACGTACCGCTCCGGTTGCCCTGTCAACCGCCGCAACGTACCCGCCGCGCTCGACGTGACCGGCGTAAACCGTAAAATCCGGGTGCTGATAAAACAGCTTCTCGCCGGACGGCACCACAGGAAACGCATATAGCGCTGTTCCCGCAATTAGAAAAGCTGCCGTCGTTTTTTTCATGATTCTTTCCGGGTCTCCAGTTCTTTTCTGATTTCGGCGGCTCTCTGCTGATTGATCGGAAACCGGACGATCACCGCCATGGCGATTAAAATACCGGAAGCCGGAACCAGCGTGTAGAGCAGCCGGAGGGCAAACAGCGTTCCCTCCGACTGGGCTCCGCCCAGCGAAGCATCAAAGCCGGTCCACTCCAGAATAAACCCGGAGATCAGGAAGCAGAATGCGAAGCCCAGTTTCATGGTCCAGCAGTAAAATGCGCCGAACGAACCCTCGCGGCGGGTTCCATGTTCCAGTTCATCCAGATCGGTCACGTCAGCCGTCATGGAAGCCAGCAGCGTCCAGATAGCGGACAGACCCGGCGCGATCAGGCCGGTGGGCACCAGCTGCAACCAGGGATTGGCCGGCGTAAAGCACCACCATTTGGACAGACATCCCAGCACGGCAATAAACATGAAAATCAGCAGTGCACCCTTTTTGCCTGCCTTTCTGGATACCCAGGCGATCACCGGCACCGACGCCATGCAGCACAGATGATAAAACGTGCCTGCTGCGCCGAGAAGCACCGATGCCGCCTTGAGATCGCCGCCGAAGACATAATAAACGTTGATGTAAAACCCGAGCGTAATCACCAGAAACATCCCGAGAATCGCCCAGTTCAGCGCCCAGAGAATGCAACGGAACGGAGCCACTTCAAACACCTTCAGCAGCCCGCTTAACTTAATGGTCTTCCGGTTATGCGCTTTTTCGCCGGCCGTCAGAATACGCTCTTTAATAAACAGACCCGGCGCGGCACCCATCACCAGCAGCAGGAGACCTATCCCGATCCCCACCCAGCGCATGCCGTCAACCGTGCCTTTGAAAATATCCCGCTGCGTCAGCCAGAACAGCCATTGAATACAGATACCGCCGACGGACGCAAACCATGTGCGGTACGACATGATCTTTGTACGTTCGTGGTAGTCGGGACTCATTTCGTAACCAAGCGCGACAAAAGGAACGCCGAAAACCGTGAACGCCGTGTAAAACAGAATGGACATCAGCAGGAACCAGCCGAAATAAAAACCGGGCGACATGCCGAGCGGGCACCACCACATCAGCGCAAAGAGCAGGGCGGCCACCGCCGCGCCCGCCACAATGTACGGCTTGCGACGGCCGAAACGCGATTCTGTCCGGTCACTGATCATTCCCATGACCGGATCAGTGACCGCTTCCCATATCCGGAAGGCAAAGGTTGCAATACCCAGCTGAGCCGGGCTGACGCCCAGCGCCACATTAAAGAACGGGTTGGCCATGTTATTGATGCCGTTCTGCATCGTATTTTCGGCCACAGCACCCAGTCCGTAGGCCAGCTTGGCACCCTCCCCGTTCCCGTCAGCGGGTTTGACATCTTTCTGATCTGTATCGGACATAATCTGAACCCCTTTGACGCTTCGGCGACAACCTGTCCGGAACGTTCGGACAGGCGCTCTCCGCAATTTCATACCCGCATTGCACCGGCACCGCCGGCCACAACTGTTTTATTCCGCCTCGTTACTTCACAAAAATTCCCCGACCGAAAAGCGCTTATTGCACCAACCGCCTGTTCAGCAGAAAACAGATAACGAAATATAACGAAATTTTGAATGAAAAACTGAATATTTTTTATAAAAAGATTTATATATTTCAGCCTGAACGGTGTTAAAAATGACGAAATATTTCGGACAATATTATTCTATGAAAAAGATAACCGTTTACAGTCTGAGCAAAGAGCTGGGAGTCAGTCCGGCCACCGTCAGCAAAGCGCTGAATAATTCTCCCGAAATCAGCGCCGAGACCTCGGAAAAAATCCGCCGGGCGGCGGAAGAAAGAGGTTTCCGCCCGCGTCCGATGGTCTCGCGAACCATCAATATCTGCGCTCTGCTTCAGACCCCGAATGCCGCCGCCAGCTGTTTTTCTCCTTACACCGTGGATGTGATGCAGGGCATGATGGATTATCTGCAGGAAAATGAACTGGAGTTCTCCCTTTTCAGTGACGAAGTTTCCCGCTTGAACAGCGGCCTGCTGTTGCGGCATCTGGGACGCCGCAACATTAACGGCGCAGTGCTGATCAACACCAACGAAGACAGCGCTTTTTATGCAGAGCTTGATGCAAACCGTTTTCCTTACTGCAGCCTGCTGACCAACCCCGGAAAAACCGTACATAACCTTTTGACCATAGATAATACCGATGCCGCCTGCCGGGCGGTTGATTATCTGATTCAGACCGGCCACCGCAACATCGCTGTTATCGTCACCCCCTCGAACGGGGTGACCGGACGCGAACGCCTGGCCGGCTATAAGAAAGCGCTTCAGCAGGCCGGACTGCCGGTCAATCCCGCATGGATTATCACGGCCGAACACGAGCAGGACGGTCTGGAATTCGGACACCGCGGCACACTGGAGCTGTTTCGCAGCCGTCCGGAAGTCACCGCGCTGTTTGTCATGGGCGAACGCGTCGCCCTGGGCGCACTGCATGCATTAAACCGGCTGGGACTCTCCGTTCCGCAACAGGTTTCACTGCTGTCCTGCGATGATGCGCCGGAGGTCTCTTACTTTAATCCGCCGCTGACCGTTATGCGCATCCCCAACCGCAAACTGGGCTATACCGCAGCCCGCTGGGTGCATAAAATGATTGCCGGCGACAGCGGACGCGAACATCCGGTCGAACCGTGGATGCGCGGCGAGCTGATCATTCGCGACAGCACGGCACCCGCTGCGAAGTGAATACATTTACGGGGCGGACACCGGCCCGCCGGCCCCGTCTGTCGAAAGCTCGATCAGATGCAAAGAAGGAACTTCCAGCCCGACACCGAGCTCCGCCCCGCCTCCGGGAGACGTGCATTGGCCGCCAAACGGTTGCAATACAAAGGATTCCTTCACCGTTTCAACGTACCTCCCGAAGTTATTCAAAACCACCGCATCCATGCGTCCTTTCAGACCGGGATTGTCCGCCGCATAATAACGCGGTGCTGCAAGCAGCCGCGGATTTTGAACATAGGCTTCCGGCAGCAGTCCGGCCTCCTTCAGATCGGCGCGGACAGCCGCATACGGCGAATTTTCCTCGGTCAGTTTGCAGAGCCGGACGCGCGCATTCTTCGCTGTATGGAACCGGCAGACCGATTGCGGCAGTCTGATTTTCACGGACATCGGGCCGGTTATTTTCCGGTCCGGATTAAACGCCGCAACCATGATGTATTGCTTTTCCGAATTCTGATTGATGAACGCATAGGCTTTGCAGAAACTTCCCTGCCCGTCCGTATCGCCGTCAACCGGCAGCAGGAAAGTTTCGCGGCCCTGCATATAATCCAGGCAGTTGTACATCCAGCCGACCCCTTTCATGAGCAGCTGCTTCCCGAAGGGTTCATACGTATCCCAATGTCCGACGCCTTTGATCGCCGGCCACTGCCGCCAGGTTTCCATCAAGGCGATGAACTGCCAGGCTGCGCCGCGCGCGCCCGGCTCATCTGTGCCGAGATATTTTCCCTGAGCATCCAGCACTTCACTGCGCAGCATGCCGAACTGGAAAACATAAACCGGCATTGCGGCCATAAGTTCTGTACGTCCGCCCAAAAGCCGGCGGTAAAGATCGGCATTCACCCACGCCCGCTCGCGCGGATCAATCGCGCCGACCAGCTTCCCTTCATCGTTCCATCGCGGAAACGCATGCGACGAATTGGCAATAAAATCCAAAGAGCCGCCCGTCGTCCCCGTTGCCCGGTTGGTTCCGCTGATTATGTGGTTAACCACATCCGGAAAAAAAACGTTATCAGCTCCCGGCTCCATCCAGCCGGCAATCTCGCACAGCCCGATCTTTGCACCGGGGAATTTCTTTTTCACGGACTGCGCCGCGTGATCATACCAGTCAATATAGGTATCATAAGTTCCCGTATAGGTATGTGTGCGGTTGAACTCCGTTCCCGCCCGGAAGCTGACGTGACGGTTCATAAAATCCGCGCCGTAACGCGCGCCCATCTCATCCAGAAAAGCCTCGAAAAAGGTTTGCCACTCCTTGATGTCACGCTGAGGCTGCGACTGCCCGAAGGCGGCCGGTTTCGGATTTTCGGCCAGATCCCACGGAATATTGTCAATGGACAGAATGACCTCATCGATCCCGGCATCCAGATAGCTGCGCAGATAATCCATCTGCCCGCCCCATCTGTATTCCGTGCTGCCGTCTTCCTTGCGGCGAACCAGATCGCGGCTCCGCGCTTCTTTGATGCTTTTGATTCCGCCGAACCCGATGCCCCACCCGCCTAAAAAACGGGATACCGACATCCGGTCTGCGAACAGAATTTCTTTTGCCGTGCTCTTCTTTTTATAGGGGAAATCGCCCAGTTCGAGATAGTAGGCCGGAACGGTTTCCATATAATACCCGGTCTTCATCCATGAACCGAGTACCTGCGCCTGCCGGTAAAAATTCGTCAGAACGCCCATTCGTTGAGCGCCCTCCGGATGCTCCCTCAAATACGGCGGCGTTCCGGGGAGATCACCCATCCGGCTTGTATATTCGGTTTTAAAGGAGCCGGATTGCGACGCGAAAGTGCCTGTGCAAAAACCGCAGAACACGAGCAGCCGACAGAGTGTGTTTTTCATTTCATTCCTTTGATCGTTTCATCCGCATATTCCATCAGCCGCGCCAGATTAAAGGCATAATGGTTCTTACTGGAAATCAGGTGAATGGTTCCGTCGTACCCTTGCGCCAAAGCAAGGTAGCCGGTTAACTCTGAATATTTTCCACCGAATTTCACAGTCCCGTTATCAATGGTCGTAACCGTCCGCTCCGGGCCGTCGGCGATCAGGCGGCGCACCGGCCAGGTTTTTCCTTCATCAAAAGAAAGGGCGGCAAACATGCCGTATCCGGCAGACGGAGTGCTCTGCCCGTTGATGCCCGCAAATTCCAGTCCGGTGAGCTGATCCACGGTCCGGTGGCTGCCCGTGCCTTCAGCGTCGTGACGCGTAATCGCATCCGTGAAGGATACAAAGAGGATCTGGCTCTCTCTCAAATGCATCATCGAAGGGCGCTGGGCAGAGCTGATATTCGGAAACAAACCGGCACTGTAGCACCAGGTCTTTCCGCCGTCTTTCGAGACGCTCTGCGGGGCCATGCTTTGAAACGCCGAAACATGGCTGCATTCATCAGACCGGCCGATTGCCAAAAGACTTCCGTCTTTCAGCTGCACCATCGCCGCATGAATGCCGGCAATGCCGCGCATCGCGCCGTTATCCGTTGAAATGCGCAGCACGGAGCCGGGAATATGGTAATTTCCGTTAAAGTGAAGCAGGCGTCCGTGCCCGTCGTTTTCCGGCGCGGAAACAGGCTCTCCGCACATGATGCGGAATCCGGTGCCGCCCATGGAGACACCCGGAAACATGGAGGCGCGGTTGGCTGACCGCAGATTGCGCGCGGGCTCAAAATCGGCTCCGCCGCGTGTCACCCGTGTGCCGCCGCCCGGAAACACCAGCGTCGTGCCGTCAGGACACTCCGCCGGCATCCGGCAGACTTCGGGGGCTGCATTCTCTCTGTTCCTGACTTCAATCACTGTATCCATACCCGCTGCTTTTTCTCGCACAATTTAATCTGTCATCCGCCACTGAGGCGGAAGAGAAACCGAGACCGCTTTTCCCGACCTGTCGCGATGCACGCCGATCCATCCGTCTGCCACCGGAATTTTTCCGCGGCACGGCACCGGGGCGGATTTTTTCCGCAATGCAACGGTTCTTTTTGATTCGTCCACGGAAGTTATGCCGAGCACATGCCGCATCAGCAGCACACAAACATACGAAGCAAAGCCGTGGTTGCAGCTGGCGCGCACATCGCAGTGTTCCCACAGCGTGCCGGTGGTTTGCGCCATCGGAAGAAAACAGTCTTTCATCTCTTTCAGCAGGCGGGCGCTTTCGCCGTACCGGGACAGCAGCTCCATCCGCAGGTAATATCCGATGAAGGCGTTGGCCGGATGAACCTCACGGTACCGCCCTTCCGTTTTCCGTCCGGAACCGAAATGTTCCCGCAGGATTTTCCAAAGGCCGGAAAACTCCGCCGGCGCAGCGGTTCCGCAGAAAAAGGCGTAGTACTGGCAGACTTCCGTCGATTCGCCGGAAGGCTTCAAAACACCGGACCCGTCGCGCACGGCATTATCAGTAAAGAACGTGCCGTTGAACGACTGCTCCCGCACCGTCCAGTGTATCTGCCGCGCCTTTTCCGGCAGTCCGTTTTTTCCGTACAGGCGGGCCGCGCTTTCGAGCATCCGGGCGTAGAGCATGTTGGTCGGATAGTTGACGTCGCTGATCAGTTCATTGGCTTTGGACCATTCGATAAAATTCCAGCCCGGCATCTTTTCGAGCAGGCCGTCGCTGTTCTCATACACTTTGAAATAATCCAGAAGACCGGATACTTTCGGTTCCATGCGGTCAATCAGCGACCGGTCGCCGGTGCGCAACAGATAGTCCTCCAGTTCGAGCACCAGCCACATGGCCCATTGCGGAATATGCTGCCCGTCGGCGTGTTCGGAGGGATAGCACATCGGCAGCATCCCTTCGGGCAGATCCTTGAACCGCTCCGGCAAGGCGAAATTCCCGATGAAGTTGCGTTCCACTCCTGAGTTGCCGCACAGCAGCGGCTCGACGCGCCCGGTGAAGAAGCTGTCGCACAGCCAGCCGGCGCGCTCGCGTCCGGGGCAATCCATGTAAAGATCAACGGCGTTCTGCCGGAAGGTTTCGCGCCCCGCCTCGAAAAGCCGGTTGAGTTCAGGGTCGCCGCTCTCAAACTCCGCACGGGAAGCTTCCGGATTGGCGTACTCGCGCAGCCCCGCTTCATGCACGGTAACGGCACCGCCGGACGCAACGAGTTTCAGATAACGGAAGGTGTAGGGGTCGATGGATTCCAGCGTATAACTGCCGGGCCGCAGTTCGTAACAAGTGAGATTCAAAGTGGAGTTGCGGCACAGGTCGATATCGCCGTTAATCAGCACTTCATCGAAGAGCGCCAGCAGCCGGACCGTCCGGTCGCACGAAACGCGGAGCCGGACAAAGCCGGTCAGGTTGATGCCCATATCAAGAATCTGCCAGCTGTCTGCTCCGGAAGCACCGGGCTCCGCCCTGAACGAGCAGGCTTGATAGACCCGCAGAATATCCAGCTCGAATTCTTCCGGCATGAAAGCTTCAAGTTTTTCGCGGCGTTCAGGATTCATCCACCAGTAGCCGGAGGTGTCCGCCGGTTTTTCGGCATATTCTACGCGCCCCTCCGCGACAACTCCGATGGCGGTTTTGATTTGAAAGTCCGGCACGGCAACACCGCGCGGAATCAGTTTTTTCTCCGGCTGCACCGCGCACTCTTCGCATTTGAATTCCGCACCGATACAGTTGCGCCAATCATCAAAACGGGGTGCGATCCGGTACGCCTCCATGAACGGGCGCTGGAAACTGTAGCGTTCGACTTTCTGAATCCGTTCCGGCAGACGCAGCGCTTTGAATCCGGCTCCGCCGGTCGCGGCCGCGACATTGCCGTCCACCCGGATTTCCGCCTGCAGAAACGACGGCTGGTTCAGGTATGCAAAACTGTTGGTGTTGTATCCGGCGACTTCGACGGCGATCAGATTGTCGCCGGGTTTGATCCGGTCAGAAAGATCCAGCTCGTCCACGCGGTAGAAACCGTGCGGCCCGCGCGCCGGGCCGTGATGAATAAATTCACCGTTCAGAAAAACGCGGTAAATTGTCGCGCCGGCCAGGCGCAGCACAGCAGAGTTTTTTCCAGTCATTGGAAGAACTGCGCGAAACCCCGCATGAATGTTCTTCTCTTTTTCCAATCCCTGGAGCCAGACCGGATCAGCCTTCTCAAACCACAGTTTCATCTTTTAATTCCTTAACCGGCTTATATCCGGTTGTTACTCACCGTCAAACAGAGCACCGACCACCTGTTCGTAAATCCGCGCCGTTAACCGCCGGCCGGCAGCCCTTTAAAACAGCCTTGCAGTTCAGAACATCCAACTGCGCTGTCTGCGAGCCGACGAATAAAGAGCCCGGACAGGCATAAGCCGTCAGATGATCCAACGTGATATTTTCCGAATTAAAATACCGGCCGATACTCGCCGACCGCCCGACCAGGACAAGGACATCCCCGCTCTTAACCTTGGCAATCTTACGGCTGTCCGGCAGAACGGCGCAAAAAAGACCGTCTCCCGCCGGAGAGATTTCTTTGCAGGCGAAAAATGAAGGTGTGTCTGCTTTCAGCCGTTCTGGGCGGGCCGCATCCTTCAGCATTCCGAAAGAATCACAGCTTTTGAAAAACGGATTGTCAGGCACCGGGAAACCGGATTGCAGCTCAAACGTAAAGCTGCCGGACGAAAGGTTGACCGACCGGACGGTTCCCTGTGAAAACGGCAGCGGGTCGTAATCGATGGAGAAATTCCGGATAATCAGGTTGGTTGAGTTGGTAATGGCGGCAAACGAAATGTCCTGGCGGTGAATCCGTATTTCTGCGCCGTGCCCGTCAATCAGCAGATCCTTTTTCCCCGTCAGCGGCAGAACAGCCGCCGCAACGGCGGCGCGGTCATCTTTCCCGTCACCGGGAACGGCTCCGGAATCTTTCACATTCAGGCTGACGCAGACATTCAGGCCGGTCAGCGGCAGCGGACGGTGCTGAAGGATATCCGCCCGCAATGCATCTTTATCAGCCGCGCTTTTACACGGCGGAATAAGAGACTCTGCCGCACCGGACGATAACGGTAAAAAAACAAGCATCAGCAAACCGCGCCGGAGTATCTGCATCGTGTTTTCCAGCGCAACACCCGGCCCGCCAGCCGGCTTCCCGTCCCTTCCGGCATATTTCTGTCTTCTCTTCACTGCGGCAACCCGTTTTCTTATTTCGTCCGGATCACGGGGATTTTGGCGCACCGGAGGAAAGTATCTGATTCATGCGGACTTTCATCTCCTCCAGAACCGTTTTGTATTCCGGATTCGCCGCCAGATTGTGCCATTCGTTCGGATCAGACGCGTGGTCATAAAGCTCCTCCTCACCGTCATACGCACGGATGTAACGGTAACGGTCCGACACGACTGAAAAGTTCTGATCTTTTTTATCCGCCGGAACCGAACAGTCCGCACGCTGCGCCGCCGTCGGAGGACCCATCCAGACACTCAAGGCGGCATCGGGGCCTGTCCAATGCCCGTTCTGCGGATTTTCGATAAACGGGCGCAGGCTGTGACCTTCCAGTCCCTGCTTCGGTGCAGACAGCCCGCAGTAATCCGTCAGCGTCGGATAAATATCAATCAGAGACACCGGGTTCGAACAGTTCCGCCCGCCGGTCTTCATCTCGGGCACACGGATCAGAAAAGGAACACGGGTGGATTCGTTCCACAGCGTCATTTTGTTAATCATGTTTTTTTCGCCCATGTGAAACCCGTTGTCACTGGTGAAAATCACGATCGTGTTCGTCGCATACGGACTTGAGTCCAGCGTCTGGAGAATCTGCCCGAACTGGTCGTCCATAAACGCGACACAGGCCAAGTAAGCGCGGATCCATTCCTGCCACATGCCGGAACCGGATTCTTTGAGCGCTTCGAATATTTTCTCTCCGACCGAATTGCCGTACAGCGCTTTGGCGCAGTCATCCAGATCGTTTTCCAGATAAGGCGGCAGCTGTATCTGAACATCTTTGAACAGATCAAAATATTTCTGAGGACAGACAAGCGGTTCATGCGGACGGCAAAAACCGACTGTCAGGAGGAACGGCTGCTCATGTTTCTGTTTGAGCACATCGACCGCAAAACGGGCGGATTTTTCATCGGCCATCAAATCGCGGTTGGTTTCGCTTTCATACCGGAACGGTTTTCCCCATTCCATCCATCCACGATATCCCGGGGCTCCGGTTTTCGGATTTGGCGGAACATTCGGCACACGGGAAAGCGGGCCGAAATAGCGTCCCTCTTTTGCCAGCGGAGCCGGTGTATATTCGGGCGCTTTGACTCCGCGCAGCAGGCCGTTGGGCATCACCAGACCGTCCGCCGCTCCGGGGCCGTGGGTCACGGGAGAAAAGGCGTACCGGCGCTGTCCGTCGGCGTTGTCAAACAGCCATGCGTCGCGGTGGCATTCATGGGTGATCTTGCCGGTGCCGAAAACCGTGTAGCCGTTCTGCGCAAACTCCTGGATAAAGGTGGTGCAATCTTTGATGACCGGACGCCGGAATGTTTCCTGATGGTTTTTCTGTCCGGCCGGATTCTGTCCCCATCCGTAATATCCGAGAGAGTGAGGATATTTCCCCGTCAGCAGACTGGCGCGGGACGGCCCGCACAGCGGCGCATTGCACTGCGCAGCAGAAAACCAGACGGCGGATTGCATGAACCGGGTGATGTTCGGTGTAAGAGCCTGCGGATGCCCGCCCATTCCCTGTATGCTGTCGTTCAAATCGTCCGCAATAATAAAAATAACATTTGGCCGCACAGCCTGTTCCGCCGCACAGAGACCGCAGGCCGTTGCGCCGGCCAGGGACGCCGCCAGAATTTTTTTGTTTTTCATAATTTTTCCGCTTGGTTTGACTTTCTGCTTCTCAATTCATTAACGGACACGGGTGACCAGCAGTTCCGTTATCAGTGACGGTTCCGCCCCGCCCGGCACCGGCCGGGCAAGACCGATCTTAAGTGTCACCGTACCGGACTCCAGAGCAATCGGCCCGAAAGATATTTTTTCCGATGTGACAGACACCGGGCTCACCGGCTGCCCGCCCATCGTCAGTACCCAGTCTTTCCCGTCCGCCAGCTGCTGACCGGATACAGAAACCTCGAAATTTCCCGGAGCGGGAATGAGCAGTCCGTATTCCACCGTGTCGCGTTCCGTCGAAAATCCATCGATAGCGAAGTGCCCGCCGCCCTTCTGATAAATCACCGCCTGCGCCCCGCCCTTCAAATGCTGCGCCATGACGGCGGGGATTTTCAGCCGCAGCTTGCTTAATGTGAAAACCGGCATCCGGCAGGCCCGTCCCGACTTCATGATGGCGGTGTACTCCCGGAACAGCTCACCGGCATACTGTTCAGTCACTTCGGGAAACTGAGTGCTGACATCATTTGTTTCAGAAGGATCCTGCTGCAAGTCATACAACGCCGTTTTACCTCCTTTAAACTGGTGGAATTTGAAACGCGGGCCCCGCAGGGTGAGATGGCTCGCATCCATCGGCACCGCCGCCGGATCGTCCGGAGCGTTCCACTGGTCTCCGCCGATCATGCCCGTCCCGGAAATGGCTGTCCGCAAAACCGTGCGCTCTGTTTCCGGCGCGTCCGGATTTTCCAGTATCGGCTTCAGGCTGATCCCATCAAACGGGAGATGTTCCGGCCCGCGCTTCAGCGGCAGCCCGGTTAAATCCATAAGGGTCGGCAAAAGATCCTCGATCCCCGCGAACCGGGTGCGCTCTCCGGCAGGAATATGCGACGGCCAGCGGATCAGCAACGGCACCCGGATGCCGTTTTCCCAGACCGAGGCTTTCTGGTCCCGAAGATGTGCGGGGTTGCGGATCGCAATATCCGCTTCGCTCATGCCGTGATACGAAGGGCCGTTGTCGCTGAGAAAAACAATGATCGTATTCTGCGCACAGCCCAGTTCATCAAGTCCGCGCAGCAGCCGTCCGGCCGCCGCGTCCATCTGCGCAATGCTCCCGTAGCAGTCGGCAAGAAGCTTTGAGCAGCCGGTTTTCCGGAACGGCTCCGCAAAACGTTCATCCGGCTCCCAGGGCAGATGCGGAATTATAAACGCCGTCGCGCAGAGCCAGGGTCTGCCGTTCTGCCGCCGGATATAATCCAGTGTGTTTTCCACATCAATATCACAGGTCCAGCCTTTCTTCTCAACCACTCCGCCCGGGGTGATCATGCGCGGATCGAGGTGATCGTAACCCCAGACCATCACCGCTTCATCCCATCCCAGCTCCCACGGATTTTTTCCTGAACCCTGCTGATAGATTCCGTCGCGCTTGCCGAAATAGCCGGTGCCGTATCCGGCGGCCTTGAAAAACACCGGCATAATCACTTCATCGGACAGTTGATTGTTGCGTTCTCCCACGCCCCACACGCCGGTTTTCAAATAATTGCGTCCGGTCATCAGACTGGTGCGCGAGGGCGAACAGGCCGGTGCCGCAACAAAGTTGCTGAACCGTGCCGATTCAGCGGCAAGGCGGTCAATGTTGGGCGTCTGCACCGTCTTGTTTCCGGTGAAACCGAAATCTCCGCAGCCCTGGTCGTCGGTAATGATCAGCAGCACATTCGGTTTCTTTTCATCCGCCGCCGTCACCTGCGGAGCAATGCTGATTGCGGCGCACAACCCGGACACTGCGGCGGCATAGTTTGCTGAACAACTCATGTTCCATCCCCCTGTTATCTGTCGCTGTCACCGCACCGCTTCATCCAGAAACGCTCCTTATACCTTCCGTATCACGGTCACATTGCGATCATTCCGACACCTCTGCACAAAACGGGGCCGCCGGAAGACCGGCAGAATTAAAAAGATTCACATCGGGAAAATCAGAATATGCATAACGAACCTTTGCCGGATGCTGCACTTGCGGACTGGTCAGTTTAATTCTGTCCGGTAAAATAATTTCCGCTTCTGCGGAAATAAATACATCATTTGATCCCGCGATCTCAAAACAGCGCGGGGGGCCTTCCCGTGAAATCAGCCTTTCCCCGACATCAGAA
The DNA here is from genome assembly GCA_041661845.1 of Kiritimatiellales bacterium. Lineage (GTDB taxonomy): Bacteria > Verrucomicrobiota > Kiritimatiellia > Kiritimatiellales > Tichowtungiaceae > Tichowtungia. Next base: position 26,150 of record JBAZTQ010000003.1, on the reverse strand, counting down.
AACCGGATGAGCAGTGAATCGCCGGAGCGGCAGATTCCGGCAGGTAAAGAACTGCGTCCGGAGACCGGCTGCTTATAAACCTGCTGAAGCGCCAATTTGGCAATTCGGTCTCCTACCGGACGTTTATCCGCAGGATGAATGCTGCCGGCCTCACCGGTATCAATGGTTACAACCAATCCTGCATCATGCACTTCGGCGGCGGCGGCACGCTGGGCTTCACGCAGCTTCGGCCAGTCGTTATTCGGTCCCGCCTCAAACCGCGGCAGCTGGACAATCAGAAACGGAAGATTCCCGCATTGCCAGCCTTTGCGCCAGCAGTCAATTAAGGCGGTCAGCAGTTCTTTGTAATATCCAACCCGGTGATTTTGAGAATTGCCCTCGCCCTGATACCAGATCACCCCGCGAACGGCACAGGGCATTACCGGAGCAATACGTCCGTTATATAAACCGTATGGACGGTGAAAATGGTTCGGCCCCATCGGGCCTTTTTTAACAAAAAAACTCATTGCCGGATCGGGGCTTCCGTTTTTGCGGGCTTCCGCCGCCTGCAGGTTGTATTCCGCCTTCTCTTTTTCCCAGCGGGCGGTTTCCTCCGGCAGAATTTTCAGCGCCGCCTGATATTCATCCAAACGAGGTCTGGCTTCCGGAATCGACTCGACGGCCTCACGGCTGAGCCAGCATTCTCCATAGGTTCCTGAAACCGATGTCCTTAACAGACCCAGCGGAACCCCGAGCGCCTGATGCAACTGCCCGGCGAAGAAAAAGCCTATTGCGGAAATCTGCCCGGCGGTTTCCGGTGTGCAGGTCGTCCATGCGGCCCGCTCCGTCACATCCGGAGCCGGCTCATCCGGAAGCTGCCAGCCCGGATCAAAAACCCGCAGCCAAGGATAATCGGCCCGGGCGGCAGCGTCGGAACCGCCTTTTGACGCCTGCAACCACCACTCCATATTTGATTGCCCGGCCAATACCCAGACCTCGCCGACTAATATGTTTCCAATGGACAATTTACGGCCTCCGGATGCTGCCCGTACCGTCATTTCCCTTGGCGCTGACGAGGCTTCCATGGAATCAAGTTTTATTTGCCAGCGTCCGTCGCCGCCGGCTTTGCCTGTTTTTTTCTGTCCGGCGAATTCAACCGTTATCTCTGCTCCGGGCTTCGCCCGGCCCCAGACCGGAACCGGCATTCCCCGCTGAAGAACCATTCCGTCCCGGAATATGCCGGATACCCTGAAATCGCAGGACTCAGCTTTCGGTAAAAGTACCGGAGCAGCTGTTTCCTGAACAGTTCCGGCTGTTTCTGGAGGCGCTTCAAACACGGAAACAGCCGGCTCAATCAGGCGGATATTCCAAATACTTCCGGGATTATTCGCATGAGACTGGAATTCGATGTGCAGAGATTTTTTATCGGCATAGGCGTTTTTAAAAACTGTTTCATTCTGCCTGACATGCGGATGCGCGCTGTTGGCAATATACTGTGTGCCGTCCTGAGCGGTTATAGTATAAAAAGCGGCGCTTCCCTGACGGACTTTCGTCACCTGACCTGTGATCACCGTCCAGTCGGACGCAAAAACGGTACATATTGAAAAAACCAGTCCGGCCGCAACAATTCCAGTCCAGTGTTTATATCTCATAATCCGCACCCTGAATTATTCTGATTGCAGCCGTATCGCGCCGCTTCATCAAGGAAAGCCTCAATGTTTTCCAGCGGCGTGCCGGCGGTAATTCCGTTCCCGGCGGCGATGCACATTCCGCCTTCCGGGCGGTTGAAGGTATCAATCAGAAAACGCACTTCCCGGCGGACGCCCTCCGGACTCTTCTCCTGCAACGTGTGCTGCACATCGATCCCCGCAAGAAAACTGATCTTTCCGCCGAAGCGGCGCATCGTTTCAATTTCATCCATGGTGTGTTTTTGAACCGGATGAAAAACCTGTACGCCCGAAGCAATCAGATCGGGAAGCAGTTCCGTGTTGTTTCCGCAGCTGTGCAGCCAGAAATGAAGATGCTGCGCTTTCAGCCGTTCCGAAAAGCGGGCATAAAACGGTGCGATCTGCTCCCGGAAAACCGCCGGGTTCATCATAGATCCCGTCTGGTGCCCCAAATCATCCGAAGTGAAAAATCCGTCGGGACGGATGATCCGGCAGGCCGCATCCAGATACCGGATATAGGTTGCCAGCAGGGCTTCATGCAGCCGCTGTATCTGCTCCGGTTCCTCATAATAGTCACACATCAGATTTTCCATTCCGCGCAGTGTCCAGGGCTGCTCGAAGAAAAAGCGCCACCATCCGAAAAGCAGATAACGCCCGTCCGATTGCAGACGCTCCGCATTTTCCGCCAGCAGCGCAAGTTTTCCGTCGTTTTCCGGCATCGGCAGTTTTTCAATAAATTCATCCAGCTGACTCCATTCCTGAATGACGGCGGACGCATCCAGTGCTCCGCCGGTCTGCCACTTCCACGACAGATTCATCACGGACGGATCGACCGGATTGGGAAGCATGAAATAAATCACGTCATCCGGATATTTGCGGCCCAGCTGATCCAGCGCTTCGCTGCCGTATTGAGCTTCCAGCCCTTCGCCACGCCACAAAGTGCGCACACGCGGAACCCGTCCGGGAAACCGCCGTTCGACCGCTTTGACGACCTCTTCTTTTAAAACCGGCTCAATCATGTCCGTCCCCTGCGTGTACACCCGGCGTGTTCTGCCTGATGATTTTCTGGTACGCATAAAAACTGTTTTTCGGTGTGCGCTTTCCGGTTTTCATATCCGCCCGAACGAGACCGAACTGCACATCAAAGCCCCAAGCCCATTCAAACGTATCCAGCAGACACCAGGCAAAATAACCGCGCAGATCGACGCCTTCATCACGAGTGTGCAGCGCCGCCCGGATATAGTCTCTGAAAAACTCACAGCGCTGAGTATCATTTGCCGCCGTTTTCACATCCGGCTCGGTTCCGGCCACGCCGTTTTCCGTAATATAAATGGCCGGGTGTCTATAACGATGATCAATCCAGTGGAGCATCCGGCTCAGCCCCCAGGGAACAATCGGCCAGTTCATCGCACTCACAGAAACTTTTTCCGGTGCGCGCAGCTCCACTTCATCCGTTCCGAATACACCGGCATTGCCGGCGGCACGGCTGTCGGTGTGCTTTGTCGCCAGAGCGAAATATGTTGAGTAATGGTTCAGTCCGAAAAAATCAGAAGATCCTTTAAGCATCTGTTTTTCATCCGCTGTGAACTCCGGAAGTTTCGTTCCGAGGCGTACTTTCATGCTTCCGGGGTAATCTCCGGAATAGACGGGGTCGGCAAACCACGCCAGCATGAATTCCAGCGCCAGTTCGGCCGCATCGCGATCCGCATCCGAGTCCGTCAGCGGCTCCCGCCAGTCGCAGTTCATCACCAGACCGATCTGCCCGCCCTGTTTTGTCTGAAACGCTGTGCGATAGATCTGCACAGCTTTTGCATGCGCCCGCAGAAGATTGTGGCCGGCCACCCAGAGCTCTGCCTCGCTCTTGCGCCCCGGGGCGTGAGTTCCAAAACCGTGTCCGAGCACTGCACTGCACCAGGGCTCATTCAGGGTAATCCAGTTTTTGACCCGGTCTCCATACCGGAAAAAACAAAATTCCGCATATTGGACAAACGCCTCGACGGTCTTTCCGGACATCCAGCCGCCGTTCTTCCGCTGCAACTGTAACGGAAGATCCCAGTGATATAACGTCACCCACGGCTCGATGCCTGCGGCCAGCAGCGCGTCGATCAGATCGCTGTAAAACCGGACTCCTGCTTCGTTTACCGGGCCGCCCCCCTCCGGAAAAATCCGCGGCCAGGAAATCGAAAACCGGTAGGCATTCACGCCCAGCTCCTTCATCAGAGCAATATCTTCACGCCAGCGGTGGTAATGATCGCCCGCGAAGTCGCCGGTGGCTCCGCGTGTTCTGCCGGGCTGACGCGAGAATTCATCCCAGATGCTCCGGCCCCGCCCTTCCTCATTCCACGCCCCTTCAATCTGATAACTGGACGTAGCTACACCCCAGATAAACCGGTCACGATCAGTCATTTTTCGTTTTCCTGTCCACACAAGTTGCCGCGGACTCCGCTTGCCATTCGTCTTTAAACAACGGGCCGGCATTATGCCGGCCCGTTTTAATATCATCTATACACAAATGTTGTTTAACGGAAAACCCGGCGTATCAGGATAATTCCCAGCGAAGAAACCACAAACAGACCCAGCGTTGCCGGTTCAGGAATAACCTGAAGTTCTAAAACCGGGCGGTTTCCGGCAGACGCAGCTTCCTTTGACCAGACAAACGGACTGCTCGAAGCTGTAGTTCCGGTGGTATCAATCCCGATAGTGATGCTTCCCACTCCGTTCGTACGGAACGTTTCCAGCATGGAAGCTGTCAATGCGATTGTGATCGTATTGCCCGAAACCCAGCTCGTCCCGGATGCAGATCCGATTGAAGCGCCCCATAGTTCGGCGTTAGCCATGTTATTCAGTCCGGTTCCGGACAAGTTTTCCCATTGCAGGTCGGTGACTCCATTACGCCGCCATTTATAAGAAGCCGCACTTGTCGCATCGGCGGGCTGGATGCTTTCAAGAGCTGTTGAGCTGGTTCCTGCGCCCTCAAGCCATGAATAGTTATTGGCTGTATAGACCATAGGCGAAACCACATAATTCCATGCAACGGTTGTTGGACTGTTTGCCATGGTTAACTTCAGCACAGCATTAGTGATTGAGCCCGATACCGAGGCCAGATCAAATGAAAAGAGCATGCGCGGCGAATTGGCAAGCAACTGGGTCGCCGCCCCGTAATCAGCCTCATCTGTAGTACCCGAAGCGCGCATAACGGTGTCTTTATTCGGATTAAGCGCCACCAGATCAGCCTGTAACAGACCTGATGTCAACACAACGGCAATCGCCGCCAGCCATTTCATCTTATTCATGATACTGCCCTTTCCATGTTCCCTGTTTCTCTTTTATCATTCCGCTTTGTTAATGCGGCAAGCCCGTCCTTCGGGCCTGTGTTTACATTCCGGGGAAGCCCCCTTTTGTTCAACAACACAAGTTAACGTTTATCGCTTATTGATATATGATTTTCGTCATTGCTTAAGCCCGGCTGATACAGGATAAACGGGTGCGTTCCGACTCAACTGAGGATCTGCGCCATGGATGAAAAACGGATTCTTGCCGCACTGAGCTTCCAAACCGGCTGGGAGCGATTAACTCTTTCGGGTCTGATTGCCTATGCCCGGGAAAACAATCTGCTTTGGGAAATCCGGGCTGTAGCCAGAGAAACCGATCTGCACGAATTCTGCGAACGTTTCCAGCCGCACGGCCTGTTCTATCATCCGCACATGCCGCTGCCGCCGGATATCCCGTTCGATTTAAAAACCGTTTACTTTGACTGGCAGGTCGGATCCGAACGCCCGTTGCTGAGGATTGATGACCGGCAGGTCGGGCAACTTGCCGCAGAACATTTTCTTTCGCACGGATTCACCCATTTCCTCTTTGCGGGAAACCTGAACCGGCCGTACGCGGATTTGCGCTTTCAGGGGTTCAGCCATCGTCTCCGGTCCGCCGGATATCCGGTCAGCAGTTTCAATACGCAAAGCTGTTTTCTGGGACTGCTCAACAACCGGGAAAATCAGGAGATATCCCGGCAGTTTACAGATATGGTAAAAAAACTTAAAAAACCGCTGGCTGTGTTTGCCGCCGACGACTTTGAGGCCTACACCGTTTTTGAACTCTCCCTGAAAAACGGATGGAATATCCCTGAACAGGTCGGCATTCTGGGTGCCAATAATGACGAACTGGTCTGTCAGGCCTGCGATCCCATGCTTTCAAGCATTCGTATTCCCTACCGGCAGATCGGTTTTAAAGCAGCGGAGCTTCTGCATCGGCAGTTTCAGGGATATTCTGTCCCGAGAAAACCATTTCTTTTCCAGGCGACAGAAGTTATCACCCGCCGTTCGACAGCGATAGACCGGGTGGATGATCCTGTTGTTGCCAAGGCTGTAAAATTTATCCGTGAACATTATAAGGAAAACATTACCGCCGAAACGTTACTCACGCTTACCGGCGTATCGCGTTCCATGCTGGAGCGCCGGTTTAAACAGACAGTTAACCGGACACCTTATTTCGAAATCCTGTACCAGAGGATCGAGCAATCCAAAGGCCTGCTCCGCGACACCCGTCTGAGCATTCAGGAAATCGCATCCGGATGCGGATTCAACAGCACCAACCGGTTTTGCCAGGCATTCAAAGACAAGGTTAACATGACCCCGTCTCAATACCGGCAGGCCTGCAAAACCAGCTGACCGGGGTTATAAGACCGTACAGCAATGCCGTCCGGTGCTCTGTCCGCAGGCGCGTCCGGCTTTGAAAAACCCATGCGATCCTCATCTTCCATTGGGCAAAAGACCATCCGAACCCGGCCGTGTGCGGCGACGCAGTTCATTGCGCACTTCACGAACCTTCTCTTCAGTGATGGGATAAAACCGGATCAGGATCAGCGCAACGGTGATCATGGCCGCCGGAAAGAACACAGCCAGCAGGCGCATCCAGAAGATTGTGTGCGCCGTCTGCTCCGCGCCGCGCGCCACGTCAAACCCGGTCGAGGAGATGACATAGCCGGAAACCAGCAGTGAAAGTGAAAGGCCGACTTTACGAATCCAGCCCCCCACTGCGTTGAATGTTCCTTCCAGCCGGCGGCCTGTGTCCAGTTCGCCGACATCACAAATATCAGCAATCATCGAATTGGAAAGAGTCCACAGGGCGCACAGCCCCGATGACAGCAGAAACGACGGGATCACAATCAGCCACGGATGCGCCGGGTTGTAACAGACCCATTTCAGCAGCGAGGCAATCAGTGAAACCGCCAGAAAAAAGGCCATGGAAAACTTTTTTCCCCGATACCGGGCCAGCAGACTGACCGGAACCACAAAAAGAATTCCGCTGACCTGATAGGCCAGCGACGACCAGCCGACCCAGATGGCGGCGGGAGTTATGTCACCCTTCCAGACATAATAGATGTTCACATACGGATCGAGGCCGTTGATGATGAAAAGTCCGGCGCAGACGATCAGGACGATCATGTTCAGCAGCAGAAACGGTCTGTTGCGGAATGAAATTTTCAATCCCTCCGTCATCCCCGTTTTCGGCTGGCTTTGAACCTTAATGTCGTAGCGTTCGCGGGCGAAAAAGACCGGAACCAGTCCGAAGACGAGCATGACCAGCGCAGTGCCGCAGCCGACATAACGCGCGCCCTGCACAATATCGGTGAAGACCGGCAGTTTCGTCAGCGCAAAAAGCCATGCGGGAACAAATCCGCCGACCGACATGAAGAAAGTGCGATAGGCCATAATGCGGGTGCGTTCATTGTAGTCGTTGGTCATTTCGCAGCCCATGGCACACCACGGCACCGCCCAGACGGTATAGGCAAAGTAGTAAATCAGCGACATGATCAGGAAGTACCAGAAATAGCCCCACTCGCTCCAGCCGTACGGAAGAAACCACATGGCGGAAAAAATAAGAGCGGAGAGCAGCGCCCCGGCAAAAACAAACGGACGGCGGCGGCCCCAGCGGGAGCGGAAGTTGTCAGACCAGGCACCCATCGCCGGATCAATAAAGGCGTCCAGAAAACGCGGAAGGGCAAGCAGCCAGCCGACCAGTTCCGGGCGGACACCGAGCCCGAGGTTCAGCACATAGCCGGCCATCTGGCCGATGGAGTTGCTCATGATGCATTCCGAAACCGCGCCTGCTCCAAACCCGACTTTGTTTTTCAGAGAGACCCTCTCTTCCGGGCGGGTCTCTTCATGCTGTTCGTTCTTTTTCACCGCACATCCTTTCAAGGTTCGTCATCGGCAGTCCGCAGTATGTCCGTGCAAGAGCACTTCTCCGTATCGCCCTCTGCGGAAAGATCATGCTTCGTTATACAGCCGGATCTCATAAATACGGGCGCTGGGATCCCCGTAGGTTTCAAGAACGGTCACTCTGAGCTTCTGCACGTTTCTGCGCGCAAACCGATGGATTCTCCGGCGGTACCGGTTCCCGGTTACCGAATCGATCTGATGCCAGGCTGTGCCGTCAAAGCAGGAGAGAGTGTACGCCTTGACCAGCTTTGGAATTGGTTTCCACCACCAGCCCCATATCTGACTCAAATCCGTATCAAACACACAATGCACTGTATTGACCGCACATGGAGCGTCAAATTCCAACTCGACGGACTGACCGGCACCCAGTCCAGGCTGGCTGACCCACTGATTCTGCTTCCCCGCAAACGGGCGGGCAATTCCGTTGATTACATTCCCGGGAGCCGACTCCGCATCCTGACTGCTGGTTGCGCTGACGCGCGCGCAGCGGGCAAGATCATTAGGATCTTCATTTACGATACCAACGATATATTGATCGTCTTTCAGCAACTGCTGCTGCAAATCGCGGATATGATTCTGATAGATTCCGCGCGGCAGTTCCCCGAACCGTTTGCAAAGCGCGGCGGCGGTTCCCGCCGCCTGCCCCATCGTGGCACAGGTGCATTCCACCCGCACCGCGCCAAGCGCCAGACCGGAGAAACTCCCGTCGCGTCCCGCCATCAGAAGGTTGGCAACATTCTTCGAATAGAGACAGCGAAAGGGGATATGATTCACCGGAACCGTCCGGTACGCAGTGAAAGGATCCTTGCTGAATATCCCGTCCGGATTATGCACATCCAAAGTCCATCCGGCATACGCCACCCGGTCTTCGAAAAGAACGGCCGCCTCCACATCATTCTGGTTGAGAATATAATCACCCATCAGACGGCGGGTTTCGCGTTTTGCCAAAGTGGACGGAATGTCGATCAATTCCCAGTTCGCGACCTTCTCCTTCTTCTCCCAGTCATTTTTCATCAAATTCCAAAAGCCGGCCGTGATCCGGTAGAGATAATCACGGGCTTCTTCTTCGCCATACAGATCGTCCGTCGCGCCGGGATATTCAATCCACCATGTTCCCACCCCGATTCCGGCACCTTCCGGCATGACCCGTTTCTTATCAAAAACATCCGCATTCGGAATTTTGACCGCCCATGCCGGCATAACAAATTCAACCGGCACTTTGCGTTCAACCGCATAATAGAAAAAACCGGGCTTTCGTGAGCCGTTCGTCAGACTGCCGCTCATGGTCACCCGGGTCGGGGTGTCCGGTGCCAGCGATTCGTTAAACTCCGAGCGGGCCTCCCTTCCCAACCGGTATTCCGCTCCGGCATAGTAACCCAGCCAGCCGTCGCCGGTACAATCAATGAATACATCCCCGTGAAAAACACTCCGCTCACCGGTCAGCGTGTTGCAGGCATACGCGGAACGGATTGCGCCGCTGTCCATATCAACCTTGCAGACATTTGCATTAAGGAAAAGACGGATATTTTTCTCATTGGCAACCAGCATTTCCGCCGCATAGGTGAACGATTTCTTTTTGCCCGGGCCGTCCGGCGCGAGTGCGGCCTCCGCCCGGAAATCTTCCAGAATTCCGGTCTCCCGCGTAAATGTCTTATGTTCGGCGGCTCCGCAAAGAGGAACACCGAGTTCCAGACTGGCGTTTCCGCCCAGCACGGGCCGGTCGTGAATGAGCGCCACACGGCAGCCGTTGCGTGCCGCGGCCAGTGCGGCGGGAATGCCCGCAGGGCCTCCGCCGACCACTACCACATCGAATCTGCCTTGATCAACCGGCACCAGAGACATTCCCGTCAGACGTGCCCGCTCCGCAAGCATCGCCTCCTTCTCAACGGGCGGCCGGTAGTCATCATTGCGCGTTAAAATGATTGCGTCCACCCGGCTCAAATGACCGGTCAAATCCTTTAAACGAATTTCAACTTTTAGCTTCGCCGTCTCAAACGCCCCCCCCGATTCCCAAATCCACCGGTCGGAATCCGCTGCGCCCAACACTTTCCCGCACACCTGTCCGTCCACCAGCACCTGAAACTGTCCCGGTGAATACTCAGGCAGCCAGTTTCTGGTTCGCACCCACAGGTTCCACCGTCCCGCCTCCGGAATCCTGATGCAAGTAACCGCGTCGTCCACCGGACCGGCGAGACGGTTCGCAAGCAGATATCCGGAAGCCGCTGTCAAATCCGTATGGAAGGTGTCCAGCTCCCATCCGCCATACGAATCAAACTGCTCTGCGTCAATCCATAGGAATCCATCAACGACCTCGCGCACGGCACGACGCGGAGCCCGTATGGGCTGTATCCGGTCAAACGGGTTGTCCGGAAAAACCCGGGGTGCGCTTTCGGTATCAACTGCAAAACCAAACTCCGGAGACAGACTGACCATAAATCCGGCGGCGGCGCTGATTTTTATAAACCCTCTCCTTGAAAATGAATTCGTGCTCATGGCTGGCTCCTTCCAACTGTCATCTTGTTTGTATGTCTGTTATCAAGCGGTTATTCCTTCTCCGGCAATCCGAGTTTTTCCTCATTTTGTGCGGAGATCCAGAACCGTTTTGCAGGTTGCGGCGGTGTCGGCGGTGAGGTTGGTCACGGAGATGTCCTGCGCGCAGTCCGCGCCGATCTTTACCACGGCGGTCTGCCGCGGATCGCGATCCTGCACATCCAGTCCGTCGATCAGAATTTTTTCGCAGTTCATGAGTTCAACCGCGGCATATTCTCTCCGTCCGCGCGGCGCTTCATCGGAACAGACGACCTGATTGGAAAGAACCAGCACATCGCGGCTGCTATGGAGTTCGACCGCGGGCGTTCCGTAGTCAGAAAAGCGATTGCCTTCGATCCGGACATCGTGAAACGAACGGCTGTTTGATGCACCGCCGGCACCGGTGTTTGCTTGCGCCAGAATGGCCGCTGCTGAACCCCCGTGACCGTGAAATTCATTGTTGCGGACGATAACGTCGTAAGCGATCGGCCCTTCGGCCCAACGAGTGGATTCGTAATGCATCACCACGCCCCAGCCTTCGTTCAGATCAAGGACATTATTTTCAAGCAGACCTCCGTGCGCACTGACCAGAATCCCCCGTCCGCGATAAGCTCCGAAGCGGCAGTTGCGGATGATAAACGGATCGGCGGATTCGGAGATATTATAAAAATTGTCGGACGTGTCAAACCCGTCGCCGGAAACAAGCGGAGGCAAATCCCGATCCAGCGCAACCAGCCAATTGGCCCCGGCATCCTGCACCGCCTTCACAGCGTACCGCCCGTCCACCGTGGCCGATGCCGAATGAACCAGCTCCAGCACATCTCCCGGACGGACACTGTAGGTATGTTTTTTGACCAGCACTCGATCCCGTGCCGGGATTCCCTGCACGGACATGGCCGAGCTGTGGACGTTGATCGCGTCGTCAGCCATGCCTTCGAACGAACAGTTTTCGATCAGCACATATCCGCGCGATCCGCGCATATGAATACCATCGGCGTTGGTGGAAAATATCCGCCCGTCCTTGACCTTGACATGACAGTTCCGAATCATGTGATGGCTGGTGATATGCGGGAAAAAAGCCAACCCCGGCGAGGCGTAGACTGTGATGTTATCCCATAGCAGGCCGTCACAGTTTTTTGCCGCCACCGCCTGGGCATAGTTGCGGGCCATGTGGATGTAACGGTCGCCCGGCTTCAATCCCGCCCGGCTCAACGCAGAGTCATATTCAGTGCCGTTGCGCGGTGTATGGAACCGCCAGATGCGTTCCCCGGTCTTTTCCCGGCAATCGGCAAAAACGGCTGCCGGACCGTACCGGCGTCCGCCGCCGGGCTGATCCCCGACAATAAGGCCCCATTTGGACATCGCCCGTTCAAAACAGGGCCGATCCGGCTTCATAAAACCCTCGTCGACTTTCAGCTCAAACCAGTTTTCCGAAAGGTTTACGGCGGCAATGGTTCCCTGGGCATACGGCAGCGGATCATAGTCGATATTAAAGTTTTTTACTTCCACACCGGTGGAATTTTCGGTGCAGACCGCCCCGATTTCCGGATGGGTGATCAGCAGCGTCGCCCCCTGCCCGTTCAGTACCAGATTGGTTGCATTGCGGATATGCAGAGCATATTTCGACTGCATATCCGGCCCGTCCGGCAGGGAGATGCGGTAAACCGCGCCGGGTTCGAACAGAATTTCCGCCGGACCGCCCGCGGTCTGAGCGGCGGCCACCGCAGCTTTCAGTGCGGAATAAACATTGGCTGAAGAGGGCTTTGCGCCAAAGTCGCTGATATTGAATGGCACCGGCTTCACCATCCCGTTCGTTGCGGCATGACTCGAAGCAAAGCATCCTGCAAACAGCAATAGAGCCGGCACAGAACACTGTTTAAACCGGAACCGTATCATGTGCCGCCCTCTTTATTGCCAGCGACAAAAATATCGCGAATCGCTTCCAGACTGCCCATGCCGTTCTTGATGTCCGGCTCCAGATAGCTGCCCTCCGTCCATTCGTTCCACGCGTTGACCGTGATGAACGCATTGGGCAGAGCCAACTCTTCCATACGGGCTTTGATCCGCGCAGCACTCTGTTTAAAGGCTTCGGGCGTGTTGCCGCCAATAACCGGTGTAAACGGGTAGCCGCGCGGCAGATAGCGGTCGGACTGCACTGTGCGCGGACTCGGATCCCAGCCCATCGTCAGGTTCGGATAATACGGCACCGGACATTCCGCCTGCGCTTTTTCCCAGTATTGGAAATACTGATCCTCCATTGTCTTGAACTTCGTCTCCGGAAATTCTGAAAGTTGTGCGTGATGTACCCAGACATAGGAGGTCACGCTGTTGAATCCCAATTCCTGAATCAGCTGATACGGATCCACCGCCGTCCGCTCCCCCGGGAGAATCGGCCTGTTCCAGACAATGGCGTTCAGATGCAGATCCGGAAATCCGGCAGCCTTCACAGCGGCGCGAAACCGGTTGAGATATTCCCGCGTTTGCTGTATGCCGCCGAAACTGGCCAGCAGTTTGGTCAGCTCATACACCGAAAAATAGGGGCAGCCATCCATCAGCCAGTACGCCGGATGTTTGAAATAGGTATTCACGCAATGCCGGATCAACCGCTCAAACGCCGCCGGCGAAACGGTGCCGGGATAGAGTGTCTTCGCGGAAGTCTCTGTATTGTCGAGGCTCGCTTTGGCCGGATGAATATCAATCCAGTCATGGTTGGCCCACATCAGGGCGAACTTCAGCCGGTCGTTATTCGGCGCATTCAGAAAACCTTCTTTCAGTGCCCGTTCGAGAAAGGGGCCGTCGTTGTACCAGTACCAGTCGAAAATAAAGGTGCTGATGCCATGATCCGCCGCCGCGTCGATTTTTTTCGCCATCACCTGCGATTCGGTTTCATCCTCATATCCCCACAGCGGGATCTTCGGCTGGTCATGGCCCGGAAACCGGGGTTCAGCCCGGAGCATCAGATCCCACTCGTTCCATCCCGGCCCGTGCAGTCTTTCGTTACGCGAGTCTGCATGGTAATTCGGAAAATAATATACAGCGATTTCAATCATGTAACTCCAAGATGACAAATCCGACGGGCTGGAAAACAACTTTTTCCCGGGAAACAAATTGGTTCGGCAAGGACTTGTTTCATCGCACGGCGGACGGTGATACTACCTGACAGAAGAGAGCATAAACAACCCCAGCCGGCGGGGCGCCGGAAGGGCTTCCACCCCGACGAAAGAAGAACCCGCTCCTGTGAAAGTTCCCACTACAGTTCTGATTGTATTCGTAAAAGGCATCGTCCAGAGTTTGCCGGTTGTTTCAATATAATACAGGGCATTTCCTGCGGCAAGGTCGGCGGGCATGACTCCGGTCTGAGTAATAAATGTACTGTTCTTATAAACAGCAGAATCTGCAAGATACACTCTCAAAACGTATAGATCGTTCCCGGCCGTCGCCAGCTCAATGCCCGAGGCATTTCCCTGCGTGATAAATCCTGCGTTTCCGGCCACGGCACCTGAGTACCCGTTGGTAAAGGCATAGCAATAGGACTTGTTGCTGCTGCCGCCCGTAACCATCCAAAAATTGCCGTTGTCTGTGATACTGAAATCAACCCAAGGCATGGAACCGGTCAATGTAACGGACGCCGTGCCGTTGGTGGCTCTGATTGTTCCGGAGCCCGTCATCCCATACAAGGTTCCCTGCTGCGCGCTAATAGCGATAACGCCGCTCCATCCGGACACGCCGACCTGCGACACATTACCCTGCGCGTCGGATTGATACACGGCCCCGTCATCCCGCAAGCCGTATAGATACTGTCCGTCATAGGCGCTATCAATATAGCTCGCCCCTCCCGCAGTCAATGTCGCCAATTTCTGCTTTGTGCCATTGAAATTTGCGGTGTCCGCCTTCCAGAGCTCCCCGGCGGCATTCAGGCCGGCAATCATTTCTGCACGACCGGTCATGCAGAGTACAAACATACAACTGAGACACAGTATAATTTTATTCATCCTATTCGCCCTTTTGCTGCTCATTATTTACCCGCCGTCACTTGTCACAAGTATATCCATCAATCCCGCCCAAGATATAGCACTCGTCATAATACCGCGCCTTAACATTACTGACATGTTCAAGCATTATACCGCCACGACTTCGGCGGACATTCCGTGCGGGATTGTTTTACGGATCTGACGCATTCATCCTCGCGGCTTATTGCGGAAATGAATGCGCCGGCCGCCTGAACACAAATATGCCTCATCGCGCAGCATGCGCCGGAACGACCTCGATTCCGACGAAAGAAAAATCGGTTCTTGCAATGGTACCCACGACCGTCCGTTTTCCGCCCACGACCGGTGGCATCATCCAGATTTTACCGGTTGTTTCGATATAATAAACAGCATCTCCCGCAGCGAGATCTGCCGGGATGATCCCGGTATCAGAAAGAAATGTAGTGTTCTTATAGAAAGCTGTTTGTGAAGTATATACTCTCAACACAAACAGATCATTTCCAGCCGTTTTCAACGCAAGTCCCGAGGCGTTTCCCTGTGAAATATCCGGACGCATTGGTACCGGCCCTGCAAACCCGTTAGTAAAGGCATAGCACAAAGATTTGCCGCCGCCTGTAAGCATCCAAAATTTACCGTCATCTGTGATGCTGAAACCAACCCAGGGAAAAGTACTGCCGGTGACCGCAACGACCGCAGCGCCATCGGTGCCCATGATCGTTCCGGCGGCAGTCATTCCATACAAGGTTCCCTGTTTGGCGCTAATGGCCTTAACGTCACTCCATCCGGACACAGATACCTGAGAAACATCGCCCTGAACGTCGGATCGATACACAGCCCCGTCACTCCGCAATCCGTAAAAATACGTTCCGTCACAGGCGCTGTCGATATAGTTCGCCCCCTCAGTCAATGTTGCCAGTTTTTGCTTTGTGCCATTGAAACTTGCGGTGTCCGCCTTCCAGAGCTCCCCGCCGGCATTCAGGCCGACTATCATTTCCGCACGGCCAATCATGCAAATTCCGAATATACAACCCAGACACAGTATGATTTTTTTCATCTACCTTCCCCTTTCCTTTTTCTCCGGATTTTGCCGGATGTGTTATTTCTCCGCCGGACATGCACCGGCATGTCCTCTTCAATCTTTATGTTCACAAGGATGCATTAATTCCGCGGAGTCCGCCTTCATGATCCTGACAATCTTCAGCACAAAACTGCTAATGCACTTCACTCCCCCGACGGCACCGGAGCCGGATTCATATCCCAGCCTTCGGCAATTTTAAGAAAAGCATCGCCGCCGAGCGCCGTGACCGATACGCCCGTACTGTCCTCCCGCGAAGGAAATACGCAGGTGGCGGTGTATTTGCGGTCATTGACAAAGACCTCGACCACCGCCTTGTCGAGATAGATATGCAACCGCAACGGCTGCCTGGATTTATCTTTGCCGATGAGAACCCAGGGCTCAAGTTCGATCATGTCCGGTGCCAGAATCCTTTTTGGCAAAAGCGACGAACGCGAAGTGTCAACCGTTACGGCTCCGTATGCTCCCAGATAGTCACCGAATTTACCCCACGGCTGTCCCGCTTCGGCAAACGCCCGCGCATCCCCCATCATCCAAATATACGGATAGAACGAGATGTCGGCGGACTCCTCGCGGGCAGATGACCGGCGGACGGAAACGCGCAGCGCTTTTGCCTGCCGTGTTTCAATCTCGATGATCAGCTCCTTCGTGTCCCCGGACAGTTCCGGAATCACGACCTCCTCATTCGAGGGCAAAAGACGCGGCTGAATCTCCTGATGTTTGCCGCGAAGGCTGTTCATTCCGGGTACAGGGCGCATGAGCACGCGGCCCTCGTTATCGAGAGAAAACTGCCGCACCTGGGTATGCACCTCGCCGGCGGAGGATGAAGGCGTCATGAAATTCTGCTGGATCTTGCTGATCACGTTCACGGTACCCTCATGCCGGTCTTCGCCCGATGCCGTCCAGTTCAGAAGACCCTGCGGGCTGTCCATCCGGGCAAAGGATTGCGGTATAAACCGCTTCGCCGTCTCATCGAACCGCCCGACGTAATACTGGGGCCCGAGACGGTGGCTTGCCCAGACAAGAAGATACTGGTCGTGCCCGATCCGGTTGAGGGCGCACACGGCACCATCCTCGCCGGGACGGCCATGCAACGCCGTGGTAAGACGATCCATAAAGTCACCCGAATATTTCCAGCCCGTGTCTATCCCGCCGGATTCAAACAGGTGCCAGAACGGAAAACTGCCGAATGAAAACGCGTTCTTTTCCCCGCCCGGCCCGGTCGAAAAAA
This sequence comes from Kiritimatiellales bacterium, assembly GCA_041661845.1. GTDB lineage: Bacteria > Verrucomicrobiota > Kiritimatiellia > Kiritimatiellales > Tichowtungiaceae > Tichowtungia. The sequence goes on along the minus strand of JBAZTQ010000003.1, from coordinate 9,459 downwards.
GCGCGTAATACCGGTCGCCGATTTTGAACGGGCAGGGATCCTGGAAGCACCCCATTGCCGGATCCGGCCCCGGGATATTACCGGGTATCACCGGTTTCATATCATACTCCCAATCCATCAGAAGCGGGTCGCGGGAGATTGCAATTCTCCCGGACACTCCTCCCCACATATAGATCACGCGGTTCGTCTCAACCAGCGCCCCGCCGGATGCACTGCTCTCATACAGGAAAACCGGCAGATCGATCCAATGTACGAGATCGCGGCTCACTGCATGGCCCTTCCAAAAACCAACGGGAAGATCCGCAGGACGGAACTGATAAAAATAATGGTAAAGTCCTTGCCAATAGATAATCCCGTTCGGATCGTTCATGGCGCCTTCCGGCGGATAGAAATGATACGTCGGACTGTTCGGAACCTGCCGCCGCTGTTCCCGCGAAGCAGTAAACCGGCGGAGAACCGGACTTCCTCCGATACGTTTCAATTGCTCGTCAATGCGATCAAGCGGCATGTCCGGCCCGCCGCCGGCGACCAGTGCGTAAAGCCCCTTCAGCAGCACATGCCGGGCAGCGGCCAGCTCCGCGGAAAAAACCGGAAGGGTTTCATTGGTTATGGTTATGGTTGTTTCGAAGCGCACAAATTGGATATTAACCGACAACCCTCCCTCCGCGCGGAATCCCGCCTTATCCAGTGATGATTTTGCCTCTTCCGACAACGGCTTGAGCGGAATCACATAAACCTTTCCCGCGCTGCGGGCGGTAAATTCCAGCGTGTCGTCCGACTGCGGCAGGCGGAAAAACGGCAGGCCGTCCAGCACGGCAGGAAGCTGACGGCACGGCGAATACTGGCTCATGCGCAACTGCACACCCTCTTTGAGTACGGCGGAGGTGGCATACGCATGCACGGCCACCTCAGCAAGCTCCAAGGTCGCCGCCCGGGCCGCCGGCACGCCTGACGCAAGCAGGATCGCACCGGAAAATTTCAAAACGCCGGAAATAACCGTCGCCCGGCGTTCCAAACCTGAGAAGAAGCGCCGCCAGAATTCATTTTTCTTCATTGGGAGGATTCCTTTTATTTTGCGGTTGTTCATTTTCCGGCCTCAAAACAGCCTCATCAACTCTTCCACAAATATCGCATGACCGAAATCATCCGGATGGTTGATCCCGTTGTGGAGATGCACAGGATATGGGATCCCCTCGGTTCCCAGATGTTCCCAGCGTTTGGAGGCGTCGGCAAGGGCAACCTGTTTTTCTTCACTTATCTTGCGGAGCTCTGCCACATTGGGACGCGTTTCCGGAGTGCCGCTCCCGGGGAAATTCATCCGCGCGGGCATTTCGAAATGCGGCGTGACCACAATGGACTCTCCGCCCGCCGCCCGCACGCGGTCAATCGCCTCAGACCAGTTTTTCCGCATGGTTTGCGCATCCAGCCCCATATCGTTGACGAACTCCATAGTCACCAAATCAGGTTTGTATTTCAACACATCGTCCGCAAAAAGCGGCAGACTCTGGCTGGTGGTCCATCCGCCCCGCCCGGCATTGATAAACTTGATGCGGGCGTTGGGATATTTGTAGCGCAAGGCCTGCACAAAAGCGTCCGCAAACCGGAGTTCGGGTCGCGACGCTTCGCCGCCCGCCGTCACGGAATCGCCCCACGCCACTAAAGTCACGTCCTGTCCCTGCTCCAGTTTCTCCCGCGTCTTCGCGATCCGGGCGCGCTGGATGCTTAGAAAATCCACATCCGGCGGCAGGTAGTCCTCACCCGCCGGATAGATTTCCTTTTCGGTAATGGCCCGGCACCCGTAATCAATAAAGATGCGGCACAGCGCCAGACTGCCGTGGTCGGCGGCGGGAATGGAGGGGCACACTTTCTGACTGTCACCTTGTCTGAGGCTGACCCGTCCGTCCGGGTCGATGCAAAGGGTATCCACCCGCAGCAGGTGTGTGCGGTAGTCAATGTAAACCTTCTGCCCGGTCTGGATACGTCCCTCCGGCAACCGCCCCACACGTCCCCATATTCCATCCGTGCGCCAGTCCTTGCCTTGTTCATACATCAGGCCGCCGGATCCCGGCTTCTCCTTGACCACAATCGAACCCGGTTCAAGGCAAGGCAGCGTCGGGCCGGAACCCAGGCATTGCAACAAAGCGGTTCCTTTGCCAAAACTCAGCGGCACCTCGTCGGTCAGAGTGGTTGCTTCGTCCGTGATGGTCAGCATCTGCGGCGGCGCAATATCCAGCGTGGTTTCCGCCACAGACACCTCCCGGCCCAGCACGCGCGCCCTGCCCGCCGTCAAGGTGATTTTCATGCCGCCCGCAGATTTGACCTCAAGACCGGACAGTGCATCCGGATTGCGGCCCCGTTCTCCGGGTTTAATCGATGCTCCGCCTTCTTCTGTCAGCTCGACATCATCCCAGAAGTAGGCCGCCCCGCCCAACCCTTCCTTCCTGCAATTGTCATGCAACGCGACCCGGACAGTCTTCAGATTCTCCGTGTTTGTCCACTGGCAGCGAAGCTTCTCCCACTCGCCGTTTTTTGCGGGAGTTGCCTGCGTTTTGACGCCCCAATTCACGTTGCAAAGCTGCAGTTGCGGAAAACATTCCTTGTCCTGCCGGGGAATGAATAAAAAAGCGGACAATGTGTAGGTGGCACCCGCCCTCGCCGGCAAGTCATAGTAATGAACGCTCATGCCGTATTTGTTCTCAACGGTGCATTTCAGCGATTGCCCGCCGGCATGAGCCTGCTCCGGGCTGTTCGCGGCCTCTCCCCGGACATGCTGCCACGGCACCGTCGGCGCGCTTTCAAACGACTCGCGCAACAGTGTGCGCGATGCCGCCTTCTCGCCGAACGAAGATGCGGTGATCATTGAAACAAGCAGCAGGGCCGGGCAGACCGCCCGCCTGATGGTTGCGGTTTCGTGCGGTTCTCTTCTGGTATTCATTCCGGCCTCCTGTTTAAAACGGATTGTGCGGTTTCAAAACGCGGCAATCGCGGTATCTGGTACATATCAAAATCTTTTGCCGCATTGGTTTTCTTTTTCTTGTTAATGACATTTTGCTTATCTGCTCCGCGGCGGCCGCATTTCACAGATAACGAGATCTGCTTTTACGGTGCGGTCGCCCTGCGCAAAAAGTGACACGCCTCCCGGTTCCGATAAAACCGGCACGGCAACAGGCATGTATACGCGTCCGTCACCCGCGAAAATTTCCAGAATTCCCCGGTCGGCCAGCACCCGCAGCCTTATCTTCCCGTCAGCGGGATGGAGCGGAGCCCTGACATCCCGGCAAATCAACTCGTTCATCTTGGCGTCGAACGTCACCGGTATACCGCCCACCTTGATCCCGACGGTTGCCGCACCGGACGGGATCGTGAATTCAATATTGATATCCTTCAGGTCGGCATTCATGCCCGGAACCGGCATTTCACGGTTTCTAAGCGTAATGTCTGGAAAATGTATACGGTTCTCCCGCAGTTGTTCCAATTCGCGCACAGGCCAGGAATACAGCTTCACGCCGTCCTCAGTACGGCGCAAGGTCAGTTCAAGCGGCACACTCATTGCGTGATCGAATGAAACATTCCGGTAATCAACTTTCAGACAGCCCATTTGAATCCGGCGTCCGGCAGGGGCATCGTTGAACGTTTGTCCGGCGTAGAAGTACCACCCATGGCTTCCTTTTAGTTTAGGACTGCCGGAATCGGGGGTGAAGGTTTTCCCGTCGAATTTACCGGACAGATATTGGTTGTCGCAGCCGAACATCAGCCAAACCGTTTCGTCCGGATTGCCGTCAACGGGAAGTTCGAAGAGATCGGGGCATTCATAAAAGCCATCAACCGCGCTCTGGAATGTCCATTGTTTCAAGTCCGGAGACGTGTAGATGGCGTTCCGCTGCTTGCCGCCGGTTTCGTCATAGACGATCATTACCCAGTGCGATCCGGGCTTGTACCAGAATACCCGGGGATCGCGGCCGGCATGGTTCAGAACCGGATTGCGCTCCCATACTTTGAAGGTCTGCCCCGTGTCGGTACTGTAAAACAGGGATTCCCCTCCGCTTGAGCTGAACGCCACCATGGCGTTCGTTCCGAAACCGGACGTATTGTTCTTGTCGATCACCGCGCTGCCGGACATGAATATCCGTTCGTTGCACGCTGAAGGCAGGGCATCGGACTGTTCTTCCCAATGGATCAAATCCCGGCTTGCCGCATGACCCCAATTGAGCACACTGAACGTCAGGCTCCGGGAAAACGGGCTATGCTGATAAAACAAGTGCCACACTCCTTCATGATAAACCAGACCGTTGGCATCTCCCATGTATCCGCAGCGGGGGGTATAGTGGAACTGCGGACGCGCCGGATCAGAATAGGGTGTACAACCGGTTATATCGCTGGAAGCCGCGATATTTTCCAGCCCTTTTGATCCGGCCGGAAGCTTATCGATCTCGACACGCAAGGGTGTGCCGCTATGGTTCGGGATATAAACAAAAGCCCACCAATCGGGCTTGTCTGCGGCCAGCGCAAGGGAAAGTTTCCGTACCACTTCGTTCCCGGACGAAAGCGTAATATTCGCCCAAAATGTTCCTTGATCCGAAACGGGCAGCAGAAGGTATTTCCCCCCGGCGGCAAGCTCGCGGTGCGGATTGACTTGAATGGAAGCGATATCGCTTTGGACAATCTGATCCACAAGGACATGCCCCATCCATTCACTGGAATGATCGATAATCTGAATGCGTACTTTCTTCCCGAGAAACTCCGAGACATCCCATTCATCAGGCTGCAGGACGTAAAACATCCGGGTTGGTCCCATGGAAGAGCGGACGACCCGTCCATCATAAATCAGGTTGATACCGACTTTTCCTGCAGAGGACGCCCCGGCGACCAGAAAACGGATGTGGTTCCGGACAACGGTGATCTCCGGAGAGGTCAAACAGCCCTGACTCGCGTCCCCGCCCAAACGGCTGTCCGCCAGACCCCGTCCGAGAAACCCGCTTGCGGCGGCGCATCCCGGCAGATTGCTTCGCACAGGGCCTTCTCCAAATGCCGTTCCCTCCGCTGTCCAGTCCGCACCATAGCCGCCCTGCTCAAAGTCCGCGATTACAATGTCACCATCGCCCGGAAACTTCGCTGCGTCATTCTGGACGGCCGTCACGAAGACAGCAGTCCCGCACCACGCCGCAAGCACAACGATCAACAGGTTGACTTTCATAGAATTTTCAGTTTTGAAATAATCCGTCGGCAGCCCGCCTCGCTGCATCCGTCACTGCTATAAACGCAATCTGCACTATAGCTCTCCCGATAAAGATACACTTCCGGCAACAAATAAACCTTCACATTACTGACAATCTTAAGCACATAACTGCCATACCTGACGCTTATCTTCTCCGGCAACTTATCTTAAAATACTTACATTTATACCGCATTGACTAATAAAATCTTGCTTCTCTGCAAACCGGGAAGCATCTTTCCGACATGAATGAAAAGCTGCCGACCATTCACAGCGATTACGTCTTCAAGCAAGATGATTTTCCGCTTTCAATTCATCTCAACCCCGGGCACCCCGACTATCCGATGCATCGTCATGAGTTTGAAGAACTGGTGATTATCAAAGAAGGCTCTGGTATCAATTCTGTAGACGGCATGGATTATCCGCTGCAGGCTGGAGATACTTTTCTCATTCCCAGAGGCCGGGCACACGCCTACAGCCGAATGAATCATCTGACATGCTACAATATCTATTTCGACTCCCGGCAGTTTGATTTGAAACGCTGGGTTACCCAGGCGCTTCCCGGCTTCCACGCGCTGTTTACCGTTGAGCCATCGTATCGCCGGAAAAAAGAATTTAACAGCCGGCTGCGCCTCGATATGGAACAGCTTCTGCGCATCTGGAATCTCGCCGAATCCATGGAACAAATCCTCGCCGAGGAAAAGCCCGGATTCCGTTTTATCGCCTTGGCCCGTTTTCTGGAATTGACCGGCCTGCTGTCCCGCTACTATGAAAAGGCAGCGCACAGCGACTCCCTCAAAATCCTCCGGATTGCCAAAGCCATCAGCTACATGGAAACCTGTTTTACCGAAGATATCACGGTCGAACATCTCGCGGAAATCGCCCATATGTCACCCCGCAACTTCCACCGCCTGTTCCTGGCCGCTACAGGGAAAACACCGACGGCCCATCTGATCGGCCTGCGCGTCATGCAGGCTGCACACCTGCTGAGCTCCACAAGCCAGTCCATTACCGAAATTTCATTTGTATGCGGTTTCACGGACAGCAATTACTTCGCCCGCCAGTTCCGCGGCCTGATGAATGAAAGCCCCTCGGAATTCCGAAAACGAACCGTCTGGGACCGGCCACATGAGTCGTGACAAGTGAAATTCTCCGTGGCAAGCCACGGGGCATCTTTAAGGTCAACATGACCCCGTCTCAATACCGGCAGGCCTGCAAAACCGGCTGACCGGGGTTATAAGACTGCACGACGGCGATGCCGGTCCGTGGTCTGTTCGTAGGCGTGGCCGACTTTGAGGATGTTCGCCTCTTTGAATGAGTCGCCGAGAATCTGGAGTCCGATCGGCAGGCCCGCTTTGGAAAAGCCGCACGGCACGCTCAGTCCGCAGATACCGGCGAGGTTGACCGGCGTGGTCAGAATATCGTCGAGGTACATCTTGAGCGGGTCGGCGGTTTTTTCGCCGATGCGGTAGGCCGGCGTCGGCGTGACCGGCGCAAGAATGGCGTCGCACTGTTTGAACGCTTCGGTGAAATCGTTGCGGATGAGCGTACGGACTTTCTGGGCGCGCAGGTAATAGGCATCGTAGTAGCCGCTCGAAAGAACGTAAGTGCCGAGAATGATGCGGCGTTTGACTTCGGGGCCGAAACCGGCGGCGCGGGTTTTGCCGTAGAGTTCAATCGGGTCGGCTCCGTCTTTGCGCAATCCGTAACGGATGCCGTCGAAGCGCGCGAGGTTGGCGGAGGCTTCAGCGGTGGCGATGATGTAATAAACCGCAATCGCATACTTCGAGTGCGGCAGACTGACTTCCACGATTTCCGCGCCGAGCTTTTTACAATGCTCGACCGCAGAACGAACTGACGCTTCGACTTCGGGATCCATCCCTTCGACAAAATATTCCTTCGGCAGACCAAGCTTCATACCTTTCAGACTGTGGTCGCCAGTCAGATTTTTTGCGTAATCCGGAACCGGCAGATCGATGGAAGTGGAATCCATTTCGTCTTTGCCGGCCATCGCGGTGAGCAGGATAGCGGAATCCTTAACAGTCTTGGTAATCGGCCCGATCTGGTCGAGCGACGAGGCAAAAGCGGTCAGGCCGTAGCGGGAAATCATGCCGTAGGTCGGCTTCAGACCGACGCATCCGCAGAAGGCGGCGGGCTGACGGATCGAACCGCCGGTATCGGAGCCAAGCGCGGCGACCGCTTCGTCCGCCGCAACGCTGGCGGCGGAACCGCCGGAAGAACCGCCGGGAACATGGTCGGTATTCCACGGATTGCGCGTCTTTTTAAACGCCGAGCTTTCGGTGCTGGAACCCATCGCAAATTCGTCCATGTTGACGCGGCCGAGGAAAACCGCGCCCGCTTCGCGCAGTTTGGCGATGGCGGTGGCGTCGTACGGCGCGATATAGCCTTCGATTATTTTTGACGAACAGGTGCAAGGTTGGCCTTTGACGTTCAGCAGATCTTTGATCGCCAGCGGAATGCCTAGCAGCGCGCCTTTTTTACCGGCGGCACGCGCCTGGTCGGCGGCTGCGGCCTGCGCCAGCGCGGCGGCGCGGTCGATGGTCAGGTAGGCACCGATTTTTCCGTCATGCGCGTCAATCGCGGCCAGCACGTCGTTGACGATCTCCACGGAGGTGCATTTCCCCCGCTCCAACAGATTGGAAAGTTCAGAAATGGTTTTTGTATTAAGGTCGGCCATGGTTATTCCATAATTTTTGGGACGAGAATCTGCCCGTCGCGGGAAGCGGGGGCGTTAGCGATCACGGCATCGTGGTCGAGTGACGGGCGCGGCGTATCGGCGCGGAGCACGTTGACCAGCGGCATGGCGTGCGCCGTAGGTTCGACGTTCGAAACGTCGAGTTCGCCGAGCTGTTCGACATATTTGAGTACCTGATCGAGCTGCCCCTGGAACAGCTCAGCCTCCCCGTCCGCGAGGTGAATCCGCGCCAGATGCGCGATATAGGAAACGTCCATATGTGTTGAGTCGGCCATGTTTTGCTCCAAAATGAGGCCGAACTATAGACAGGCCTCCGGAACGGGGCAAGCGGACACTTTTGCAAACCCTCTAAAATTCGGTTGTAAAAGTTCCAAACCTTGGAACAATGCCCGCCTTACCAAAGGAACTCCTTATGAACAAAAACTCGAAGCAATTTCTCACCGATATGATCAACGCCATCAGCCCGTCCGGCTACGAACATTGCGCGGCGGCCGTCTGGAAAGCCTACGCCAAACCGTTCGCCGACCGGGTCGAAACCGACGTGCACGGCAATTCGCACGCCGTCATCAACGCCGGCGGCAAAGTAAAAGTAATGCTGGCCGGTCATTACGATGAAATCGGCTTTCTGATTTCCCATATCGACGACAAGGGATTTCTCTGGATCGCCGCGATCGGCGGCTGGGATCCGCAGATTGCGCAGGGCCAGCGGGTCGATATCATCGGCAACGGCGGCAAAGTGATCCGCGGTGTAGTCGGCAAAATCGCCATCCACCTGCAGGAGGCTGACCAGCGCAAGAAGGTTTCCGAAATCAAAGATCTCTGGGTCGACATCGGCGTCAAAAACAAAAAAGAGGCGGAGGCGCTGGTCAGCATCGGTGATCCGCTGGTAATCCAGTACGGCTTTGAAGAACTGGAAAACGGCCGCGCCGTCGGCCGCGCTTTTGACGACCGGGCCGGAGCCTTCGCGATTCTGGAAGCGGGCCGCCTGCTCGCCAAAATGAATACGCAGTGCGAAGTGCATTGCGTCGCAACCGTTCAGGAGGAAATCGGCCTGCGCGGCGCGCAGACCGCCGCATTCGGCATTGAACCGCACGTCGGTATCGCCGTGGACGTCACCTTTGCCACCGACCATCCGAACCTTGGAAGCGTGGTGAATCAGGAAGGTAAAGTGGAACTCGACGGCGGACCGGTTATTGCGCGCGGACCGAATATTAATCACAAGCTGTTCGAGCTGATCATCGCAACCGCCAAGGAAGAAAAAATTCCGGTTCAAATTGTCGCCGAAGCGCGCGGCACCGGAACCGATGCCAATGCGATTCAGCTCAACCGCGCCGGTGTCGCCACCGCACTCATCAGCATTCCGCTGCGCTACATGCACAGTCCGTGCGAACTGCTGAGTCTCAACGACCTCGAAGCGGTTTCCAAACTGCTGGCGGCCGTCGTTAAGAAGATCACGCCGCGCACCAACTTTATTCCGTTCTAAAATGAGCACGCCTGACACGTTGCGCATTTATCCGGATCAGTGGCTGGA
>JBAZTQ010000002.1:0-69677 GCA_041661845.1 Kiritimatiellales bacterium | reverse complement strand
GTCTGCTGGAAGAAGTGGACTAAAAACGAAGAGAAGACGGGGGAGCACGCTAAAGCGTGGACTACGAACGGGAAGTTGGGATACTTATAGAACTATGAAATTTGCCGTCATTATTTTTTCTGCGCTGACTCTGTTCCTGCTCGCCGGAGTGATTCCGGTGCCGGGCGGACTGCACGCGGACAGTATTTATTATTCGCCGGTCTTTATGTTTCTGCTTCTGCTGTTGAGTCTTCTGAGTGTCCGGTGCTGCGCGCGCCGGAAAGTCAGCCTGAAGCAGAGCGGGTTTTATCTGGTGCATCTCGGTGTCGTGCTGATTCTGTCCGGGGCTTTCGCGGGATATCTTATCGGTGTGAAGGGAGTTTTGCAGCTTTCGGTGAAACCGCCTGTGGCCACTGACCGACTGCCGGTTGCCGGACACGAGCCGGTAAAATTCGGCTTTGACGTGGCGGCGGAGGATTTTCAGGTGAAGTATTATCCGCCGATGTATCAGCTTTTCCGTCTGCTTCCGGCGGAAAAAACCGTGCCGGGACAGATGCCGTATGAAAAGGCTGGCGAGTTTGCCGCCGGAGCGGATGGCGTTTGTGAGGTCAAAGGACTTGGACCGGTTTCCAATCTTTGGAACGAAGCCCGGCAGGAATGGGCTTCGCGGAAGATGCTGCCGGACGGATCGTTTCTGCACCTCGCCGGACAGACGCCGTCGTTTTTCGGCGTCACGCTGATGATCGAAGGGCGGAAACTGCCGGTGAGTATCAACCATCCGGCGGACTATAAAGGCTGGCGCTTTTATCTGATGTCGTATGACCAGCAGAACCAAAGCTATGTCCAGCTTTCCGTGCGCCGCGATCCGGGCCGCACGGCGGTGATTGCCGGAATCTGGGTGGTCATTGCCGGTGCCTTCATCTTCTGTTTCCGCAAAGAAGGAGGATCGCTATGACCGGTCTGCTGATTCCGCTCCTGGTGATTTCCGCCATCGGCTATCTGCTGGCCGGAACGGTTTTCATTTTCCGGAAGCATCGGACAGCTATTGCTCTTGTGGCGGCTTCCTGGCTGGTGAATATTGCGGTGTTTGTTTTGAACGGACTGATCGTCGGCCATCCGCCGTTCGGCAATATGTATCAGGTTCAGGTGGTGCTCAGCCTCTGCTTCCTGCCGCTGTTCGTTCTGCTTTCTGTGCGTGACCGGCTAGGCCGGTTGTTAAATTATTTTGCATTTGCATCTGCACTCCCGTTAGTGGGTGCCATCTTCATGGACAAGCAGGCCGCGTGGAAACGGATGCCTGCCTTGCAGTCCGGCTGGTTTGTGCCGCATGTGCTGGCCTACATGATCAGCTACGCGCTTTGCGCCGTGGCGTTCATTTTACTTCTGCGCCTGTGGTTCGGCAAAACCCGCCGGGAAGAACGGCGCAGCGCCATCGTGCAGATTCTGCGCACCGCTTTTCCGTTCATGACATTCGGCATGCTGTCCGGCGCGCTCTGGGCTGAAGACGCATGGGGACAGTACTGGAGCTGGGACGCTAAAGAAGTCTGGTCTCTGATCACCTGGGGGTTGTACCTGATTTATTTTCACCTCCGAAAAAGCGAATGGAACCGCTATGCGGACTGGGCGCACCTGTTGGCTTTTCTTGCGCTGCTGACCACCTTCTTTCTGGTCAACCTGCTTCCAAAGCTTGGAAGTATCCTCCACAGCTATGCCTGATTTCAGAATGTGCATCTCATGGAAGAGTGGATTACTGGATTGATGGATGAATGGGGTGGTTCTGTGTTTTATATTTCATTAGAAGTTATGGATTTTCTTTTAGGGACTACCCCGATCAATATACAACGTTACCCGCTCATTTTCTTTGCATAAAAATATGGTCGTCGGGCAGTAGTTTCTTTTGTCCATATATGACTTTTTAAAAATGATTGTTTCAGGTGAAATCTTCCACCAATCAAGAGTTTCCCACAGAGGATTACTAAATAATTCTCCGGTAAACGGGTCGGATATTGCCAGCTCATCATCACTAATTTGCTCAATCTGTTTAATCAATGTGTCCTGCGAAGATGGAGGGATATCAATCTTTGCCAAAAGTCGAGGGTTGAAGTCTGTGTAGTGCCACATTTTTAATCCGCATGATTCGTTAGGTAGGTTTATCAAAGTTTCTTTTTCGACAGACCTGAGTGCCTCACTATCAAATGTTGTTTCATCTAGTAGTCGTAGTCGGGTTGTTGGATCAGAGCACCCGCCGATGAATAAGGCTAAAGCTAATGGGATAAATTTATTCATAATTTTCACACAGAACAGTGTTGTTGAACGAACTTTAGTTTGTTGTTTCAGGTAACATTTCTTTGCACTGGGCTGGAAGATAAAGAGTTTTTGGGAGGCTCACAAGTTGAAATAAGGAGTTCATAAGGCGCCGGTTACGCATTTTTATAATGTCGGCTCAGCGTGCGTCCGCTCTATCGGACAGCCTTCCTCCTTCGCTCTTCGAGCTTCGGCGGACAGAGAAAGGCTGGGCAACAAACCTCTTTGTTCGTAGTCCACGCTTTAGCGTGCCTCCGTGCAGAGCCTCCATGCCGGACAGCCTAAAGGCTGGACTACATGCCTTTCCAAAGGCTGAACTGCTTACTTTTGAGAAAACATTCAGTAGGCAATGATCACGCGGTAGAAGCGATGTTCCGTATTGGTTCCGGTGTTGTCCTGAATCAGGAGCGAGTTGCCGGTTCCGCGGACGGCGTTGGTAAACGCGGACCACTGCGGATCGAGCAGATCGGTTTTCTGCTGAACCTGATAATACCGGTCTGTCATGGACGGGAAGCCGATTATGAAAGAAGGGCTGCCCGTTGCCTGAGCGAATGACGAAATCCGCAACAGGCTGTTAGGATCCATCGGGTTGGTGCCGGCCAGATATTCATCCAGATTGGAAAAACCGTCGTGATCCGGGTCGGCGGACGGTGCGGCGTTGGTGGACGACGAGACTCCGAAATACTGCGCCTGCCAAGTGTCCGGCAGGCTGTCGCTGTTGGTGTCGGCCTGAGTTCCTGCCTGTATGATGGTGATGGTCTGGTTGGCAATAGTCAGTGTTCCGGTCCGGCTGTTACTGCTGAGGTTGCGGTTTACGGCGTAGAGGATATCCGCACTTCCGCTGCCGTCCCGGTTAAGAACAGTAATCCACTGGTAGTCGCTGGCTGCGTGCCATGGGCATCCGGATGCAGAAGTGATGTGAACGGAGCCCACATGTCCCAGTTCATTAAACGACTGGCTGGCCGGCGCGAGTGAGTAGCTGCATGTGCCGGAGACGACCGACACGTTGACCGTTGCAAGATTCGAATCACGTGAGCCGTCCCATGCGGCGAAGGTGAACACATCGCTTCCGCTGTAGGTGGTGTCGGGAATATACGTTGCCGTGGTTCCGGACAGTCCGACCCGGCCGTGTGCTGACTGCGAGACAATGCGCAGGGTGAGGGCGTTTCCGTTCGGATCAGTGGCGCTGAGCGGAATGGCGACCGGCGTGTTGATGGTGGTATTGGCGGTCCGGCTGGCCGCGACAGCGGGCTGGTTCGGGTTGAGATCTGTATTACTGGCTCCTGAATGACAGGTGTAGCAGCCGATCTGTGAACCGCGCCAGAAGGTGAACGAAGTATTGCTTTCAAACGCAGTCATCGTCTGGTCTTTCTGCGAGCGGGACAGCACGGTACCGCGCTGATCAGTTCCGTGACAGGTCAGGCAGTCCGCCTGTTTTCCGTAATTCTTGTGTCCGTTAACCCAAGGCTGGCCGATGGGGTGCAGGCCGTGCGGGCCGCGGGCTGAGGCTGGCGGGTTGGCACCGTGACAGACGGAACATTCCGAGAGCATGCCTTCGTGTCCCTGATGCTGAATGCTGGTGATATTGTCATTCGGAAACGCCGTCGGGAATTCAGCGTGGGTGGAGCCGTGGCAGGCTTCGCAGTAGAGTCCGCCGTGTCCGCGCGAAAAGCGGAACAGAGAAGTGCCGGGCAGCGGAGTGTTTGAGGGTGTTGCAAAGCGCTGATTGGCCGTTGTGCGCATGACAGTTCCCGTTGAGTAGACGGAAGTGTAGCGGATTTGTCCGCTGTTGGTGACTGCATCGCCGGTATGACAGGCCTGACAATTGGGCTCGTTCAGCCAGCCGGTACGGTTGGTTGAGCCGACCGTGCTGAGTGAGCCGTGACAATCCTGACACTGCATGGACAAGGATCCGTCCGGCGCGATGGCTTTTCCCATGGCGCCGCGCAGGCAGCGTGTGTCGCTGCCGGGATGACAGCGGTAGCAGGCGGTCCGGTTGCCGGCGGCATCCAGAATCTGTCCGTTCGCAGGATCGGCGACCTGAGCGTGCAGAGAGTGAATGGCTTCGGTCAGGGGCGGAATGCCGGTATAGCCGCTGTTCGGGATTGCTTCGGAAAGGTGACAGGCCGCGCAAAGGATCGGCTTGTCGTCTGTTCTGACCGAAGCCTCGAGACCTTGCAGGTTGAATCCCCGGGCGGCGAGAATAACAGGGAACTGCGATGGCATGGTTTTCATCCGTTCTTCATCATGCAGGCGCAGAATGTTCAGGCGGTAGTCGCGGTCGGGGACCGCTTCCCACGCCCAGCCGGCGGCCGGTTTCGCAGCAAGACCTGAACCGGAAGCGTGACACGCCTTGCAATCCATTTCATCGGATACAGGCAAGGTAATATCTGTGGCCGCCATCGTTGTTGCGCCGTTTTTCACGGTCAGGCGCATCAGCGGGTAAGATTCCCGGTAGAGCTTGTCGTCGTAAGGAGTGATCGGAATTCCCCACGCGACGAACCAGCGCGGGGTGTTTTCATAGTTCATGGCTCTGGGCGTATTGTTTGTTCCCGGCATGGATGCTGCCGGCAGAAATCCGGGGAGAGGAACGCCCTGATCCTGCGGCAGGTTGATTCCGAGCAGTTTTGGCGCGTACTGGTAGAAATTGCCCTTATCCACCGAGCTCATATTGATGGAGCCGTCTGGCGCGGCAACGGCGTGATAAAAAACCGAATATCCGGCGGCATTGGTAATCAGGTGCGCCGTGCCGTTTTCACCCCAGGTGATCTGGGCATGGATGGTGTTGTAGGGCGGCAGAATAGAAAACACCGAATAGTCACTGTCCATGCAGTGCATGCCGAGATTGTTCCATCCGGTCACGATCCAGTTCGTAGCGCATGGAGCGGATGATGCAAAAAGAAACACAAGTGTACTGAGTGTCAGCAACCGTTGGATAGAGCCGACAGGAATTCGGTCTGGTTTAGCATGAGTATGATTAGTCATAATTGCCTCCTCACTTAACCCGCACTGGTGCGGGTATATTTATACATATTTGACTGTCTTGCAACTGCTGATAGCTGTCCTGCCGTATTTAAACTCAGTATTGCTGTGTTTTAGACGGGGTAACTGCAACTTTACACTTTCCCCGGGCGTCGCTTGCGGGTACAAAAGCGCCTCAACACAAGGTGTTTCAATGAGTGTGCAACCGAATAGAGAATCGTTTCTGAAAAAGGCGGAACAGGGGAATCTGATTCCGGTCTGGAAGGAAATTCTGGCCGATCAGGAGACACCGGTTTCCGCCTATGAACGTGTGCGCAAATTTCTGCGCGAAAAAGATCACGCTTCGCATACCTGGATGCTGGAAAGCGTTGAGGGCGGCGAGCATATCGGACGCTACTCTTTCATCGGCGGCAATCCGCGCGCCATCATCCGCGCTCGCGGTGCCGCTACCGAAATCACAGAAGCCGGTGCGACGGCGATCATTAAGAACACCGACCCGCTCAATGCGCTCAAGGTTTATATGAGCCGCTATATACCGGTCAAGGAACCGGGGCTTCCGCGCTTTACCGGCGGGGCGGTCGGGTTTCTCGGCTATGACATGATTTCCACTTTCGAGCCGCGTGTGCCGGTAAATAAGGAAGACGTTATTGGTAATCCTGACATGGTGATGATGATTACCAACGCCATCATCATTTTTGACCGTGTCAACCAGACCATGAAAGTGGTCGCCAATGCCTACGTCGACGGCGACCCGGACAAAGCCTATGACGCGGCACTGGCGGAAATTGACGAGCTGTGTGCGGCGCTGCTGCAGCCGGTCGACCGGGTACTGCTTGAAGCCCATCTGGATGTGGCGCCGGTGGTTCCTGAGTCAAACATGACGGTTCCGGAATACCGTGCAATGGTCGAAAAGGCGAAAGAGTATATTCGCGCCGGAGACATCATTCAAACCGTGCTTTCCCAGCGGTTCGAAGTGGAGAACACCGCCGATTCACTGGATGTTTACCGCGCGCTGCGCGCCATCAATCCGTCGCCCTACATGTTCTGTCTCGACCTTGGCGAAAGTGCGCTGGTTGGTTCCTCGCCGGAAGTTCATGTGCGCTGTGAAGACCGCCGGGTAGAACTCCGTCCGATTGCCGGAACCCGTCCGCGCGGCAAAACCGAAGCCGAAGATCTGGCCCTGGAAAAAGAATTGCTGGCCGATCCCAAGGAGCTGGCCGAACACGTCATGCTGGTCGATCTCGGGCGTAACGATGTCGGCCGCGTCTGCGAATTCTCCAGCGTCAAAGTACCGGAGCAGATGGTGATCGAGCGCTACAGTCACGTCATGCACATCGTTTCGGATGTCACCGGCACACTTTCGCCGGAGTATGATGCCTACGATGTAATGAAGGCGACGTTCCCGGCCGGAACGGTCAGTGGCGCTCCGAAAATCCGCGCCATGGAAATTATCGCCGAACTTGAAAAAACAAAACGCGGGCCGTACGCAGGCGCGGTCGGCTATTTCAGTTTTGACGGCAACCTCGACTCCTGCATCACCATCCGCACCGTTGTGCTCGATAAAAATAAAGCTTATGTGCAGGCTGGCGGCGGCATCGTCGCGGACTCCGTGCCGGAAACCGAATATCAGGAAACCCGCAACAAAGCCGGTGCTGTCATGAAAGCGTTGGCTCTCGCGCGGCATTATGCCGCTGCAAGAGCCGGAAATGTGAAGCTTGAAACCGGAAACTTGAATGAAAAACAGTCTTAAATTTCAGGTTTCAAATTTCAGGTTTCAGGTTTTGGAGTCCTTATGATTTTGATTATCGATAACTACGACTCGTTCACCTACAACCTCGTGCAATATCTCGGCGAGCTGGGCGCGGAGATGAAGATTTTCCGCAACGACAAAATCACCGTCGCAGAAGCCGTCGCGCTCAAGCCGGAAAAAGTTTTGGTCAGCCCCGGCCCGTGCTCGCCGCGTGAGGCTGGCGTTTCGTGCGACATTATCCGCGAGTTCGGCCCGCGCGTACCGCTGTTCGGCGTCTGCCTCGGCCATCAGGCCATCGGCGATGTGTACGGTGGCAAAGTTGTCCGCGCTGCGCGGCTGATGCACGGAAAAACCTCGCCGATTCTGCATAAAGGCGAAAGCGTTTTCAAAGGACTGCCCAGTCCGTTCAATGCCACGCGCTACCACTCGCTGCTGGTCGAACGCGAAAGCCTGCCGTCGTGTCTGAAAATCACCGCCGAAACCGCCGAAGGCGAAATCATGGGACTGATGCACACCGAGTTTCCTGTTCACGGCGTCCAGTTCCATCCCGAGTCAATCCTGACCGAGCACGGTAAAGAACTTCTCCGGAATTTTCTGGATATGTAGCGCATTTGCGCGGAGCACTTTGGAGTGCGGCGGCAAGTACAACGCGACGCCGCTTTTAATCAACAGAGCGGCCTCGCGCCTGCGGCTTGCGTCCGCACTCCAGAGGTTTGAATTTTCCATTGAAAAGCCTATCCAAATCCGGAGTAGACGGCTATTTTCCACTTCGTGACGAACGGCACTATTGCGGGGAGAGTTATGAAATCTAAAATGGGTCGGATTCTGAAACTTTCAGCGGCGGTTTTTGCGCTGGCTTTACCGCTGTTTGGGCAGGGAAATGCGACTTTTTTCCGGGTCGTTTCGCCGACGAACTCAGAAATAACGGCGTTTTCCGACGGCACACTGGTATGGACAAACGCAGCCACGGAAGGCGTGACGTGCGTTGTGCAACGGGCCGACACACTGATTGGACCGGATAACTGGGTGGATTATGTTCAGCATGAGGCCACGAACGACGTGATGACTTTGCGGTTATTTGATCTAACCCCGCCGCTGGACATGGTTTATATTCCTGCCGGAAGTTTCAGCATGGGCGATAATCTGGATGAAGCTACGAATGCACTACCGGTACATAGTGTTTATGTCAGCGGTTTTTACATGAGTAAATATGAAGTGACCAAAGCGTTGTGGGACGAGGTGTACACTTGGGCAGTCAGCAACGGTTACAGTTTTACCAATGTCGGTTTTTGTAAGACCTCCAATCATCCAGTGCAGACCGTGAGCTGGTACGATACGGTGAAGTGGTGCAACGCCCGCAGTGAAAAGGAGGGACTAACACCCTGCTATACCGTCAGCGGAAATATCTATCGCACTGGTGACAGCGATCCGGACTGCAACTGGAGCGCAAACGGCTACCGCTTGCCGACGGAGGCCGAGTGGGAAAAGGCCGCCCGCGGCGGCTTGAGCGGCAAACGTTTTCCATGGGGAGACACCATTCAACACACCAAAGCGAACTATTCCAATGATGTGTCATACAGTTATGACACCAGTTCAACTTTTGGGTACCACCCGACTTACGCTGTCGGCAGCCCCCCATACACCAGCCCCGGCGGCTCATTTTTGCCGAATGGTTATGGGCTTTATGACATGGCGGGCAACGTCCGGGAATGGTGCTGGGATCGGTACGACAGCGCATACTATGCGTCATCACCTTCGTTGAATCCGCGTGGCGCTTCGACGGGAACGTCTCATGTGCGTCGTGATGGTAGCTACCGCAACGATCCAGAGTACTGTCGGTCATCAGACCGTCTCTGGGGCAGTCCTGACACTGCGTACGTCACCCTTGGATTTCGTGTGGCTCGTTGATTGTGTTTTTTAAGTGGTCAAAGTGATGAATTACTGGAGTGGTGGTTGTTACGGGGCAGACAAGAATGTCTGCGCCACACTGATCTGAAAACCCTGTTTATTCCATCACTCCAATATTCCATCCCTCAATTATTCCGTGTAACGTCACCGCATGTTTTTCGATACACATGTTCATTTCGATGATTTTGTAAAAGACGGTACGCTGGAGGCGCTGCTGGAGCGCGCGGAAGTTTCCAATGTCTGGAAAATGATTGCGGTCGGCGGGTCGCCGGAGGCCAACGAACTGGCGCAGGAGCTGGCCGGTGCTTTTCCCGGACGGATTTATGCCGCCGCCGGTTACGACCGGCACATGGCGGATTCGGCCTGCGATATCGTTGCCCTGCGTGAGTTGGCAGCAAAGGGCGTGACCGTTGCCATTGGCGAGACCGGTCTCGACTATTTTTACGAACCGGAAAAAGCCAAAGCGCAGCAGCGGCTGTTTTTCCAATGTTTGGAAACGGCCACCGATGCTGGCAAGCCGGCGATTATCCATACCCGGGACGCGGACGACGACACGCTTTCGATCCTCACCGATTTTTCCAAGCATTGGAAAGGCGATCCGGCTCGTCTTGGCGTGATTCACTGTTTCACCCGCGACCGGAAGATGGCGACGGCGCTGCTTGATCTCGGTTTCTACATCAGCTTCAGCGGCATCGTCACGTTTGCCAACGCTGATTCGCTGCGTGAGGTGGCAAAGTTTATTCCGGATGACCGGTTGCTGATCGAAACGGACGCGCCGTATCTGGCACCGGTACCGCGCCGCGGCGCGCGCTGCGAGCCGGCTTTTGTGGTTGATACCGCCAAACGGCTTGCCGAGCTGCGCGGCTGTACAGTAGAGTCGCTGGCGAAAACGACCGCACAGAACGCCGTTCATCTGTTCGGGCTGGAGGAGGCGGGGTGTTGAAGATTTCAGATTGCCGATTTCCGATTGAATCTGCCGGATCAGAAAAGGAGATGTTATGAAGAAAGTGCTATTGATGCTTATCGCACTGTCTGCTGCGGCCTTTGCGCAGGAAGCCGTAAAAGTAAAGGTGACGGGCGACCGCGTGAGTTTGCGCGCCGAGCCGAATACCAACGCTGTTCTGGTTTGCCGCGCGATGCTCGGTGACGAGCTGCCGCTCAAAGACAACAATAATCCGGACTGGGTCGGTGTTCTGCCTCCCGAAACCGTTGACCTCTGGGTGAGCAGCGAGTTTGTCAGCAATAAAACCGTGCGGACGGAACTGCTCAACATCCGTTCCGGTCCCAGCTTAAGCCACAGTGTCGTCGGCACGGCGGGCAGCGGTACGGTTTTGAATATCCGCGGCGAAATTGCGCAGTGGCTGAAGATTGCGCCGACCTCCAATACGGTGGTTTGGATCAGCCGCAAGTATGTTGAAGCGCCCGGTGCCGTGGTGACGGTGGTTGAGCCGGTTGCGGCAACGGTCTCGACGCAGCAGACGCAGACGGTTGTACAGGTTGTCGCAGAGCCGACTGTTCAGGAAATCATGACCGCCATTTCGGCCACTGCGCAGAAGAAACTCGCAGTCGATTCTTCCAAGCCGCAGGGCGTCGAAGCAACTTATTACGGCGTGCTGCGCCCGTCCGACGCCACGCTCTACCGGCTGGTGGACGATCATTTCACCGATATCACCGTCTGTTATGTGCGGGGAAATCTGGCCCAGATGCAGACCTTCACCGGCATGCGACTTCAGATCACCGGCAAAACCTACTGGGCCGAAGGAATGGATCTGCCGGTGGTTAAACCCACACGGATCCGGCTGCTTCCGACCGAGACCGGTAAATAGCGATATTGCTCATCCGCGATCACGGATCGCGGCTACAGCTTTATAAAAATATTTCAGCCGCAGTCGGTAGGGTCACGAATGTTGTAGCCGAGATCCTTGATCTCGGTTTTACAAATAATGAATATGTCCTTTGTAAGGCCATTGATCAGCGTTGGCTACAAGCCCTGCACGCACCGGATTCTGCCGGACATAATTCCATTTTTCCGAATAGGATTCGTTAGATCGAAGCAAGTGGTCGAAAAATTCCTTTTGCCATACCGGTGTGCTAACTCCTAAGAGTGCAGTCAATTCCTTTGCGCTCCACTGCTTCCATGCACCAATCGTTCGCGAAAGCGTGGTTGCGCCTGACGCATCCGTGCAGAAAAAATGAACGTGGTCGGGCATGATCATATACGATCCGACGGCCCATCCGTACAGATCCAGAGATTTATCCCAGTGTTTCCGCAACATCTCGTGCGCAGCCGGAACGGTTAGAATTTTTTGGCGATCGTTAACACAGACGGTGACAAAATAACGCGGGTGGCTTTCCCAAACCCCGGGCAGACGTTTCAGGTGCTTATGCGTGTTCATTTCATACATCCGCGATCACGGATCGCGGCTACAATTCAGCCTTGCAGAGTTCGTAGAAATTGCAGTTTTTGCAGGACGCGAGGTCGGCGGCCAGCTCCCATTCTTCTTTGGGTAACGGCTGGTTGCGCTTGCGGTCGAAGTCGGTCAGATATTCCGTCATCTCCGCCACGGAATCTTCAATGCGCGCTTCGAGCAGTACGAAATCTTCCGGTGTAAGCTGAAACGGTGCCACCAGACCTTCGTTGAGATATTCGACGTAAAGGAACGTATCTTCCGGTTTGGCGCGGAATTTTTCGCGCGCCCAAAGCGCGTAAAGCCCCAGCTGTTCACGGTGGGATTCTTTGACTTTGCCGGCCTTCCAGTCGTGAATATGAAACTGTCCGCCGATGCGGTAGGCGTAGTCGGGGATTACATACATCTTCACGCCCTTGAATTCGATGCTCTCCGGATCGCCGCCCATATCCGGCGTCTTCACCGGCAGTTCCTGCTCGCGCGTGACGGTTGCAATCCTTGGAAGAACCTTGCCGATGAAATTGGCGATGCAGTTTTTAATCTGACCGCTCATCTGTTCGGCGACAGCTTTTTCGTCGCCCATCGTTCCGTAATAATGTTCGCGCAGACAGCAGAACTTTTTCGGGTTTTCCTTCCACTCGCCGCGTTTGGATTCGGTCCACTTCTGGCGCAGGAAAGGGCGGGCGACGGTTTCGAACGCCTCGTCGGCGGTGACCGGATTACCCGCCTGATGCTGGCGCAACACGCGCATGACGGAATTTTCAGCCGCCTGACCCATCAGTCCCCAGCGGTTATCCATCTTATTGAGCTGGTAGGCCTTTTTCGTTTCCGGTAAGCCGTTTTTCTCCCAGCCGCCCCACATGCCGTACTTGCTCCAGAAACGTCTTCGGCGGCATTCGTCAAAATCGGCCGCCGCGCTGAACGACCACGAAAAGGTATTTTCCAGTTTTGCCATAAAAAGAGTTAACCACTAATCGGCATTGATCAGCACTGATTTTTTAACATGGAGTTAGGGTGTGCCGGACAGTCCGGGGACAATTTCCATCGGCGCGACGTTGGTGTTGGCGGTGAAATTGGTTGAGATAATTGTATCCATACGCTTCTGTAAATTGGCCCGCAGTGGATCGTCGATCGGGAACTTTTTGATCAGCTCCGCCATCTGGCGATCTTCTTTTTCGCGTTGCAGCTCCACGAAAATGTCGCGGCGATAGCGGCGTTCATACGGGTCGCCGTAAGTCCGGTCAAAGTATCCTTCCGTGTTTACGCAATCAAAAGTTTCGGCGATGCCCGTGCAGGTTGCGCAGAGCATGACGGCAGGAATCACCAGACATATGGACAGCTTAAACATCGAAGTTACTTGTGGGAAACCGGATGAAACTTGATCCGGTGCGGTTTGTCGGCTTCGTCGCCGAGCAGGCGGCGGCGCTGTTCGTGGTAGGCTTCGTAGTTGCCTTCGAACCAGGTGACTTTGCTGTCGCCTTCAAACGCCAGAATGTGCGTGGCGATGCGGTCGAGGAACCAGCGGTCATGGCTGACGACGACGGCGCAGCCGCCGAAGCTGAGCAGCGCTTCTTCCAGCGCGCGCAGGGTGGTGACGTCGAGGTCGTTAGTCGGTTCGTCGAGCAGCAGCAGGTTTCCGGCGCGCTGAAGCAGTTTGGCGAGGTGGACGCGGTTGCGTTCACCGCCGGAGAGGATGCCGACTTTTTTCTGCTGTTCAGCGCCCTTGAAGTTGAACTTGCCGCAGTAGGCGCGGCCGTTCATCCGCTTGCCGCCGAGGTCGAGCCATTCGTTGCCGCGGCAGATTTCTTCGTAGATGGTTTTGTCGGGATTGAGCGAGTCGCGCGACTGGTCAACGTAGGAAATATTGACGGTCGGGCCGATGTCAAGTTTGCCGCCGGTCGGTTCTTCCTGCCCGGTGATCATGCGGAAGAGGGTGGTTTTACCGGCACCGTTGGCACCGATAATGCCGACGATGCCGCCGGGCGGAAGGTCGAAGCTGACATTTTCCATGATGACGCGCTCACCGTAGTTTTTGGTGAGTCCTTCGGCGCGAACGACGAGGTTGCCGAGCCGCTCGCCGGAGGGAATCTGGATTTCGACGCTGTCTTCGCGCGTGTCGATTTCCTGTTTGGCGAGCTGTTCGTAGTTCTGGATGCGGGCGCGGCTCTTGGCGCGGCGGCCCGACGGGTTGGTGCGGATCCATTCGAGTTCGCGCGCCAGCAGTTTGCTGCGCGAAGCGGCCTGTTTGTTCTGCGCGTCGAGCATGGCCTGCTTCTGCGAGAGCCACGCTTCATAGTTTCCTTTGTAGGGGAAGGCGCGGCCGGCATCGAGTTCGAGAATCCATTCGGTGACGTTGTTGAGGAAGTAACGGTCATGGGTGATGCAGACCAGTGTGCCGGTATAGCGCTTCAGATATTCTTCGAGCCACGCGACCGATTCGGCGTCAAGGTGGTTGGTCGGTTCATCGAGCAGCAGCACGTCAGGATTGGAAATCAGCAGGCGGCAGAGGGCGACGCGGCGTTTTTCACCGCCGGAGAGTTTTTCGACGGAGCTGTCGCCGGGCGGCAGGCGCAGCGAATCCATCGCCATTTCAACCTGATTATCCAGATTCCAGAGATCCTGTGTATCAATTTTGTCCTGCAGCAGAGCCACTTCTTCATTCAGTTTTTCCGATTCCTCATCGGAAACATCGCCGGCAAGCAATTCCCAGATTTCATCGTAGCGGTCGAGAATAGCCTGAGATGCGGCGACGCCTTCCATCACGTTGCCCATGACGGTTTTTGAATTGTCGAGCTGCGGTTCCTGCGCGAGGTAGCCGATGCGCGCCCGCTTGGCGATCTGCACCTGACCCATGTATTCGGTATCCGCACCCGCCATGATGCGCAGGAGCGACGATTTACCCGAGCCGTTGCCGCCGATCACGCCGATCTTTGCGCCGAAAAAAAAGGCGAGGGTGACGTCGTCCAGCACGGTCTTCTTGTTGTGCTGTTTGGTCAGGTTTTGCAGGTTGTAAACATATTCGCCGGCCATAAAACGATCCTTTCGGTGGTGGAAGGAGGGAGAATGTAGAGAAAATTCCCCGCGAATCCACACTAATTATCACTAATCAGGCGGGTCGCCGGAAGCCCGGTCCGGTTCGCCAAACAGGCCTTGGAAACCGCGGCTTCGCTCTTGCCAAGGCGGAGGGGCTTCCGTACTCTCTGCCAGATATGAATTTAAAACAAAACTGCGCCTTTATCGCGGGCTTCCTGGCCGTCTTCACGCTGCTCACCGTGACCGGCTGTTCGACGGCCAGGCCGTATCAGGAAACCCGCCGCGGCAATTATTTTTACCTCAATCCGTTCAGCTACAAACCGGCGACGGCGGAAGAGCATTGGAATTACGCCGAGTCGCTCAAGGGGCGCGGGCATGACCGGAGCGCCCGGAAACAGTATGAGATTTTCGTAAAGCGCTGGCCGGAAGATGTCCATGCGCCCGATGCCAAGCAGAAGACGGCGGAACTTTATTTTGCAAAGGGCAAAAACAAAAAGGCGTTTACCGCCTATGAAGAGCTGATCCAGCAGTATTACACCGGCATCAAGGATTATAACGCCGTCCTTGACCGGCAGTATGTTATTGCCGAGAGGGAGATGAACCGCAAACGGATGCGCTGGCTCTTCGGCGGTTACCGCGCGCCGGAACGGGCTGTGCCGTTTTTTGAATCCATCATCAAGAACGCCCCGCAGTGGGAACGTGCGCCTGAAATGCAGTACATGATCGGTCAGGCCTATCAGAAGAACAGTGATGAGGAGCTGGCGGTTGTCGCGTACGCCACGACGGAATACCGCTATCCGAACAGCCCGTTCGCCGAAAAAGCCGCTGTTTCAAAAATTGAAAGCTTCAAAGAACTGGTTCGCACCACGCCCTACAGCGAAGACATCCGCGAGCAGGCGGAACTCTCTGCCGGACTCTTCCCGGAGCTTTACACCAACTCGCAGCATATTGCCGAAGCGCAGACTTTCGGTACCGAACTGCACGGACTCGACGCGCGGCACAACTATGAGATCGGCCGGTTTTACGAACGCGTTCCGCGTCCGCCGCAAACCAACTCCGCCGCCATTTATTACAACAAGGTGATTAAAAAATACGGCGACACGGAATATGCCGCCAAATCCGCCGAGCGTCTGCGCGTTCTCTTCCCCGGAGGCCAGGCCATGACGGCCGGCGGAACGAACCCGCCGATTCTTCCGGCGGCTGCTGCAGCCGGTGAGTCCGGCGGAGGAACTCCTGCGGCCGGCGGCGCTGCGATCAATGCAGCCGGAGGCGGAACGGCGGCTGCGGCCGGCGGTGCCGTACACGCCGAAGTCAGTCCGCTGCCGGAGCGCACCGTGACGGATGAAAACGCTGTCGAAGTCACCGCCGACCGGATGGAATATCAAGGCAAGCTGCTGATTGGTGAAGGCCATGTCGCGGTGCAGCAGAAGAACGCCAGTTTACAGGCTGACCGCGTGACGGTGAATTCCGAAACCGGCGAGATCAACGCCAGCGGCAACATCCTGATGGTGCGCGAGAACAACCGCTGGGAAGGACAGGAGCTGGTCTATAACTATAAGACCCGTGAAGGCAACTTTGGTAAATCGGCCATGTATTTTGAACCGGCGTACATAACCGCCGATTCCACCGAGCGCATTTCGACCAATGAATTTCTCATGCGCGGCGTCATGATGACGACCTGTTCGGGCGACAAACCGACCGTCTATGCCAAAGCAAAAGAACTGCGGATTGTTGACGATAAAAAAACCGGCGTCTTCATCAGAGCCAAGCACGTAACCTTCTTCGTCGGTCCGGTTCCGGTCTTTTATACGCCGTACTGGCAGCGCCATCTCGACCACGGCGTATTCACCTGTGCCGTCGGCTACGGCGGACGTCTGGGAGCCTTCATCAAGTACCGCGCGGAACTGCATCCGACGGACTGGCTCAGAGCGGTTTCGCATTTCGATCTTTATTCCCGCCGCGGTCTCGGCCTCGGTCAGGATTTCAGATGGACAACGCCGACCGGCGGCGGCGGCATTGAGACTTATTATATCAACGACAATAATCCGTACAGCAGCGGCAGCCGCAATATGGGTTTTGATAAGAGTCTGGTTGATTCACAGCGGTATCGCGTGAAGTTCACGGACCGTGAACGGTTCGATGAAGAAACCTACTTCGCGACCAAGCTTAACTTGCTGAGCGATCCGCTTATCCTTAAGGACTTTTTCAACGACGACTTCCGGCATGAAGCCAATCCGGAAAACTTCGCCGTTGTGCAGCGTTCCGCTGAAGACTACGCCGCCAGCATACGCGTCGACCGTCGCATGAATGATTTCTACACTACCGTAAACCGTCTGCCGGAACTGACGTTTGACTCGTACCGCTCGCGTTTAGGCGATTCGCCGTTCTTCTTTGAAAGCGAAAATAACGTCGCCTTCCTTGAAAAACTCAATGCCGAAACCAACATGCCGCCGGTATTGATGAATCCCAATTACCGCAGCATCCGGGCGGACAGCTACAACCGTTTGTTCCTGCCGATGCGCTTTAAGGATTTCTTCAACGTCATTCCGCGCGCCGGCTACCGCGGCACCTGGTACAGCGCAACCGGCACTAACGCCATGGATTCGGCGGACTACCGCCAGATATTCGAGCTGGGCACGCTGGCCTCTTTTAAGACGTATAAGACACTGACGGAAAAGAGCAGCTACTTCGGTGACGGTCTGCGCCATGTGGCGGAGCCTTACGCCGACTACAGCTGGCGCCCTGAGCCCAATGTGACACCGGATGACCTTCCGCAGTTTGACTCAATTGACGCGCTCGACAAACAGAACGAAGTGCGTCTCGGTGTCCGCAACTACCTGCAGACCAAGCGCGGCCTTAAACGTATCGCCAACTTCGTCGACAGTGATATCTACACGACCGAACGTTTTGATCCGGCTTCCGGCCAGAGGAGTTTCAGCAATCTGGTGGCCGATACCGAACTGAGTCTGACGGACAACTTCTTCATCCAGTCTGATCTCCAGTACAACTGGTATACCCATGATGTGAATCCGGCTAACGCACGCCTTAAATTCGTCACGGACGATCAGAGTGAATACAGCGTGGAATACCGCTATCTGGCCGGCACCCGCTCGCTGATAACACCGCGCGCCAAACTTTTCCCGAATGACAACTGGTCCTACGAATTTTCGGCCAGCTACGACCAGAAATTCGACCAGTGGTACGAACGGAAAATCCTTGTTAACCACAAGTTCGACTGCGTCGGGATGGGGGCCGGTCTCAGGATCGATGAAGAAAACCAGACGCAGTTCTGGGTTCAGTTCTGGCTGACGGCGTTCTCGCAGACGCCCATCAAACTCTAATGCTTGAATTTCCAGACGCTGGAAAAGAGTCTGCCCGGACACGGCTGAATTCCCTGCGGTTTGCCGCGCAGGGAATTTCTTCGGTCTGCTGAAGAGGTCTTTGGTTTATCATACCAAATGCGTATGAGGTTCGGTATTTATGTCAAGGCCGCCGGGACGGCGGCGGTACGTATCGCAACCGTCCCGGTTGCCTTGTTTATAAACCGAACATCATGCGGAATCGGTATCAGACCGGTTCGGTGAAATAATTCGCCAATGCGAGTGTTACGGCTGCAGAGCCGTAAATAGAATTCGAATGCCAACAAAGGCCAGCGCGCCGGCCAGACTCCGCATTATCCAGACCCCGTGAACATGTTTGGAGAGCGATGCACCCGCCTGGGCTCCGAACAGAACACCGATGCCGAGGAAAACGGTCTGCTGCAGCCCGCCCTGCGCAAAAGACCCTTTGGCGACATGAACAAGAGTTCCTGTCAGTGCCATGATCGCCAGAATAAAGTGTGATGTGGCGGTGGCAAGATGCACGGGGAAGTTCAGCAGACGCACCATGGCGGGCACATGAACAATGCCGCCCCCGATGCCAAGCAGGCTCGATATGTAGCCGACAAAAACACTGAGGACGATACCGGTTTTCATGTTGTAGGAGAACGTATGCACGGTGCCGTCTTTTTCCACGATTCGTCTGGTCGTGATGCGGCTTCCTATTTCCATGACCGCTTTAATTTTGTCTGTCTTGTGGCAGAAAAGATAGGTTGCGACCGCGATCATCAAAACACCGAAGACGCCGTTGAACAATCGGCGCGGGATGTAGTCCACCGTCAGGGCGCCGAGGATTGCGCCAGGAATGGTCGCGGCGGCAAAAGCGAGGCCGGACCGGTAATCGATACGCCGCATTTTCGCGTAGGCCCAGGAGCCGGACAGTGCGTTCAGGAACACGACCGCCAGTGAGATGCTGGTAACAGTTTCCGCGCTCGCATGGGGGTATGCCAGAAGCAGCACCGGCAGCAGCACAAAGCCGCCGCCTGCCCCTATGAGTGTTCCCAGTGTGCCGACTAAGAGCCCGGTCAGCAGGAGCCATGTATAATTTTCCATTGCTTGTTTATTCCCCGATTCAACGTTTGCGCAAAAGAATGGCCCGTCCGGACGGCGCGGTCAGGCGGTCATTGAGCGCCAGCAGTTTATCGTATTCTTCCGGCGGGATGATGGCGGCGTTGAGTTGCGCCTGTTGTGTGACGATGATTCGCCCGGCTTCGGCAGAAACTCTTACTTCGACAAATCCGGCACCCGCAGGCAGTTCGGTGCGGAACGATTCCGGCGTAAGCGCGGGTTCCCAGCCTTCGGGCAGGGCGATTTCATAGAGAAAAACTCTGCGGACCGGTTTTTCGATATAGAAAGGATTTTCGCGCCGGCTGGCTTTCAGGTTGAGCAGGTCGCCGAGTCCTTCCGGCAGGTTGAAGTACATCCGGTTTCCGTCACGCGCGGCGTAAGCGGGCAGGCCGGCGGCGAACCGGAGCTGTCCGGGATGGGTGAAAGACGTTTGAAGTTCACCGGACGGTGATGCCGATTGTGAAATCCGGCTGAGCAATTCCTGATGAGCCCGCCGCCGTTCTTCCGGCGTGAACTGGGAGAACTGTTCGTGAAATTTTTCAAACTCGGTTCCGGAAAAACCCGTCGTCTTTGTCAGCGCGACATCACCGTTTTCGGCGAGGTTCATGGTAATGAAGGTTTCAACCGCGTCGGGGAATCCGGCCTGCGGAATTTTCAGCTTGCCGGTTTTCAGATCAATGGCGGGCTGCCCGGCATGGGCCAGTGTACCGGGCTCGGCGTATTGACCGCTGTCGCCCAGATAGACCGTTTCCTTTTTGTTGACGGTAACGGCAACAAGGATGGTGTCGAAGAAGTTTCTCTGCAGAACCGCTGTCACCGGCGTGCTGACGCCTTCAGCCCGCGGCAGACCGGAGGAAAGGACGAAGCGGGGTTTCAGTCCGGCCGCGTCGAGCAGGGCGTAGAGCAGAACAGCGCGATCGGCGGTGTTGCCGTAGCCTTCGGCCAGCACCTGATCGGCCGGTGTGACAGCGGAAAGCGGCAGAGCGGAGAAGTTCGGCCCGGCTTCGCGGACGGTGCGGTCAGCAAAGTCGCGCAGAGCCGTTATTTTTTCAATCCGGGTCTTCAGACCTTTGGTCAGCTCGTGTGCTTTGTCGGCGGCGGCTTTGTTTTTTCCGGCGGCGGCGACCAGCGTTTTTTCAACCAGCGCGGCGTAGGCGGTCTGACCGCCGCAGGAAAGCAGCACCGCCGGTTTAAAGATCCAGTCCGGCGGCAGGCGCTCTTCTTTTTTGATCATCGCGCGGTTCTTTGAAGACCACTCGTAAATGACTGTTCCGTTGCCGCTCCGGCCGACCTGTCGCACGGCGGACGGATCGGTGTTGTTGATATCCAGCTTCAGTTTATACGGCAGTTCAACGCGGACGGTTTTGCTGACCAGCGGGTTGATGTCAGAAAAATATTCTGCGGCGGAGAAAAAGGGCGTATCGCGGTGAATACTGATGACGCGGTATTCAATGATGCTGCCGACTTCGACGCCGGGCAGGCTGGCCACCATGATTTTTTCCGCCGGATAGCGCGGCGCTTCGCCGGACCATTTGGCATCCATGATGTTGATTTCTTTTTTCGGATCAATGTACTGCACTTTTCCGTCCGGGGCGGTGACGGTGGCGCTGCCGAGTTCCGTATTTTGCACGGCGGGGTTGTAAACGAACTTGAGATCAGAGGCTTGTTTCTTGCCGGCGTAGGTCAGCACCTGCTGTTTGACGGTGCGGTCTTCTTTCCAATTATTGGAATCGAAGAGCGTGTATTCGACGGTCTCGCTGAGCGTGGCGAGGTCGGCTTCGGACGGGAAGCCGTTACGTTCCAGAATGACCCGTTTGCGGGCGTTGCGTTCGGCGGTTTTCAGGTTCTGTTTCAGCGTCAGGTACTGCGCGGGGCTGAACTCGACGGTGCGCAGCATAATGTCGGCGCGGCTGACGAGCAGCGCGTTGGTGGCGGTGACGGCGCGGCAGATGCAGAGTTCCGGCGTGTCCACCGTTTCGTAGCCCGGCAGAGCATCGGCGCGCAGCCCGCTCCGGCTCAGATCAAGCCGGACGGTTTCAGTGACGCCGCAAGTGAAACCGGTGTTAAGCGGATAACGGCGTTTTTCCAGACCGGTGCCGTCGCCGAGGACGCGCCCGAAAAGCCCGAACTGGTTGATGAGTGTCGGCACTTGCAGCAGCGCGGTGCCGGTTCCGGCGGCCAGCGCATTCTTGATTTCAAAACCGAGCGTGACGGAGAGCGGAACCGAAGTGTCGCGGACGTTGTCCGGACGGAGTTCAAGCCGGGTCAGCCGTGCCGCGCCGACGGCCTGCTTCAGCCGCTCTTCAAAATACGGTGCGCGTTCTTCGGGTTTGAGCGCGGCGAGGCGTCCGCGATAAGAGGTGTCGTTAATTCCGTTAAACGAAAGTACCGCCGTTGCCGTGACGACGCGGGCTTCGTCGAGCGCGGCATCGACAGCGATGGTCAGCAGGTTCTTTTCAGGCGGCACAACCGGCGAAGTCCGCAGCGGCGCGCCTTCGGGACTGGCGACGAGATAGCTGCGGTCGGATAGGTAGGCGGGAAGCAGGTCGCGGGTGTTTTCGTTGGTGGCGTCCATCAGCTGCCAGCTTCCATCCCCGTTGCGAATGCCGGTGATGGCGTGGTTGAACCAGGGCTGCGGAACTTCCGGATCTTTTTTCGGGCCGACATAGATGAGCACGGGGCAGGCGTCGAATCCGGCGAGACGGAGCATGGAAACGAGCAGGGCGGCTTTGTCGCGGCAGACGCCGTAGCGGTTGTCAAAGGTCAGCGAAACATCGTGCGGTTCGTAGCCGGGCGCCTCGTCTTCGATGGTGAGGCCCATGTAACGGATATCCTGCGAAACAAAGCGGAAAATCGCTTCGATTTTTTTCTGCCGGTCGGTGAGGCCTGCCGTCAGTTCGCGGACTTTTTCCGTCATCGCCGGGTTGACGCTGTCGAGGCGCGGTGTGGAAAGTTTCCAGTACCATTTGGAAAGCGTTTCCCAGTCAGGGATGGTGCTGACCAGCAGGCGCTGCACGACGGTATAGCTTTCGGGCATTTTCGGTTCTTCAAACATGCGCGGTACATTGCGCGCTTCCCAGATGTAGTGAATGCGGTCGCCGGCTTTCTCTGTCCGGCGGGTAACCGTGCCGGGAATCTCAGCCTTCAGTTCAATGCGCGCCAGCGGCAGAGCGGCGGGCGCGTCGATTTCGTAAACGGCATGCAGAATCGGGAAGGTGTCTTCGAGCGTGAAAAGATCGCCCCAGGTGTCGGGAACAACGGTTTTGGTCTGCTCGCTGGCGACGGTGTAACGGAGGATGTCGCCGACTTGCAGATCCGGCACCGTCAGTATGATGTTTTTTTCGTTGGGATCGTAAATATTGGCTTCCATCTGTCCCTGGTTAATCGCTTCGCGGCTTTGGGCGGCGAGATCGACCGGAACGGCGCGGCCGTCCGGTTTGACGACTTCGGCGCGCACAAACCGCATGGTGCCGTAGGTTGTGCTGTAGCCGATGGCGATGCTCGATTTTTCCTGCCGCCCTTTTTCGGTGAGAATTTTAACGGCCATGTCGGTGATATAGCGGTAGGTGCCGTCGGTTTCGTACCGGATGTGCGTCTGATCATCGACCATCAGCATATCGGCGTCCGGATATTCGGCGCCGGAACGGGCGGCGGCTGTAAGCGTTTCGCGGGCAATCAATTCAGCCGACAGATCAATCTGCGCCGAGACCAGCCCGGCGCTCAGGACGAGTAAAGCAATCAAAAGTTGTTTTTTCATAAGACTCCGGAGTTTTACAGGCAGACATGCTAGCGGCAGGTGCCGTTCAATACAATCTCTGCCGGAATGCAAAAACGGCCTCGAATCGGGACTTGCCCCGGCGGCGCGGCTCCGGTAACTTCCCCCGCTTTACAAAACGCGTCGCCAGTCCATTCTGTTGTCTGATTGAAACGGCGCCGCAGTAACCTGAAACAGAGAAAGGAAGAACCATGGGGCTCTTCGGAACAAAAAAAAGCGTACTGGTGGTTGATACGGCCGCCGTACTCAAGACCAAAGGTGTGCGCGGACGTGCCGCGCCGCGTCAGCAACTCCAGCTCCTGCGTGCATTGTCCCGCTTCGTGCAGCGTGAAAAACTCAATGTCACGGCCGTGCTGGTTGGCGAGCCGCTGGATAAAGCACAGCACAACAAGGTGTTCGAAGGCGTGCGCGTGCGCTATGCCAAGCTGGAGGAGATGCTGAATAAAGAACTGATCAAGGCGCTCAAGCAGGCCGGTTCCGCCGGTGTGCTGGTGACGGAAGACGTCGCGCTTGAAGCCCGCGTACTCCGCGCCGGCGGCAATGTGCTGCGCGTCTCGACGTTCCGCAAGCTGCTGGATGACGGCATCGAGCAGGGCGAAAACAGCGGCGGGAATAACAACAACCGTCCGCCGAACAACCGGCGTGACCGGGATCGCGGCCGTGATCGCGACAGGGATCGCGGCCCGCGTCCGAACCGCAACAACAATAACCCGCAACAGCAGCCGCAACCGCGTCCGCCGGCGGATGAAGTTGAGGAACAGCGCGGCGGCGGTGACGATACCATCAGTCAGATGATCGATCTGGTTGAATAAAAACACACCGGCGCAAACGCAGAAACGGCTTTTTTCCAGACATTGGAAGAAAGCCGTTTTGTTTTCCAGCGTCTGGAAAATTCACGTCTCAAGGAACGTGACTCTGGCAATATGGGGGAGTTCGCGATAGTGCTTGTCGTAATCGAGACCGTAGCCGACCACAAAGACGTCGTCGACGGGAAATCCTGTGTAGTCGGCTTCCAGGTCCACCGCGCGGTTGGCTGTCTTGTCCAGCAGTACGCAAGTGCGCACGGAACGCGCCCCGCGTTTCAGAAAAAGCGCTTTGGCAAAAGCGAGGGTGCGCCCGCTGTCGAGAATGTCATCCACGATCACCACATCGGCACCGGTCAGGTCTTCGTCGGTGTCATGGCATATCCGGACGGTTCCGCTTGATTCGGTACCGCCGCCGTAACTTGAGAGGGTTATGAAGTCGATGCGCGGGTGCAGATTGTGCTGTGCAAAGCCGCGCACAAGGTCGGCCATGAAAATAAAGCTGCCGCGCAGAATGCCCACTACCACTAAATTGTCCGCTGCGCAGGTTTCGGCGATTTCGTCGATCATAGCGCGGACGCGCTGCCGGATCTGTCCGCTGGTGAACAGTACTTCACGGATATGGTGAGGTCTCATAAAATTATCTCCGCTGATTGCAAGAACCCGACATTAAGTTTAATGTGACCCCGATGGAACTCAAAATTTCCAGAGAGGTTCTTGATCTGGCCGACCGGTGCAGCCGGGGACACCGCTGTCTGACGGGAATCCGGTCTGAACCGCAGGTTCAATTGATCGGGGCTAAACGGTTTGTCTGCCGTGATCCGGAACCGTGCGAATACAAATTTCCTTTCGGAAGCAATTTTTTCTGCACCTGTCCCGTTAGACAGGCCATCTACGATAAATATGGAAAGTAAAAGGAGTATGACTATGAAGAGAACGGTATCGATTATGCTGGTGATCACTGCACTTCCGTTATTTATGGCTTCGGCTCAGAACGCCGCTCGCGACAAAAAGCCGCCGCAGGGACGGATCCCGCAACTCGACAAACAAAAGATTGAAAAGAAAGCGGAACAAAGGACGGATGTTAAAGCCGAGCTGCGAGAAAAGCTGAATGCCGAACCGTCCGGCGAGTCGGCGGAAGAGCTGAATGTTTCGGAATATTTACTGAAACGCAACGATCTCAAAGGCGATGTCATCAAGCTTACCTTTGATAAAGTTGCGAGTCTCAAACAGGCCGGGAAGGAAGGTTATGTGGCGATAGTCACCTATGAGAGCCCCCGTCTGATGGAAGGTCTCAACCTCATTGTTCCGGCGGACGGGCTTGAATTTTTCGAAGAACTGTCAAAACCGGGAATTATACGCAGAGAAACGGTTTATGTTCATGTATTGAACGCGAACATGCTCAAAGCGCTCGGCACCCGTTACCGTGAAGACAAACCTGAAGGCGAGCGCTACGCCTGGTAACGGAACCGTTCCGGCTCAGTTATTGTTTATTCGTTATTGGTTTTTCCAAGGAAGATGGTTTTACTGACTGCCGTTAACAGACAACCAATAACCGATAACTGAAGCTATGACTACCCGCACCCGTTTTGCCCCCAGTCCGACCGGCCACGTGCATATTGGCAATATGCGCGCGGCCATTTTCAACTGGCTTTATGCCCGCCACACCGGCGGGCAGTTCCTGCTGCGCGTGGAAGACACCGACCGCGAGCGCTCCACGCCCGAAGCGATCAAAACGCTGCTTGAAGCCATGGACTGGCTCGGCCTCAACGTGGATGAAGCGCCTCTCTATCAGTCCGCCCGCATGGACGCCCACCTCGCTGCCGCAGAAAAACTGCTCGCAACCGGTCACGCCTACAAAGAGGATAAAGGCGGAACCGGGCAGGGTGAATGCATCATTTTCAAAATGCCCGGCACCGACATCGAATTTACCGACCTCGTGAAAGGCGCGCTCAAAAAACCCGCCGCCGACATGGCCGACTTTGTCATCGTCCGCTCCAACGGCACGCCGGTGTTTCACCTCGCCAACGTGCTGGACGATATCGAACAGAAAATCACCCACGTCATTCGCGGCGACGATCACGTCGAAAACACTTTCCGGCACATTGCACTGTATAAAGCGCTTGGCGCGCCGGTTCCGCAATTTGCCCATCTGCCGATGATCATCAATGCGCAGGGCAAACCCTATTCCAAGCGCGACGGCGACGCCTTTGTCGGCGACTTCCAGAGCAAAGGCTTTTTCGGCGACGCACTGTTCAACTACCTCGCACTGCTAGGCTGGTCGCCCGGCGACGAGCGCGAAGTAATGACCCGGCAGGAAATGATCGATGCTTTTGATCTGGTTACCGTCCGCTCGTCGCCCGCGCAGATGGACTTGCGGAAATTGCTCTGGATGAACGGTGAATATATGCGCGCCATGAAACCGGCCGACTTTGCCGCGCTTTGCCGCAAGGAACTCGCCGCCGCTGGAATCGGGATTGAAGGTAGGGCGACGTCTCCGACGGAGCCGCGTTCCTGTGAGACGGCTCGCTCGGAGAGACTCGCCCCACCGATCAATTCAGAATCTGCGGGTAACGCCGCCGTATTTGCGCTGATGCAGGAACGCACCAAACTGCCCTCCGAAATTGTGTCTGCCGCCGCCTTTTTCTTCAGCGACGACTTCGCCTACGACGACAAAGCTGTCGAGAAAAAGCTGTCAAAGCCGGAAGTTTTTCAGACCTTGGAAAAAATCGCCGGAATTCTTGAAAACTTGGAAAAGTTCGACGCTGAAACCGTCAACAAAGCGCTGCATGACTTTGTTGAGCAGGGCGGGCTGAAGTTTGGTGACGTTATGCCGCCGCTTCGTATTGCCGTCTCCGGCCAGCAGTCCGGTCCCGATCTCGCGCCGGTTCTCGCCATTCTCGGCAAAGAAAACGTCCTCGTCCGCATCCGCAAAACCATTGCCCGCTTCAGCTGATTTGGGCTGCACCATGGCACCGTATCTTTTGGTTTGTCGGTAAAGCCTCTTCTTCTTTGTTTGCAGTCCACGCTTCAGCGTGAGTTTCCGCCGGACAGAGAAGGGCCGGACTCATACCAAATACGTATGAGGTTCGGTGTTTATTTCGAGGCCGCCGGGACGGCGGCGGTACGTATCGCAACCGTCCCGGTTGCCTTGTTTATAAACCGAATATCCTGCGGTCTTGGTATGAGACAGGAGATCAGAATAATTATGGACAGGATGATTAACCGGTGAACCTGCCTGTGCTTGTAAAAATTATTGCCTCTCACTTCGTTCGTTGCCGTTGCTTTACAACGGCCTCTGCCTTCGGCGGTCTGTCCGTAATCATTCTGATTAAAATGAAGCCGGAACGGCCTTTCAATGCAAGTGGAGGTTTCTCAACACTCTGCGCCCGGTCAGGGGATCGGGCCTACAGGTTGCCCAATGCCGGTATTGTAGGCCGGGTGCCCACACCCGGCGAATACTGATTAAATACCGAACAGCTCGCGGAAGCGGTACAAGCTCCGGCAGTACTTAACAACGTGTTTGCAGTCCGCGCTTCCGGCGCGGCGGATGAATGGTTAACAGGTGTGCAAAAATCTGCCGCAGTCATCTCTGAAACACGCGGATGGACGGTGAATCCGGCTTGGACGGAAGGATAAAAACATAAATATGAAACATTCCTTTGCGTTTTTATTTTTCCGGCGGTATAAGTGAACAGTTTTGAATCAGTTAAAAACCGGTTCAGGCACTGGGTGTGCAGGAACGGGATGGGAAAAGAAGAAAAAGAACAGGAGAAGTAATGAAGAAAAAAGTATTAGGAATAATGCTGCTGGTCGCGGGCTTGTGCTTCGCGGCGCAGGCGGCGGTGAAGGATTATCTGGGTTTATACCCTTCCACAAGTATGCTCGGTGTGACCACCAACTATACGGGTGGTACAGCTCCGGCCAACGACCTTACGACCGACATCATACAGTTCAATCAGACGAGTTACACCTATTCGGTTCAGACCAATTCGGGTCGTTTGGTTAACGGGCTGATTTTCGGTGACGGCACCACAGTGACAGCACCGACAACGATCAGTATAAGCGGCGGAGCCGGTCAGCAGCTCATCCTCGGTTCCAGTGGTATTATGATGAATGCCGATGCGGGAGCCGCCTCGATCAACAAAGTACAGTTGGGTGCTGATCAGACCTGGACTAATAATTCTGCCAATGCGCTCACTATCACCAGCACCTTGGGTATTCAGGGCAGTTCGACCTCACCCCGCACACTCACTCTGGCTGGAACGGGTGCTGTTAACGTATCAGGAATCGTCATGAATGGCACGAACACTTCAGCGCCGGTATTGTCCCTCAATGTTGCCGGCGGTACGACGACACTGAGCGGTGCAAACACCTACAGCGGCACGACGACGATCAGCGGCGGCACGTTGCGTATCGGAGCCGGCGGCACCACGGGAACGCTGGGCACCGGTAATGTGGTCAACGACTCTTCACTGGTTATTAACCGCAGTAATGCAATTACAGTATCCAATAACATCAGTGGAACCGGTTCGCTGACCCAATTCGGTGCAGGCACGACGACACTGACCGGCAGCAACTCCTATAGCGGCGGAACGACGATCAGCGGCGGGACGGTAGCAATCGCCACTTCCAATTCACTGAGCACCGGTGTGCTGACCATGAATGGCGGCGCGTTGCAGAACTCCGGTACAATCACGAATACCGTTATGAATAATATAACACTGGACAGTTCAGGCGGTGCAATCACCGGTACCGGCACGATGAATCTGAAGGGCACGATCAGCGGCACCGGCGGTCTGACGAAGGGTGCAGGTGCCAGCATGATTTTATCACTTTACGGTACCAACACCTACAGCGGCGGTACCAGTAATCTCAATGCCGGACGGATACAGCTTTTCAATGTCAACGCACTGGGTACGGGCAAGTATTATGTGACCAACAACAGTACAACATACTTCAGTGTAACCGATCTGCACACCGGCAATGGCGGTTTGGGTATTACCAATGACATCGTCATTTTGGGAACCAGCGGCGGGAATTTCAATGCCCTCCACAGCGACACCTTGCTTTCGGGTACCATCAGCGGCAGCGGATCAATCAGCGCAAACGGCTATGCGGACGGGACACTGGGGCTGACGGGCAACAACACCAATTGGACCGGCGGTCTGCTTATGACCGGTTCCATGCTTAAGCTGGGACACACCAATGCGCTGGGTACAGGCACCCTGACATTGCAAAGCCTCAACGCCCAGCTGGGTGTCTCCACCGATTTATCCGGCGGCAATGGCGTGGCGAATGATATCGTTCTGGCTACTGCGAACAGTACGACGATCAGCATCACCAACAACCTGAAGCTGTCGGGTGTTATCAGCGGATACGGCGGAACGAACGGACTCACAAAATCCGGTGCCGCTACGCTGACTCTCTCCGGCGCGAACACCTACACCGGCACAACGACTGTTGCTGCCGGTCAACTGGCGGTTGACGGCATTCTGGCCAGCGATATCACTGTTCAGAACGGTGCTATGCTTAGCGGTACGGGTACCTTGCAGGCCGCTGTTACGGTGGATGCCGGCGGAACACTGTCAGTCGGCCACAGTCCCGGCATGATGACGTTTAACGACGCGCTGACGCTGGTTTCCGGATCAACCAATGTCATGGAAATCTGGAGCGACGTTTCGTATGACGTTTTGATGGGTGCCGTGACGAATACGCTGACGATGGCTGGCGAGACGGTCTTTGATTTCACCGGCTGGGCGGGCGGTGTCACCAATGGCGCAACATTTGCCTTTGCCGACATGTTCTCCAACTGGGCCAGCACGAATGTCACCGGCGCAACTTATTCCACCCGCGGATTGGGTGTCGGCCAGTCGCTGGACTTTACCCCGGACGGGTTTACGGTTATTCCCGAACCGGCGACGATCGGAATGCTGGGACTGGGCGCGCTGATCACCTTGATGATCCGCCGCATGCGTACCCGCTAAACCGAAAACGTGTGGTTATGAAAAGCCCGGCTCCGGCCGGGCTTTTTGTTTTTAATGTAGAGCAAGCGTCTCGCTTGCTTGAACGACCGGGACAGTCGTTCTACTTTCGATTCCTGCAGCTTGCACCATGTTCGTTGCGCGGGAATGGTATCAGAGCGGATTACGAAAAACTGCCGCAGTAAAGCCGGAACTTAGAGCAGAGCTCGTAGATCCGGCTTATAGTCAGAATGATCAGGTTCCGGCTTTACTTTTTGCGGCACTTAAACGGTTACATGTTCCAGCTTCGTATCAAAATTTTCCGAGGAACCGGACTTCGCGGGTGAGTTCGATACCGAATTTATCTTTGACGGCGGCAATCATTTTTTCGGAGAGCTCCCAGACATCCTGCGCGGTGCAGCCGGGGTCGGCGACGATGATGTTGGCGTGCTTTTCGTAGAGCCGCGCACCGCCGACGCGGAACAGATGCGCGCCCGCCTCCTGCAAAAAGAATCCGGCCGCTTTACGCCGCTCAACGGCGGAGGTCGGTTCAATGTTGCGGAAGACACTTCCGGCGCAGGGCTCTTGGTGCCAGTCGGGGTGATGGTCTTTCCGGAACTGCATAATCCGGTCGCGCTCGGCCTGCATGATGGATTTCTCCGTCACCGGAGGTTCAAAGGTGGCGGAGAGAACAATCTCACCGGTTTCCTTCAGCTTTGAATGACGGTAAGCAAATTCGAGTTTATCGGCTGTGACGGTGCGGATTGTTCCGTCGAGTCCGAGCAGTTCAACCGAAATCAGATGGTCGCCCATCTGCCGTCCGAAAGCGCCGGCGTTGCCGGCAATTCCGCCGCCGACCGTGCCGGGAATACCGGAGCAGTAGGACAAATCTCCGGTTCCGTTTTCGATGGTGAAAACCGCCAGGTCGTCGAGCAGTGTGTCTCCGGAAACGGTGACGCGGTTGCCGGAGCCTTTAATCGTTGGTTTGTCGGAGCAGAAGCGGATAACGGCTTGGTCTATTCCCTTGTCGGCGACGACGAGGTTGGCGCCTTGTCCGATGACGAGAAAAGGCTGTCCGGCTTTGTTGAGTAGCTGGACGATGGCGGGCAGTTGTCCGGCACCGGCTCCTTCGATCAGGATCGGGCAGGGGCCGCCGAGACGGAAGGTGGTACAGTTGCGCAACGGCGCATTTTCGCTGACGCGCAATGATGGGAAAAGAGTTTTAATTTCGGATGCTAATTTCATACTTACAATTCATGTATAACCCACTAATTCACACTAATGGACACTAATTTTGCGAAAGAGGCTATTCCAAATAATCAGTGCAGATCAGTGAAACTTAGTGGTTCGTTTTATTTTCCGCTCTCTGGAAGGCGATGAATTCACTACTATCCGGCTCAAATGAGTTTAAAAGCGCAAATTTTAATTGCCGCAATGCTGATGTCCGGCGCGCTTTTTGCCGGAGTTCCTGATTCCTTTTCGCCGGTCACCAATGCGGTCTTTACAGCATTCGATACCGAAACGACCGGCTTCAGTCCGAAAAACGACCGGCTGGTCGAAATCGGTGCAGTTCGCTTTCGGGGAGACGGCGAAATTCTTGCTATCACCAACTGGCTGATTAATCCCGGGATGCCGATACCGTTTTACGCCACGGAGGTTCATGGCATTACCAGCGAGATGGTAACCAATGCGCCGGTCTTCGCCGAGGTATGGCCCGCCTTTACCGCTTTTTGCAAAGACAATATCCTGCTGGCACATAATGCGACGTTTGATATTGGTTTCCTTCGGGCCGAGCTTGATCGCGCTGGCATGGCGCAGCCCGCGCTGTCTGTGGTCGATACGCTGCCGCTGTTTCGCAGCTGGTTTCCGCAGGCCAAGAGCTACTCGCTCGAACCGCTTTCTTTGTATCTCGGTATTCCGGACGAAACATATCATCGCGCCGGAGCGGATTCGTTTCATCTCATTCGTATTTTCAGCGCAGGGATGAGAACCCGTCAGGAACTGAAGCTTCAGCAGTTGGAGCGCGCCGCAGGCGGCATAGAATGGCTCGACGGAGGAAAACACTAATGCAGACGATCAACTCAAAGGATAATCCGAAGCTCAAAGCGGTGCGTGCGCTGGTGCGTTCTAAAAAAGACCGGCAGGAAGCCTCAGCGTTTGTAATGGAAGGGGTTCGTGCGTTGTCGGCTCTGGCGGATGGTTCTGCGCTTCCTCAATACCGGCTGAAGGAAGTATGGGTTTCTTCCGATGCGCCTGAATTGGCGGCGGCTTTTACAGTGCCTGTCTATGCTGTTGCGCGCGATGTCATGGAACAGTTGTCGGACTGTTGCGCTTCGCAGGGAATCCTCGGCGTGGTGGAGTACGCACCGGAACCGTTGGCGGTCAATCCGGAGCAGGGGAATTACCTGCTGGTTGACGGCCTGACCGATCCCGGCAATCTCGGTACGCTGATCCGTTCGGCGGTTGCCTTCGGGTTCGACGGTGTTTTTCTGCACGGCGATACCGTGGAGGTCTTTAACCCGAAAACCGTGCGCGCGACGATGGGGGCGTTGCCGTTTTCCAGGCATTGGAAAACCGGCGGGGAACTTTTCCAAACTCTGGAAAAAAACGGCTACGACCTGATTTCGACGGTTATTCACGGCGGTGAAAACCTGCATGAAATGAAGTTCGGCCCGAAGAATGTGCTGGTGATCGGCAATGAGGCGCACGGCGTTTCCGGGGCGGTACAGAAGCTCTCGACGCGCCGGCTTTCGATTCCAATGTCCGGAAACGCGGAGTCGCTCAACGCCGCTGTTGCCGGTTCCATTTGCATGTTTTCTATGCAACGAAAACTTTGATATGTTTGCACCTATGTTGACCTTTGCCGGCAAAGGATTCGGAGGCGTATGGCGAACGGGCCTGCTTGCAGGCTGCCTCTGTTTTATTTTCTGTTCCGCACTGTTTGCGCAGAAACCGGCTCCGATTGGAACTCAAACGACCAGTGTGCTGATGGCACAGACCCGCGCGATGCTGGAGAAGGGCGCGTCGGAGGCACTGCTGCCGTACCTTAGAGAAATTCTCGTCCGTCTTGAAGGCAACACAGCCGATGATGCCCAGTCGGCCCGCGTGTTCTGCATGTTTCAGATCGGCGTCTGCCAGTTGCAGGCCGGTAAATACATTTTTGCGGCAGAGTCCTTTGAGTCTTTTATTAAGGCGTATCCTGACGACTCTTCCGCGTCGCCGGCCGCACTGCTGGCGGCGGAGGCGTACGCGCTGCAGCAGGATTGGCCGGCCGCAGAAAAGGCAGCCCGGCCGCTGCCGGCGGATAAACGCCTGGATGACAAGCGGCAGCTGACCGCTTATCAGATTCTGTCCGAAGCTTTGTACCGGCAGCAAAAATGGAAAGAAGCCACGGTGCCGCTGCTGGAACTTTTCAGCCGGACTGACCGCGAGGAGACGCGCAGCAGCGCGGCGCTGATGCTGACGGTCTGCTACGCCAAGAGCGGTGATTCCGA
Source organism: Kiritimatiellales bacterium (assembly GCA_041661845.1). Taxonomy (GTDB): domain Bacteria; phylum Verrucomicrobiota; class Kiritimatiellia; order Kiritimatiellales; family Tichowtungiaceae; genus Tichowtungia. The sequence goes on along the minus strand of JBAZTQ010000002.1, from coordinate 36,833 downwards.
TAACCTCTATAAATTTCTGCCGTATTGCGGCGAGTCGGTGCGTCAGGATGCCGGGCTGAATATGGCGCTGATTGAAACCGGCGACACAAAGTGCGCGGATGGGGATTATCAGAACGCACTGAAACTCTATCAGATGGTTTTTATGAAGGAGGCGCTGATTGCTCACTATGAGCGGCAGATGGAGAAGGTTGAAAAGTTTCTGGATCAGCCTTTCGTTCAGCGGGTCGGTGCGACGCGCAGTGCGTATGACGAGGAACTCCGGCTGAAGCAGGTGCAGTACGACCGCATGGCGGAGCAGTTCAAGACACTCAAGGCCGGTGCCGATTATGACATCGACATCGCCTTGAGAACCGCGCGGTGCTATGCCGGACTGCAAAGCAACGAGGTGGCGTATGCAATTTACAAAGACGTTTATACAAAGGCCCCCGATCACGAGTTGGCGGAGGAAAGCCGGTTCCGGGCGTTTATGCTGCTGTTGACTGTGCCGCAGAAGCAGGAGGCCGCGCTGAGCGAAGGTCAGGCGTATCTGGAGCGGTATCCCGCGAATAAATATACCGATGAGGTTACGCTGAATCTGACACAGCTGTTGCTGGCTTCCGGCAAACTCAGCGAGGCGCAGGCGACGGGACAGAAGGCGCTTCAAATGAATCCCGGCCACCGGTTTGCAGATCAGGTGAAATATCTGCTCGCGTTTATTGATTTTCAAAAACAGGACTATGAATCCGCCAAGGCCGCCTTTTCAGAAATACCGGTCCGCTGGCCGTCCAGTACATACGCGGAGGCTTCCGAATATTGGAAGGCGATGTGCTGTCTTTTTCTGGCGCAATACGACGAGGCGATTGCCGCGTTTGAGAACTACTTGAAAAATCCGGCTTATCCGAAGCAGGCATTTGGTGAAGAAGCTGCCTACCGCCTTGGGGTTGCACTTTACGGCAGGAAAGATTTTCCGGGAGCCGGGAAAGCCTTTCGCCGGTTTCTTGATGATCATCCGGCAAGCACGCTGAGGTCGGAGGCGCTTTGCATGCTGGGCGACCTGCACGCCGCGAACGGCGGGTTCGAATCCGCGCTGGATTGTTACGGCAAAGGACTGGATGCCGCGGCGAACAAGGCACAGGTGAATTACGCGGTGTTCCAGACGGCCATGGTTTATGAGCGGCAGAAAAACTATCCGGCCATTATTGAATTGATGGAGAAATATATCGGCGACCGGGGTGAGCAGGGGAATCCGGCCGGGGCCGGTTTGTGGCGGGGCAAGGCTTACAAGGCGATGAATCAGTACAGCAAGGCCGTTTCGACCTACATGGACACGGTCGTCCGGTCCGGCAGCAATCCGGCGAATGATAATGTGGATATGATTCTTCGGGAGCTGGTGAAGGAATTTAAAAGTGCGCAGGGACAAACGCACCAAACCGAATTACTGAATACCTTTACTGACGCTTTGAGGCAGGCCCAAACCCGCGGCGAAGAAACGCTGGTGCTCCGTCTTCAGACGCTGTTCGCTTACATAACGGACGGAGCCGAAAAGGATTCGTATATCAGCGCGGTTCTGAAGGAAGACCGTCTTGAAAAATCCGGCGCGCTGACGCTGCTGCTGTTAGCGGAAGAATCCCTGCGCCGCCGGGAATATGAGCGCGTATATAAAGTGTGCGACTATTTCTCCGGCGTGTTTAAGTCGTCGGATTTCACGCCGGATGTAATGAATTGCAAACTTACCGCTCTTGTTCAGGAAGCGAAGTATCCGGCGGCTGTGGCTCTGGCCGCGGAGATCACCGGCCGGTTCGGTTCCCGGCTGCAAACCGGGCTGACCCGCAAGCTGAAGGCGGATGCACTGCGGCTCTCGAAGCAGTACGATGCGGCGGTAAAAACTTACAGCGAACTGTTTGCCATGCGTGAATGGCGCGGCCCGCTGATTCCGGAGTCGCTTTACCGGATCGGATGCTGTCTCGAGTCGCAGGGGAAATCCGATGAAGCCTTCGCCTTCTTCCAGCGGGTTTATGTGCTGTATGAAGGGTATGCGGACTGGTCGGCTAAAGCCTATGAAGGCAGCGTCCGGTGTCTGGAAAAACTGGGGCGCCGTGACGATGTGCTGAAAACGCTGCGGGAAATGCTGGCGAATGCAGATATCGCAGCGACACCGGAAGGTCAGCGGGCTGAAGTGTTGCTGAACAAACTGTCTGCGTCCGGGATCAGGAACTGATATATGAAAGAATGGCTGGACGAGTTGATCAATGAGAAGGTGGGTTTGCAGATTGCACCGCTGATTGACTGCGTATTCCTGCTGCTGATCTATTTTATGGTGAGCTCTTCTTTGAAGCGGTCCGAGGCCGACCTGAGTCTTACGCTGCCCGGTCAGGTGGCTCAGACGACGGAAGTGAAGATGCCGGATGAGCAGATTATTGAAATTCTCGCTGACGGTGCCGTTGTCTTGAACGAAAAAACCTACGCGGCGTCTTCCCGAACTGATCTCAACCGTCTCGAATACACCTTGAACCGTTATCGTGAAGCTGCTCAGATGGCCCATACGACAGCAATGATCACGATCATTGCCGCGGATGAATCGGTTCATGAGCGGGTAATTGATGTTTTAAACGCCTGCGCCGGTGCCGGAATCATCAGTGTAACGTTTGGCAGAGCAGAATAAGTGACAATACAGGGGATTATGAAGTTATTAGCATTGGTTTCGCGGACTGTTTCTGTTACACATCCCGGCTCTATGAAATCCTTTTTTACTCGGAGACGGATTTTCCGGTTTTGCATTCCGCTGGCGGGATGCTTTCTTTTTCCGATTGCAATGTCACGGGCCGCCGAAAGCGGAACGGCGCAATCCAAGGCGACCAGTGTGCTGGTGTCAGAGGTGCAGGATCTGCTGGCGGCCGGGTCATTTACGGAAGCCTCCGGCTACCTGCGCGAAATTCTGATCCGGATCAAGTCTTTAACGGATGCCGAATCGGCGGAGGCACGGGCTTCCTGTCTTTATCAGCTTGGAGTGTGTCAGCTGAAGTCAGCTGATTATTCCGGCGCGGCGGATTCATTTAAAAAATTCATTGCAGACTATCCGCTGGATGGACAGGTTCCGATGGCGCGCTTTATGGTGCTGGAAGCCTATGCCCGGCAGAATGACCGCGCGCAAATGACCGCCTGGCTGAATGAACTGAAAACCGGCGGAGCCTTTGCCGGGTTGATGAAGTTTTTCGGCGACGAAAAAAATGCCGAGTTCCGGCGTAATGCGGTGCTCACGCTGGTGACCGATTATGCGGAGCAGAGTGATCTGGATAATCTGCGTACATTCCTGCCTCTCTGCGATGAGTCGGTCATAACCGATACCGGATTTAACATGGCGCTGATGAGCGGCGGTGATCAGGCCTTCGATAAAGGGAAGTATGCCCGGGCGCTGGCTTTATACCGGATGGTCAGGCTGAAGGATGAGGTGCTTCCGGTATACCATAAGCAGGTGGCGGCGCTTGAAACTGCCGCGGCAGAGCCTCTGCCATGGGTTCCTCTTAAAGAGCGCGACCGGCAGCAGGAAGATCGGCAGGCCGATTTTGACCGGCTGGAAGGATTGAAACAAACCATCCTTTTTTTTGAAGAGACCGGCTACGATCAGGATCTGATGGTCCGCATGGCGCAATGCTATGATGCGATGCAGCGCTACAGGCTGTCGGTGGCGGCTTACAGCTATGTTTATAATAAATTTCCGGAACACCGTCTGGCTGAGCAGTGCAGAGCGTCGGCTTTTCAGTCGCTGACGGCGCTGGATGATCAGGATGCAGCGCTCGCCGCCGGGCTTGATTATCTGGCCCGCTATCCGCAAGGCCGGTTTGAGGATGAAGTTACGGTGAGCCTCATGCAGCTGCATCTGACGCGCGGCGAAATCGCTGCCGCTGTGGAACTGGGACGGCACGCCTTGGACGTTCTGCCGAATCGCCGTCTGGCGGATCAGATCTGCTATGTGCTGGGGATCGCGCTCCTTCAGCAGCAGAGCTGGACTCCGGCCATGGATCTTTTTTCTCAGGTGAAGGAAAAATGGCCGCAAAGCACCTATGTGCAGGACGCCGATTACTGGGGTTGCATGTGTTACCTTTTTGAGGGCCGGTTTGATGAAGCAATAACGGCATTCAAAGGATATTTGAAAAATACGGCCTATGTTTCCGCACGTTTCACGGCGGATGTGACTTACCGGCTCGGAGTCGCACAATACGGAGCGGAGGATTTTGCGGCGGCTGAAGGTACCTTCAAGGAATTTCTGGTGCTTTATCCCGACAGTCCGCTGGTCTCTGAAGCCTACAGCATGCTGGGCGACCTGCGCGGCGCCGACGGAGAGCTTGATCTGGCTCAGACGCTCTATCAAAAAGCCGTCGCAACGGCGGTTGATGTCGAGCAGGACAGTTATGCGGTTTTTCAGTCTGCCCGGACGTATGAACTGCAGCAGCGTTATGCGGAAACCGTCGATTTGATGAAAGCCTACATGGCCCGGCGCGGTGCCCAGACCCATCTTGCGGAGGCGGGACTTTGGATCGGCAAAGCCTGCAAGGCACGGGGCGACCGCCGGCAGGCGCTGGAAATTTATCTTAAAACTCTGGCGGATTTCGGAAATAATCCGGCTCTCGACGGGGTTGATCAGGTGATGATGCAGCTGCTGGATGATTTGAAGGACGGGCAGGGGTCGGACGATCTTTCGTTTGCCATAACTTGTCTGACGGAAGAACGTGAACGGGCGCGGCAGAAAAAGGAGCATGCACTGTCATTGCGTCTGACCGCATTGCTTGCCCGGCTCACCGGCGGGGTTGATCATGATCGGTATACCGCCGAACTGCTGGATGAAAAGGAACTGAAATATTTTTCTCCGCTGCCGCTGATTGTGCTGGCGGAAACCTATGCCGCCCGCGGCGATATAACCGGCGTGGACCGTATCGCAGAGGATTTTAAAACCCGTTTCTCCGGATCGGAAGAGCTGATTGATCTGCTCAATATAGAAGCTTCTGCCTGCTTGGCGGCACAGCAGTACGAAAGAACGATTGCGCTGACCGAAGAGGTTTTTAAACGGTTTGACGGGAATCCGCGCGCCGTTTATTCCCGTAAACTGCAGGCCGATGCCTTCCGCCTTTCCAGGGACTGGCCGAAGGCGGTCGAGATGTACCAGAAAATATTTTCCGTCCGCGCGGAGCGCGGCGCACTGGCACCGGAAACGCTGTATTGGATCGGTGTCTGCAAACGCGAGCAGGGCGATGCCGAAAAGGCCTTTGCTTTCTTCCAACGGGTTTATGTGCTCTACAAGAGTCATCCTGAATGGGCCGCCAAAGCCTATGAGGCCAGTGCAGAATGTCTGCAGAAGCTGGGCCGGAATGGCGAAGTCATTCAGACCCTGAAGGAAATGGTCGCTGATCCGTCCATTCAGAATACACCTGAAGGGCTGCGGGCCGCTGAAGCTCTGCGCCGCGCAAACGAAGGCTGAAACATGAAAGTGATATGCGTCATTGGAATAGTTGGTCTGGCCGCGGCGGGTGCGTTTACGGTCAGGGCCGAGGTTCCGTCCGCAGTTTCTGCCGTCCGTGTGCCGGATGTTGAAAAAGAAAACATTCCGGCGGCACAGACCGCGGTGCTGCGCCAAATCATCGGACTGATTGATCAGAATCGAACGGATGAGGCCGCTACGTTGTTTGCATCGCTTCAGAAAAAAGATGAGCCGGCCTCACCGATACAGGAGTTCGTGTCTGCCCGGCTGGATATTGCCCAGGGACGTTACACGGAGGCGCTTCAGCGCTTGGCGCAGATAGCGGTTTTTCACAACCGTGATGCTGAATGGGCCCCGGCGGCGCTGTTTTTTGAAGGACTGGTTTATAAACAGACCGAACATTCCGAGGCGGCCCGGCAGGTGTCGGAAGACCTGCTTCTCGGCTGGCCGGATAGTGAGTGGTGCCGTCGTGCAGACGAATTAAAATAAGCGGGAATACAGATTGATCCCGGAGGGTTTAATAACAGGAGAAACGAGCTATGAAAAAAAGGTCTCAGAGAATCGGGTTTATATTGTTCATGCTGCTTGCTTCAGGGGTTTCCGCCGCCTGGGCACAGGAGTCAGCCGCCGGAGTTAAAACGGTAACCTTCGCTGAAATGTGGAGAGTGGGCGGATGGTGCATGTGGCCGCTGGGACTCTGCTCGATTGCCGCGATGTATTTTGTGATCCGCAACATTCTGATGCTGCGCACGAAGAATCTTTTGCGGGCGGATTTGAAGCCGGAAATCGAAGGACTGCTGGCCCGCCGCGACCTCAAAGGGGTGCGCGAAGTCTGTCAGAACAATCCGAGTCTGATGACCTCCGTGCTCGATGCCGGTCTGGAGCGTGTTTCGGAAAACGATTTTGATCCGGCGCATGTGATGGAAGCGATCGAAGAGGCCGGCAATGAACAGATGGTTACCTTTATGAAACCCATCAATTATCTTTCAATGATCGGCAGCGTCTCGCCGATGCTCGGACTGCTGGGAACGGTTTCCGGTATGATTAAAGCGTTCGCCAATATTTCCGCCGGAGGAATGGGTAAGCCGGAACTGCTGGCAGGCAATATCGGCGAAGCGCTGATCACTACCGCCGCCGGTCTGATTATCGCCATTCCTGCCATGACGGCCTATTTCATCTTCAAAAACAACTTCATCAAAAACATGTCCACCATGGGCCGGATGGTCGGCCATTTTATGAATGTCTACCGGAATTCCGTGAACCGGTAAGACGCCGGGAGCCGTAATGCAATTTAAAATTCCAACCGAGGGCGGCGACGACGAAATCAACATGGCACCCATGATCGACATGGTGTTCCTTTTGCTGATTTTCTTTATGGTGGCTTCACACCTGACGTCGATGGAGCGCGTGCCGGTTTCCTTGCCGGTGGCGGACAAAGCGAAAGTGCCGGAGGAGGCGCGCGACCGGCAGATCATTACCGTGCAGGCCGAAGCAAACGGCGGGGTCTCTTATTACATGAATCTGCAGAAGGTGGATATCAAAGAGCTCTCTGCCGAGATTGCCCGTCAGCAGGAGAAGAATGAAAACGTGCGGATCTATCTGCGGGCCGACCGGCAGGTGCGGCATAAACATATCAAAGCGGTGATGGAGGCGTGCGCTGAAGCGGGGATTGCCGATATTATTTTCGGTGTATTTGAGTCCGGGAACTGATGTATGAAAGCGTGGCTGGACGAGTTGATCAATGAGAAGGTCGGGTTGCAAATTGCGCCGCTGATCGACTGTGTATTTCTGCTGCTGATCTATTTTATGGTCAGTTCTTCACTGCGACGGTCTGAGGCGGATCTCGGGTTGAGTCTTCCCGGGCAGGTCAAACAGGCGGAATCGATTTCCATGCCGGATGAACAGGTTATTGAAGTCCGGGCCGACGGAGTGATTGTTCTCAATGATCAGCAATATGCCAATCAGTCTAAAGATGATCTTGAATTGCTTGAACAGACGTTGGTTCGTTACCGGGAGGCCTCCTCGCTGCTGGATGCTCCGCCGCTGATTACCATTGCTGCGGATAAAAACTCTGTTCACGGCCGGGTGGTGGATGTGCTGAATGCCTGTGCCGGTGCCGGTATAAAAAACGTAACTTTTGCAAATGTAGAATAAGCGGGTGTCACACCTCATGAAAAAGCGGAACCTCAGCACTCTCCTGAAAAATAAAACCCGGTCATATTCCGCTCAGGCGGCGATCACAAGTTTTGTCATTCACTTGCTGATCATTATTTTCGCGGGGTCTGTCGTGGCGGTTCGTTATGTGCAGAAACAGAATGCCGAACTGATTGCCCGCACCGAGAACCGTCCCAAGCTGGAGCGTAAGAAGCTGCAGGCGTCGGCACGGGTGGAGCAGTTGCAGAAGCGGGCGCTCACCTCCAAGCTTGTCAGCAAAAAAGTTTCCGTTGCCAATCCGGAATTTGTTCTTCCGGATACGGGAAAAATCGGCGCGCTGAAAACACAGAAACTCCGCCTGCCGGGTGCCGATGCCGGACGTGCGCTGAACAGCCTGTCCCGGGCTCCCGGCATCGGGCCGTCACGCATCGATTTTTTCGGAGTCCGGGCGGAAGGTGAAAAAGTAGTTTTCATCATTGATGCTTCTGCGGCCATGCTGGATGAACGCACCGGCGGGGCGGCAACCTATGAATATATTAAAGACGAACTGTCAAAAATCGTTTCCGGGCTGAAGCCGGCCATGCTGTTCAATCTCGTTTTTTACGATCAGCAGCGCGTTTATATGTTCCGCCCGAATCTTGTCCCGGCAACCCGCGAAACGGCCGGTGAGCTGACGGAATGGATGCAGGCGGTAAACCGTGACCCCGCGCAGGCCGGATTGCTTCCGGAGCAGAATAATTATCAGGCACCGGTACTTTACGACACAGCGGTCGGAGCTGATGCTCAGGGCTGGTTGCTGGCGCTGCAGGCGGCGCTGGAGCAGCAGTCTGACACCGTCATGATACTGGGGCCGGGCTGGGGACATCATCACATCAGTCCGGAAAAAGCGACCCGGCTGCTTGATTACGCCCTGTGGGAACTTTTAGCCGGGAATGTCATCAGCGGCGCACCGGCGCTGACGGCGGACCGCAAGCTCAGAGACGATCTGCTCAAAGAGGCGGCCACGGCTATCCAGCAGGAAGAAAAGCTCCATGCGACAAAAACGGGGCCGGCCGGGTTTGTCCGGAATATTGCCCGGTATGTGGAATATTCCAAAACCCAGATATTGGATCATTTGGACTCCGTCTGTCAGGCCGGTTACAGCGCCCGCGGCCTGTCAAAACCGAATATTTACTATGTATGCCTGACAGAATCTGCGAATCAGGTCGTTGCCGGCGCAACGACGCGGTATTTATGGGCCTTGACGGGGAAGTATAACGGCAAGCTTGAGTTTTTGCGCAAAGATTCCGGTGCGGCGGTTGCAAATGCCGAAAGTCCTGTATCGCCGGCCGAGGAAGTTCCTGAATCCAAACCGGTCGTTTCGCCGGTTGATTTTTTCAGCATACAGGGAACCGGCTCGCGCATTGCTTTTGTTCTGGATGCTTCTCCGGGTATGTTGACGGAAGAGCGCGGGGGTGTTGCCAGTTACAGTTTTATTAAAGAGCAGATGCTGAAATGCGCGGCAGGAATTCAGACCGGAGCCCAGTTTAATGTCATCCTGCATGACGGACAGCAGATTGCGCTGTTTCAGCCGCAAATGGTTTCGTCCGATCCGGCAACCATTGCGGCTCTTAACGAGTGGCTGCAGCCGGTCAACAGCGATTTGACGAAGGCCGGGCTGCCTGAAAATACGGTTAATAAAGCCCCGGTGACGGATTACGGCACCGTTATCGGAACGGATTCTTCCGGCTGGCTGCTGGCTATGCAGGCGGCCATGGAACAGCAGGCCGACTTGATTTTTATGACGGGATCCGGATGGGGTGATCAGCCGGTGAGCCGCGAGAAAGGACGCAAACTTCTCGATTTCTCAGTCTGGAATTCATGGGGCAGCGGCGGAACCGCCGGCAGTGCCGGTGAAGAAACCGTTACGGAAGAAGTGGATGAGGACGGCAACATCACAACCACGTCGGTAACCACGGGGGAGTCTTCCGGCACTCCTTCACTTGGAACGATCAACGGCATGCAGCAGGACAAAAAACAGCGTGACGCTCTTTTAAAAGAAGCGCTCAAAGCCATCGAAAAAGAAGACAAGCTCCGCAAACCCAAAAGCCTTCCGCAGCCTTTTGTGCGGGATATCCTTTCATATCTGCGTTATACATCGCCGCAGATCAGCGAACATCTCAATGCGGTTGCTCAGGCCGACTATACGTCCGGCGATGTGGTTAAGCCGACGGTTCACTTTATCTGCCTGACACCCGCGGATGGCTCCGGCGGTGCCGAAACAGACCGTAATCTGCGCAAGCTGACAGCGGATTACGGGGGAAGTCTCATCCTCTTTAAGGGTGCCGGCAGCACAGATGAAATCAACGAACTGAACCGGAATCTCGGGTTGGCCGGGCAGCCGGACAAATAGCGCAATATTTTCGAAGCTTGGGCTTGTCAAACAAAACAGGCCTAGTACGATGTCCGTTCATTTTCAGCACCGGATTACCGGTCTGGTCTGTTTAACGGGGTGTGGCTCAGCCTGGTAGAGCGCTACGTTCGGGACGTAGAAGTCGCAAGTTCAAATCTTGTCACCCCGACCATCTAAACAATTTATTCAGGCTCTTCCCCAAAGACGGGGGCAAGGGCGAAATTCTTTAACCGCATAAGACAATCCCCGCAACCGGTAATTGCCGAAATTCCTGAACCCATAGGCTCTGCGCCGGATCATACCAAAACCGCATGATATTCGGTTTATAAACAAGGCAACCGGGACGGTTGCGATACGTACCGCCGCCGTACCGGCGGTCTTGAAATAAATACCGAACATCATACGCATTTGGTATGATTTCCATCTTTGTATGGAATCCTTCCGTGATCCCGTTGTTTTTCATAAACCGGGGTTACTTCAACGCGGCAGCCCGATTCCTATAGCCCAGAACCGGTTTGCAGCCGGAAGAACCGTTTGGAATCCGGCCCGTTCAGCGGGAAGTTGACGGTCTGGTTCGAACTGACCGAGCGGGTGTCGAACACACTCCAACCGTTCAAAAGATTAGTGGATGAAAGAATCCGGTAGGTGCGGTTTGAAACTGCATCCCACGCCATCTGGCCGGCCTGCCAGCGGACATCAAACCGCGACAAGGCGTTGAGCGGATCGGTTCCGGCCTGATATTCATCGCCGGTCGTCATGCCGTCGCCGTCATAATCAGTCTGCGCGGCCGAGTCATAGCCGTTGGTGGCGAACCCCTGCGCATCCAGCCACGCATACGGAACGCCGGTGGCGGTTTGATCCGGCCCGATGCAGATCACAGCGGTTTCCGGCGGCGTAAGAGTTACCGTGAATACCAGCTCGCCCTGATTGGTTGTGACGGTGCCGGGAAACGGCTTGAGCGTCAGGCTGTCGATGATGGCCTGTTCATACTTCGGAAGAAGGGTCGCCAGAAAATCCTGCTCCGGCGAAGTGGTCGTATTGGTGGTCATGTCCCGGATTGAAGCTAACTGTTCCGGCACAGCGGAAAAGGCGGCGTTGAGCATTCCGTTCGTTTCTAAATCGTGCCGGATCATGTAATGCACGGCGTTGGTCTGATTCAGCGAAGTCCAGAGTATCCGGTCGCTCTCCTTAACGGATACAAGCTCCTGCGGGATGCGGATCGTAACGGTTTCCGGAGTATGGTTGGTCAGGTTCGGATTGAACACCCCTGTTAAAATCCATTGGCGGTCACCGCCGTAAATAACGACGGTGCGAACCTGCGTTGCCGGATCAGCCGCCGGTTCAGATTCCAGCACAGCCGCTTCGCCGCCGGCCGTGCGATCCAGCACCGACAGAAACCAGCCATGCCCGTCCAGCAGTTTATGCAGTCCTGAAGAGGAGCGGAAAACGTCGAACACGCCCCAGTGATACCAGCGTTTGAGCCCGGCTTCGCGAAAACGGGACATCATCTGGAAGTCCCAGCCCGCACCGCGCGCTCCCGGCTCGTCGGTGGACAGCCCGCTCTCGCATTTTAAAATGCCGAATTCATGCACTTCCCACGAAACCGGCCACGGCAGCTCAGCCTGCACCTGCTGAAAATATGAAATGTCGGCGTCGGCATTGCTCTGCGGATTATGCGCATGGGTCGTCTGCGCGATGTAGTCGGAGATGCAAAAGAAATCAAACGGCGTTCCGCCGACCGCGCCGGTCGCATAGTTTGTTCCCGACGCGCAGTGCCGGGCCAGTTGCAGCACATCTACATTGGTTGCCGCCGCCTTGTTGAACGGGCCGAACTTCGCACCCGGCAGGACGCTTTTGATGGCCGTGGCGGAATGATCGTAGATTTTGAAATAATCCTCCTGTGTGCCGGCGAAGCGCGTTATTCCGTTTGCCTCGGTGCCCTGCCGGAAGCGGAAGTGATTGGCGGTGTCAAAGCCGTACAGACTGACCAGCTGCACACAAAGATTGGAAACGAAGGTCTGCCATTCGGAAAAATTCGCCGGCGTGGCAACCTGACCGTAGGACTGCATCACGATGTTCGACGGAAAACAGTAGGGGATATTATCGAGCACCAGTGTCAGGTTGGTGTAGCCCAGACTGATGTAAGGATTCAGCCGCAGCGCCAGTTTATCCCAGCGGTATTGAAGATTCCCGAATTCGTCTTTGTACACCAGATCGGCGACATCCGCCGGAACCGGTTTTTCGGAACCTGTATTTTCATTCCAGCCGCCGATCAGCCGGACCGTATTCAGGTAATCGGCATACGGCACTTCTTCTGCAAGCGGCCGGGTCTGGGTGGCAAAGGAATTTTTCTTCTGATAATCATTGATGGCCTCCAGTCCCTGCCCGCCAGCCAGCCATTCGCCAATAACCGGCAACCCCCGCCAGAATGGCGTCCACTGTCCGATATAATTCAGCGAAGTGACAGAAACATCATCCAGAACGACCGCTCCGTTGTCCGTGTTGTTCAAAGACAGAAAAGACCAGTCGGCATTGCCGCTCCACGACAACTGATTGGTAACCGCCGCGCCGCCTCTGGTCAGGTTTTTCACCATCGATGAAGCCACCCGGCGGTTCATGTCCACCATCAGCGAGACCTGCAAGGTGTCGCCTGAAACAAACGATGAAAGCGCCGGGGAACCGGAACTGCTGAACGGCGCACCATCCACAAAAGCCTCCAGAGAAACTTCGCCGGCGGAATTGATCCGTACAAAGAGATGATCATTGGTCGATGCGGACTCAAACCCGAAATAAAAACCGTTTGTTGCACCGGCGGACGCGGCATCATAACGTCCGACGGTCCGGGCGATTGCCAAGCCGGAAAACGGACAGCCCACACGAACCGCCGTGCCGCTGCCCGGCAGCGTCAGAGTTCCTCCATCGACGCCGGATGTCCCGGAAAAGACGGCCTGTCCGGAGATATTTTTCCATGGCACCAAACCGGTGGCCGTCAGTCCGGCAAGGGATCGTCCGGCGGTAATGTTTCCCCGGCCTTTAACGCCCGTTCCCCAGTCAAACGTGTCGCGCACGCCTCCGGCGTCCGACCGGCATTCGACGGAATCCAGAATCGCGGTGCCGGACGTATGATTCACAACAAAAGTGGTCCAGGCCGGGACGACCGTTGAAATCCAAGAAACAGTTTGGGTCGTGGCATTTGACAACCCTGTCGCCACGAGAGATGCGGTTTTATTGGATACATCCACTGTCAGCGCCATGGTCACGGAATCGCCGGGCGTATAAGTGAGTACAACATTCGCGGCATTGTTTGTCTGCCCGCCGACAATTGATTTTAAATAAATTGTGTAAATTGTGCCGTTATAACCCAGCTGCGCCAGAAGCTTATCGGTTTTCTGGTTTACAAACAGACCGGCATCAGGACTCGCAATCTGGAATCCAAAATACAACCCGCGAACACCGTTTGTATTCGGGAAAAACGTCCCGTTAAGGGTGGCGGTAACAGTCCCGTTGATCCAGCCGCCCGCAGGCACATAGTCGACTGTTTCGATGCTGTTGCCGCCGTACAGTGACAGCTGTCCGTTTCCGACTCCATTGGTTCCGCTGAATATGGCATTGGTTGCGGTGTTTATTGTCCACACAGGGCCACCGGTCTGCGCCTGCTGGCCGTCAACAGCCGTACCGGCTGTAACCGCTTCACGCCCGGCAACACCCGCGCCCCAGTCAAAATTATCCTCAACGAGCACCGCCGAAAACGCCAGCGGCGCACAAAGTAAAATAGCCGTAAAAAATTTCATAACACCTTTTCACCGTTTGTCTGTTAGACCGGTTTTCATACGACACTGTTCACTGCGTTTCCAGCTGTTATCCAGCCCGGGCACCTTGTTTTTGCCGGACAATTATTGAGCGGACATTTTCAGCTCAGCGGATTCCAATCCTTCCGCCGTTGCCTTGACGGTGATCATTCCCGGGTGCCGGTCCGAGCGCACAACCAGCAAAGCCCGTCCATTATAGGCGGAGCGTTCATCGGCCTGCCACAGTTCGCCGCTGTTCATATTGCCGTTATCCGCCCCGGCATTGGTTCCGGCACCGGTCACGGCAAAGCATATTTTCTGTGAGGCATCCGGCACAACGATGCCGTCGGCATCAACCGTTTTGACGGTAATATGCGCGAGATCAAGCCCGTCTGCTTTCAACGCCGGACGGTCGCTTTCCAGCACCAGCCGGACGGCTTTGCCCGCCGTCTGCAACTGATGTTCCGCGCTGATTTTTCCATCACGATAGGCGACGGCCTTGAGCGTGCCCGGTTCAAAAGGGACATCCCACAACATCTTCATCTTCGGGCAGTCGGCCATTTTTTTTGTGCCGAGCGAACGCCCGTTAAGGAAGAGTTCAACGGTGTCGCCATTGCTGTAGGTGAAGACCTTCATTTTCTGTCCTTCGGGCCAGTTCCAGCTGTCGGCCAGAAATTCCCAGTTCAGGTTTACATCGTTCCACACAATATTATGTCCGGCTTTCGGCTCTTTGACGGTGACGTGCACCATCGGTTTATCGGAATAGAACGATTCCACATAATAGGAAGCCGGTTTGCGGAAGCCGGCCAGATCAATCAATCCGCGGAACCAGCCCTTGCAGGGCCAGCCGAACGATTCGCCGATGTAGTCGATCCCGCCCCAATAAAACTGCCCGGCGGTGTAAGCGTGGTCATAATCAAACCAGCCTTCTCCGCTGCCGTCGGTTCCGATCTCGCTCAGCATAAAGACCAGACCGGGATATTTCCGGTGATCCCGTTCGAAAAACCGGTGGGTGTAATTGCAGCTGACGACATCCATCGCAAAGCCCATCTCCGCCGGTGCGCTGTTCTCAAACAGTTCCGGCGGCTTCACGTTGTAGCGGATGCCGTTTGCACGGGCGGGGAAAAGTCCGGTCGTGACTGCCCGCGTCGGGTCAATGCTTTTTATCAGTCCGGACATGGCCTTGTACTGGTTGACGCCGAAATCCGGTCCGGTCACCTGATGACCCGTTTCGTTGCCCAGACTCCAGAGAAATACCGCCGGGTGATTGCGGTCGCGGAGAATGAATTCGGTCAAATCAGCCCGCCAGACTTTTTCAAACGGGTGCTGCGGCCCGGTATACTGGTCGCCCCATTTGTCGTACGCCTCGTCAAAAACCAGAATGCCCATGCGGTCGCACTGGTCGAGCAGGGAAGGGTGGTAGGGATTGTGCGCCAGACGGACAGCATTGCAGCCCATCGCTTTGATGATTTCCAGACGCCGTTCAAAACCGCGCTCGAACGCTGCCGTTCCCAGACAGCCGAGGTCGTGGTGGAAGTTAACGCCCTTGGCGTCGACTTTCTTTCCGTTGATCAAAAGCCCCTGATCCGGCGTGAATTCAACGGTGCGGATTCCGAAAGCTGTTTGCACCGCATCGCAGGGTTTCTGATTCGAGGCGACACGGCTGACCGCCTTGTACAGATTCGGCGATTCGGGCGACCAAAGCTCCGGCTTCGCAACCGTCAGATTCTGCTTGAACGTAAATGCGCCGCCGGAATTCAGCCGTGCGGTTTTGCTTTCAGCGGCGGCAAGCTTTCCGGCGGGATCGTAAATTTCTGTAGTCAGCGTGATGTCGCCCGCGGCGGCGCTGCCGTTGGTGACAACGGTTTCGACATGAACGGAAGCGTTGTCCGGATTGATCTCCGGCGTGGTAATCCATGTGCCGTAAAGCGGAATATGTACAGGATCGGTTATGACCAGATTGACATCGCGGTAAATTCCGCTGCCGGTATACCAGCGCGAACTGCCTACGCGGCTGTTGTCCGCCCGCACCGCCAGCACGTTGGTCCCGCCGGCGGGTTTGAGCAGACCGGTGACATCGTAACGGAACCCGAGATATCCGTTATAGTTTTTCCCGAGATGCGTTCCGTTCAGCCAGACATCCGCCGCCGTATAAACGCCGCCGAAATCCAGCACAACCTGTTTGCCCGGCCCGGGCGAAACAAACGTTTTACGGTACCAGCCGATTCCCCGCTGCCGGAATCCATTGGCCTGTCCGTCAACCGTTTTTTCGTCAAACGGTCCGTAGACCGACCAGTCATGCGGCAGATTGACCGTCTGCCAGCCGGCGGCACTGAAGTCCGGTTTCTGCGCGTCAGCGGGATCGCCCGGATAAAACTTCCAGTCGAAATTCAGCCGGGTTTGCGTCCGGCTCTCCGCTGCAGAAACGGAGGCGGTCAGGTTTGTGACACCAACAAGGCAGGCGGCGGCAAATAATGTCGTTTTCAGATGCATGAGAGGCTCTTTCTATTCGTCGTTTTGCGGTTTGAGTGATTTCCGGGCGGGTTGTACTTCGGGTTGGGTACGGGCATTTGCGCGTTTACCGCTTCGCGCCAACCGTGCAGGAGCTGACGGAGTTCGGCGGTTTTCCCCGGCATTTCAGCCGCGAGGTCGGTGTGCTCGCCGATGTCGGCTTTCACGTTATACAGCTCGGTGCGCATGTCTTCGTACCATTCGATGAGTTTGAAATCGCCCAGCCGCACCGCGCCGTTCGGCATGCTTCCCGATCCGTGGTAATGCGGGTAATGCCAGAACAGCGGGCGCTCCGGGGGCGTGCCGCCTTTGAGCACGGGAACGATGCTTTCGCCGTCACGATGCTGTTCCGGAAGGAGCGGCAGACCGGCGATCTGAAGCAGCGTCGGATAAAAGTCCGTGGAAATCACCGGCACGGAGGAAACGCTGCCCGGCGCGGTGACGCCCGGCCAGCGCACGATGAGCGGTTCGCGCACGCCGCCTTCGTACGGCCAGCCTTTACCCATGCGGAGAGGCAGGTTGCACGAGGGTGTACCTCTGCCGGTGGAGAAGCCGCCGTTGTCGGAGGTGAAAATGATGATGGTGTTTTTGTCGAGGCCGAGCGCGGACAGCTTGTCCATGATGCGTCCGATGTTTTCGTCAAGGCTTTCCATCATTGCGGCATAGACGGGATCGTCCTGCACCTGCCGCACCGGACGGCCGAGATCGTCCTTATAGACCGTCCGGTCAGCGGGAAGCTTCGCGGCCTTGGCTCTGTATTTCGCAACAGTTTCGGCTTTCGCCTGAAGCGGCATGTGTACGGCGTAATGCGGCAGATAAAGAAAGAACGGCTTGTCTTTGGCTTGTTCGATAAATTTTATTGCTTCGTCGGTCAGCCGGTCATTGAGGTATTCGCCTTGCGGACCGTCGGGAAGCGCCGGAATTTTATACGGACTGAAATAGGACGGCGGGTGACCTTTGCCGCAGCCGCCGGCATTCACATCAAAGCCCTGCTGTTCCGGCCAGACCTCCGGCGATTCGCCGAGATGCCATTTACCGAAAAACCCGGTCCGGTAGCCGCCGGCTTTCAGCGCCTCGGCCACGGTGTATTCCTCCAGCGGCAGAAACTGCTGAATGACAGGCCGGTTGAGTTTTTGCTTCGGGCTGTCAGGCACGCCGGGCAGCCAGTCCGTGAGGTGCAGCCGGGCAGGGTACTTGCCCGTCATAATACTTGCCCGCGTCGGCGAACACACCGCACAGGCGGCGTAGGCGTCCGTGAATTTCATCCC
This sequence comes from Kiritimatiellales bacterium, assembly GCA_041661845.1. Lineage (GTDB taxonomy): Bacteria > Verrucomicrobiota > Kiritimatiellia > Kiritimatiellales > Tichowtungiaceae > Tichowtungia. The sequence continues at coordinate 19,268 of JBAZTQ010000002.1, read as the reverse complement.
TTGCTGCGCGAGTCTGTCGAGGTTCGGCGTCTCGTGGAATGTGGCCCCGTAACAGCCGATATCGCTCCAGCCGAGATCGTCCGCCAAAATAAACACGATATTCGGTTTCGCCGGCGCGGCACCTTTGCCGGGCATTGGAAAACCCAGCGCCGCGGCACTGAACCCGGCCATTTTAATAAAATCCCGTTGTTTATATTTCATGACAGTTCCTTTACTTATGACGGTTTCTCAGATTATTAAACAGGCTGTATCCGAAGTCTCCATTCAGCAGACGATCGTGTCAATCGTGCGCAGCTCTTCGGCGGAAAATTCGCGGTTGGCCAGCGCCTTGACGTTTTCTTCAATCTGCGCCACCCGGCTGGCACCGATGAGCGCCGAGGTTACACGCCCGCCGCGCAGCACCCAAGCCAGCGCCATCTGGGCCAGGCTCTGACCGCGTTGCTTGGCAATGGCGTCGAGTTTCCGGATCTGCTCAATCCGCTCCGGCGTAACCTGGTCGCGCTTGAGGAACGTGTTTGCTTTCGCCGCCCGCGAATCCTCGGGGACGCCGTTCAGGTAGCGGCCGGTGAGCAGTCCCTGAGCCAGCGGACAAAAGGCGATGCAGCCGATGCCCTCATCTTCCAGCGTGTCCAGCAGTCCGGTGGTTTCGAGCGCACGATTCAACAGCGAATAGCTCGGCTGGTGGATCAGGCACGGCGTTCCCAGTTCGCGGAGGATCCCGGCCGCCGCCCGGGTTTTGTCGGCGGGGTAATTCGAAATGCCGACATACCGCGCTTTGCCCTGACGGACGGCGTGGTCGAGAGAGCCCATCGTTTCTTCCAGCGGCGTTTCGGGATCCGGTCGGTGCGAGTAGAAAATATCCACATGATCAAGCCCCATGCGAAGCAGGCTCTGATCGAGACTGCCGAGCAGGTTTTTGCGTGAGCCCCACTCGCCGTACGGTCCCGGCCACATCCGGTATCCGGCCTTGGTGGAGATGACGAGTTCTTCACGGTAGCCTGTAAAATCGGCCCGGAAGAGCCGTCCGAAATTTTCCTCGGCGGAACCCGGCGGCGGGCCGTAGTTGTTGGCCAGGTCGAAGTGCGTGATCCCGAGGTCAAACGCCCGCCGCAGCATGGCCCGCTGGTTTTCCAGCGCATCCACGCCGCCGAAATTGTGCCACAGGCCCAGGGATAAGGCGGGGAGCTTCAGCCCGCTCCGGCCTGAACGGTGATAGGTCATTGCTTCATAACGGTTCTGATCCGCCAGCCAATTCATAACAAACCTTTCTTTACGCGGTGGTCGTGCCAAAATTTATTTCAGTTCCATATACTTCGCCGCCATCCGCGCTCCGATTATGTCGGCGGAGGCGGCGCTGTAATGTCCTTTGTCACCGATATGTTCTTTGAGATCACGGGCATCTGCACAGGCGGTTCCCGGGCAAACGGTCGGCAGGGCAAGCAATGCTTCGTTGAGAAGCGTCTTGCCTGTCGGGTGTGCGGGAGGTGCGATGTCGAACTCGCCGATCGTGGCGGCTATAAATGGAAGATCGGGTACGCCGAGATCGGCGCGCAGATCGCCAACCATGCGCGTCAGCCGCGCCTGATAAGTCGATTGCAGCTCAAGTGCCGTATCGGCTTCGCCCTGGAGCCAGAGCGCGCCCCTGAGAACAACCGGCACGGAGCTTTTCACACCCAGCGCAAGCCGGGCGCGGCGCACGGCATTTTCATAGTGCTTTGCACCTTTCATCCACGAATCAAGCCGGGTGCCGCCGACGGCGCACGGTATCAGGCCGACCATGACCTTCGGTTCCTTCTCCGCAACGGCCCGGGCAAAGGCCAGGCCGGGGCCGACGCCTTCGTTGCCTGCCCCTTCGAACGTCACGGGGTTGCCGGTGAGATGCAGCGGATGCTGAGCAAAATACCACTGATCATTTTTCAGATGCATCATGACGATGCGCGGGTTCAGCGTCTGCTCCGCCGGTACTTCGCCGCGCCCCTTCATGTTCGACTGTCCCATGAGCAGGAAGAGTTCGATGCGCTCAACGCCTGCGGGAGGATTCGCGGGATCAGCCGGTGTCAACGGCTGGACGGCCTGAAGTGTAAGACAGAATGCCGCGAACAGAACGGCGGATGCAGAGCAGAGTTTCATATTTCTTTTCCTGGGTTATTTATAATCGATGCGGGTCTGGCACTGAACGTTCTGACTGGAATTTCCAATCAGCAGCGTAAAGGATCCCGGCTCGGCCAGCCATGCGCGGGTTTTCACATCCCAGAACGCCAGCGCTTTCCAGTCCAAAGCCATCGTCACCGTTTTGCTTTCGCCGGGCTGGAGGAAAACTTTCTGGAATCCTTTCAGCTCGCGGTACGGACGTTCGACACTGGCCTCGTCGTCATGAACGTAAAGCTGAACCACTTCGGCTCCGGCAACCTTGCCGGTGTTTTTGACGGTCACGCTGACCGTTACCGGTTTTTCTTTAGTAACGGTCTTTGCCGAAACCTGAATGTCGCTCATCTCGAAGGTCGTGTAGGAAAGTCCGAAGCCGAACGGGAAGTTCACCGGTTTCTTTTTGGCTTCATACCAGCGATAACCGATAAAGATGTCCTCCTGATAGGCAATGTCGTAGAGGTACGCTTCAGTCTTTTCCTTGTTGATGTGGGGAACCTTGCCGTTTATTCGCGCAAAAACCGCAGCAGAACAGGGCTGCGATGTATTCGGCTTGCCCTGGTCATAGCCGAAGGCCGGAGAGTCCTCGAACCGGGTTTCGATGGAGAACGGCAGCTTGCCGGACGGGTTTACTTTTCCGGTGAGTACATCCGTCAGTGCAGGCGCTCCGGCCTGACCGCCATAAAAAGCCTGAAGGATTGCCGCCGCGCCGCCGGCCCAATCCATCGCTGTACCGCCGCCGGTGATCAGGCAGACCACGGTTTTTGAATTACCTTTGACACAGCGGGCGATCATTTCGTTTTCCGGCAGGATAAAGGTGCGGTCTGCATCGCCGCCTTCATTATTCGCGCCGCGCTCGGGGAAACTGGGAAACAGCAGAATTAAGCCGGCACCGGCGATTTCTTCGGCGGACGGGTTTTCCGCATAATGAACGGCATCCGGTCCAACCGCTTCCGCCAGCGCATCAAAACAACTGATCAGGTCGTACCCCGGAGTCTTTCCGCTGCCGCCGCGCGCCAGATCCTGACGTTTGGCGGCGCTGCCGGAGACGAGAATGCGGCTGTAATGATCCGCTGTACCGAGAGGGAGAATACCGTTGTTTTTGAGCAGGACGATTCCTTCTTCATTGGCTTTGCGCGCAATCGCCGCCCGCTCCGCCCGGTTCCCGGCCTTGGCCGGATCGGGGGATTCTTTTTCGTAGAACCCGGCGGCGATGCACGTCTTGAGAATATTTCCCGCCATGCGGTCAACCTGCGGATCGCCCGTGAGTTCCGCCCGGACGGGACTCAGCGACGGTCCGCGCGGCATATCCAGATCGACTCCGGATTCGAGTACTTTTTTTGCCTGCCATGAAGTGTCCCACGCGGTCATGACCAGCCCGTTAAATCCCAGTTCGCCGCGAAGTAAACCGTTGACGGTTCGGCGGCTTTCCGACGCCCATTCGCCGTTGAGCTGATTGTAAGACATCATAACGGCCTTGGCCCCGGCATCGATTCCGGCTTTGAACGGCGGAAGATAGATTTCGTGCAGGGCGCGGTCGCTGATCAGGCAGTTGATGAATCGCCGCTGGAACGCGGTCTCAAGCCCCGCGAAATGTTTGAGGGTCGCCGCGGTCTCCGTGGATTGCAAACCGCGAACGTACGCGTCCACCATCCGTCCGGACAGAAAAGGATCCTCGCCCTGATAATCAAAATTCCGGCTGCACCGTGACTGCCGGTACATGTTCATGCCCGGACCCAGCAGAAACCGGACACCGGCCGCTTCGCACTCTTCGCCGACCGCCCGGGCGCAGGCCCGGCCTATGTCCGGATTCCATGTGGCGGCCAGCAGCAGGTTGCAGGGAAATGCGGTGGTCTGTTTCAGCAGAAGAGGATCGTGGATAAACACACCGGCACCGGATTTGGCGAAGCGGATCTCCGGAATGCCCAGACGCGGGAAGCCCGGAATCCCCATCGCGGTGCCGCAAACCAGAGTGTACCGTTCTTCGGGCGTCATGGCGGCGAGCAGTTCCGCCGCCTGTTTTTCTGCGTCTTCAGGCCGCGCCGGTCGGGCCAGCAGGCGGCGGTACTGCGCGCCCTGTGCGGTATCCGCACTGCCGTCTGTCCGGGTTTCTTCAGCCCGGCAGACAGGTGACGCCAGTGCAACAGCCAGCAGAATCAGCCAGGGATTCAGTCGTTTTTTTTTCATAATGCTTCCATCCGTTGTTCAGTTTTATTGCAGTTCGAATTCCACACCTGTTTACAAAGCCGGTATTTATATCACCGCCACAGAGCGGTACAAAGGAAGCCCTGTTTAAAACTCCGCCATTTTGTACAACCCGATTTTATACTCAACCCGGTTTTCATGAATTAAAGAACCAGCAGTCTGAAAAACGCCGCATGGTTGGTGGCCGCATATTGCGAAAAATCAACCTCGACCGTGCCGTTGCTGTCCCTCAGCAAAACAGGATCGCCGAAATCCGTCCAGAAGGTCAGGTCGGTGGAAGTGCGCATTTGATAGCGGACATCTTTTTTCGCCGGCCAGCGGGTGCGCAGTTGCGTACCGGTCAGATTCAGGCGGTCGTCAGGATTGGTCGGGTCGGTGCCGGTCTGGAACTCCTGAAGATCGGTGAGTCCGTCGCCGTCGTAATCGGCCCCCGGCGAATTGCCCAGCCCGGCCGCTCCCGGCAGATAGCTGTTTTCCCATGCGTCCGGCAGGCCGTCATTGTCGGCATCCAGACCGCTGACGTTCATAATGGCATTGCCCAGATCCTGTCCGATCTGCAGCAGCGAGGATGACAGATAATGAATTCCGGCTTCGGCGAACCCGACCGCCGTCAAATAGTTGGTTCCAACGGTTTCGGTGGCGACGACCCGGGGATCGGCATCGGCAACCGCCTGCTGCGCCGCGCGGATAGTCATGAAACCGGTGCCGGTACTCTGGTTCGGGGAAAGTTTGGAAAGCGCAAAGGCCAGATTTGTTCCGTAGGTTGCGCGGACATCCCGGATGAAAGCGGTGAGGTTGGTCTGATATTCAGCAGAATGATCTTTGGTGTCCTGTTCCCCTTGTACCCAGCCCATGCCGAGAATTTCAATTTCGTAATCCGGATATTGGTTTCTCAGGGCGGTTATTCCTTTTTGCACGGTCGTTTGAAATCCCTGGTAGGTCGGCCCGTCGGACGCGCTGTTCGTTGTTCCGTCCGGCAGCCAGCCGGCATACAGACTGGTTCCGCCGACGGCGTGTTTGATAACCGCCACCTTTGAGTTCGGAATATGAATCAGGTCGCGGACGGTTCTGCCCAGACTGAGTTCCGGGCCGAAACGGTTGACCGGCGTATTTGTTTCCGCCGAATACTGGGGGTTTCCGGAATTGATGCGGGAGTTGGCCGCTCCGGACTGAAGGTTGGTCAGCGTGTACATCGGAAGATACTCTTCGACTCCGGTAAACAGATCCACATCCGTTTGCGGTTCGGCCAGAGGACTGCCGATATCCAGCAGATATTGCCGGTAACCCCAGCCCAGCGCGTTGGACTGTCCGCCGAGAAGAACGACATAAATCTTTTTGTGTAAAAGCGGTATGTTGGTAGGCGGCGGCGGAGGTTCCGGTGCCACATAGACGCCGAGACCGTCCCAGCTGGTGTAGGTTTCTGTTCCGCTGATACAGGTGAAGTTGGTCGTCAGCGGATCGTACTGATAAATGCCGGGAGTTTCCGCCGCCGCCGTTCGCACAAACAGCCAGCGCGACCCGTCAAAGTCCATATCGCTCCAGATATTGGAAGGGAATGTCTGCGGAGCAAACAGACGCGTGGCCGCGCTTTCCGGGTCGGTCGGATCGGCGAATCGGTAGAGTCCCGGTCCGGACATGGCGGTTCCGTTATACAAGCCGTAATAAAACGGGTCGCAGTATCCGATGCCGTGCCAGTTGGTGAACGTATAGATGATTCCCGAATCGAGATTGCTGCTGATCATCGAAAGCATTTTGTACAGCCCCGGACCTGCCGGTGCGGCTGCGACGCTGTAGTTCCGCTCAAACGTGATGTGTTCCGTCCCGTTAAAGGCGATTTTCTGCCAGTTGACGGCAGGCCAGCTCAATCCTCCGATCTGCTTCGTGGCGCTGCCGGCCGCATCGGTGACGTTCGTGAAAATAAATACGCCGCCTTGCAAAACTACACCGGAACTGTTGGTCATCTTCGGGCCGCGATAATAGCCCGCATACACCGGATCAGCCGCTCCGGCCCAACCTGCCGCAAGCAGCAGGCCGGGCAGCAATAATTTCAATCCATTCTTCATAACACAGTTCCTGTTTTCCAATTATTTATGCACATTGATTCTATAAAAAGATGCGACCCCGTCGTTCTGCAAATTGGTATAGACGTTCTGGGGCGGAGTGGCGGGCAGGTTGGTTGCGTCTGTAACAGCGGCAAAGGCGTTCAGCAGATTAGTGGTTTGGCTGAGGTCGTAGAAACGGTTCGAGACGCTCGACCAGCGGATGATGATTCCGCCTTGGGCGGTTGTACCGCCGTTGAAGATCCGCAGACTTGAGGCCGGATTGGTCGGGTTGGTTCCGGCAATGTATTCCTGCCATGTTTTCAATCCGTCGCCGTCCGCATCCGACATGGCGTCCGCATCGAAATTGGTGAGTCCGTATTGCGCCAGCCATCCGTACGGCGTGTGCGCCGGATCGGAAGTGGTGCCGGTGACCGCGAGACTGCCGCCGCCGGTGTATGTTCCGGTTCCGAGTGCGCCGAGCGCCGCCGCATCATAGGTGCCGTTTGTCAGCCAGGTTGTTCCGCCGTCCAGCGAAAGAGCGCCGACCGTTTCCAATCCGGTGAAATCGAGCGTCAGTACGGCATTGGTTCCTGCCACCAGTGCCGCCTGATCACTGATCGCCGCATTGGTTTGCAGAATCAGTGCCGCACCGTCCGCCACCGTTACGCCGCCCGCTCCAAGCGCGTCGTCCGAATTCGCGAGCAGCGTGCCGGCGGAAACGGTTGTTCCGCCGGCATAGGAGTTTGCGCCCGACAGCGTCAGTATTTTCGTGCCGGATTTAATCAGACCGCCGTTTGAAATGATACTTGCCACAACAGCATCGACACTCACCGTAATCGTCCGCGCACCGGCATTCAGATCCATCGTTCCGCCCCACTGCGTGTTGGTCGTGCTGGCACTGCCGGTTATCGTAAAATTACCGTTCGCCGCCATTGGATTGGTTATGACGGTTATGGAGTTGTTGGCGTGATAGAAGGCTGTGCCGTCGCCGATAAAGACGGTTCCCCGGCCCAATGCGGTGCCGGTACCGTAATATCGAATCGTTCCCTGATTAAAGGTCAGTCCGCCGCTAAAGGTGTTGTTGCCGCTCAGCGTCCATTGGCCCGGGCCGTTTTTGATCAAAGCCAGCCGGCCGCCTTCAGCTCCATCCGAGACGGCGCTGCCGATATAGGTGTTCGCCGCCGTATTCACCCCGTCGAGAGTGAGTGTGGAGACGGCCCCGGAAACAGCGCTGCCGCTGATCGCTCCGGAGAACCTCAGACCGGTTCCGGTTCCAGCGGCATTGTTGAGGAAGGTGGCCGTTCCTTCATCGCCGGTAATCCTGACGGGCGGTGAAATCACATCGTCGTGAGCGCCCGTTCCGGCAAGGGTCTGAATCACCCCGCCGTTGCTCAGTTCCAGGTCGCCGCCGCTGAGTGTATAACCGTTGGTTGAAGTGTTTCCGAAGGTAATGCCGCCGACGTTGCGGTTGGCATCCACCGTGACGGTGCACGGTGCGGTGAGTGGGCGGGAAAATACCGCTACGCCAGTGCTGTCTCTAGGGTCGTTCCCGAGGAAGCCGGTTGTGAGACCGGGAACGGTTCCGGCGGTCCAGTTGGCGTAGTCGATCCAGTTTCCGGACGCATCCGCATCCCAGGTGTTGCTTAAAGTGTGCAGGTCGAGCTCGAACCGGTTGGTGACAGCGGTCGGCTCCTGATTCACCAATTCAGTTGTTACTCCCGGTGCGAAACAGTTGTCATAAACCGTCACGTTGGTACTGCCCGCGGAAATATCAATTCCGGTTCCCCGTTCCTTAAACCGGTTGCCGGAGATATCGACGTTACTGTTGCCGGAGAGAAGACGGACGGTTACACGGGCGGTGTTTATCACATCCTCCGGCTGATTATCATCGAAACTGTTGTCGCGAATGAAGATATTCCGGCAGTTGCTGAAAGACAGTGTGCTGCGTTCCGGGTGACTCCCGTCGGCATCATGATTAAGCGTCTGAGTTCTTGTAAACACCACTTCCGAGGCGTTTGAAACGGACAAGGCCACATGCGTTGAATCCAGATGCGTGCCTTCCAGCGCAACCCGTCCGCCGCCGGCGTCTATCACAGATTGGTAGCCATGCCCCATCAGGACGGGTCCGCGTATCAGCACGTCTCCGCCGAGACTGGCGATATTAAACAGCTTGTGCATTCCATGAAGACTGCTGGCCTCGCAATCAAAACCGTAGCCGCCGGTCAGCAGCACGCCGGTTGCGTTTGTGCCGGCGTTGGCTTCACCGTGCGTCAGATGAATGAGCGGACGGGTGAGGCCTGTTCCGGACACCATGGTATCAAAATTTCCATAGCTGTTTCCGGTGATTTCAACGGCATGCACCACCAGGGAGCGGAGCGGCTGATTGGTGCCGGCGGGTTGTTTTACGGCAATGGCGGTGCCGTTGGTTTTTCCTGTAAAGAGCGCCATGTTATGGATGGTGACCGCAACCTGATTAGAGCATTTGATGTCGAACATGCCTCCGCACACACCGGTTAATTCTATTTTTGTCGCCCGGTAGCCGTCCCCGAAAATCATCAGCTTCTGCCAGTCGTTTGTTTCCGCCGGCTGCTGCAAATCAATTTTTTTTGACAGCCTGTACGTTCCCGCCGGGAAATAGAGCGCGCCGCTTTTCTGCGTATTGAGCTTCGAGAGAAGATCCGCAACTGCATTGGTGATGGCCGCCGTATCATCAGCCACACCGTCTCCGGCGGCACCGAAGTTTCTCACATTCACGATGTCACCGGCATCTCCGGTTATCTCGGCCCATTTGAATGACGGGTAATCGGTCTCGCTGGCAGGGCAGGCTTTAAACGGGCGCATGGCCTGATGGTGTATCAGGGTGTTGACGCCCTGATTGACAATATTGGTTACGGCGTTGCTGTTGCCGGCAATCACGGTGTTGTAAACGTTGGAGCCGATCCGGATGCTGGTATCGAACGTTCCGAAATCATTGTTCATCACCATTACGCCGGTCGCGATGCTGCTGTCCCATCCGGCTTTCGGCCCGCGCAGAACCGCAACGCCGGTCTGGTTGCCGCCGCCCGGAAAATGATTATCCGAAATATTCATGTAGCGGGTGTCGATGAGACAGATGTTGGTGCCCGGCACCGTTCCGGTTATATCGAACGTGTTGTTCCCGATAAAAAAGTGATATTTCAAATCGATAATAACACCGGTTTGAAACGCGCTGATCCGGCTGTTTACGATCCGCCCGCCCGCTGCGGACGGTCCGACTTTGATATCGGGATCAACCTTCATGTCGACACCGACGGTGACATTACTGATCACGGAACGGTTAATAATATTTTCCTCGGACGTCTGCGGCGCATGCACACCGAACTTTGCGCCGGTTAAAGTGCAATCTCTGATCTCATACGCATAACTGTATTCGAAATACAAACAGGCCTCGGTTCCGTTCGTACTGCCTTCCACAACGACGGAATCCATGCGCGGCGTACGCAGATGGATACCCTTGAATCCATAGGTGAAATAGTCGGTGCCGGGCGCTGTTCTGTCTATGCGGACATTGCGCAGAATAGGGATCACCCGCACAGCAAGGCTGTTTGTGGTGACGACATTCGTTGTCACGACGAGATCGTTTGTAACAAAGAAATAGTTTGTATCAATGGATTGCTTCGTGGTGATTTCAACCGCTGCACCGGCGTCGGGACGGCCCGCCTGCAGTTGAATATCTTCCACCTGAAGCGTGGTTTCGCGCATACCCGTATCTGCCGCCAGATTGAAAAAAAACACCCCGTTCGTGCCGGTCGTCCGGATGACCGTACCGGTCGGTCCGGAATCCTGACCGCGGATGGCGATCCCCTGATCGAAGTTCGGGTGAGTATTGGTGGCAACGAATGCAAGCTGGTTGGTAATGAGATAGGTGCCCTGCGGAATGAAAAGCGCCACGCCGGAATTCCTTTCACCTGCCGTTGGAAAATTTGTTACCAAACAGTCGATGGCGCTTTGCAAAGCGACAGTATCGTCGGTTATGCCGTCGCCCTTGGCCCCGAAATCTTTCGCATTGATCGACCTGCACTCCGCTGCTCCCGCTGAACCTGAGTTTGAAAAAACAGTGCAAACAGACACAAACGAGATTAAGGCGAGGGCCGTCTCGCGGCGGAGCAGCAGCGTCCGCCGGTTTTGATTTGGTTTAGGAGTCTGCATATTTTTCCCCCAATAACCGGCCCTCATGAGAATTATATTCGGTCGAGGTAATAGCGGTCTTTAGTGACTGGCGGAAAATCATCCGTGCGGAAGGGCGAGGCCGGCAGCCCTTCGGCGTTGAACAACGTCGGGACGAACCATTTCTTCCAGCCGTAGCGGACGTTCTGCGGATCTTTTACGTTCTCGGCGGAGACCGTGATCTTTCCGTCTGCCAGCACCGCTTTGGCCGGGACATAGTTGCCGTCTTTTCCGCAGACTTCGAAGGCGCTGTTTGTTTCAGGTTTCAGAACCAGTCCAGAGCCGGTGTCCTTGAACGTCAGCACAACTGCTCCTTTGCCGATCGTCATTTTTTCAAAACGCGGGCCGCGGCAAATCAGGCTCTTTTCGCCGTAAACCATGTTGCGGGCCAGCAGCGAAAGGCGGCAGCCGACGGCCGGCTTCGACGGAGGGTGAATGTTGTGCTCTTCGCCGCCGTCAACGATCACAGCCATGCCGGTATGTTTAATGTGCTCTTCGGTCCAGCTCTGCGACTCGCGCAGTTCCGGCCAGTCAGGGCCGGGATCGTTCGGATTAAGTGTGGCCAGCTGGACAAACAGGAACGGCAGTTCCGGATTACGGAATTCTTCGCGCCATTGCTGAATGAGGGCCGGAAAGACGGTGCGGTAGTGAAACCCGTCCGGGGCATCGGCATCGGTTTCCCCCTGATACCAGATGACGCCTTTGACTGTGTAAGGAATCGTCTGTGTCAGCATCGTTTCATACCAGCCGCAAGGATGCCGCCCGTGTTTCGGGCCCATCGGTTCGACCGGAGGCTGGCCTTTACGGGTTTTTCTCCACTCTTTTGAGGCCTGTTCAAAATCCTCAAGGGCTTTTTCGTAAGAGGCGTCATTTGCAAAATCCGCTTTATAACCGGCTTCGTAGGCATCGAGGATTTTTTTCAGCTCCGGGTTGCTCTCAAATGTTTTCCGGCTCATCCACGCTGCGGCCGGAGAGCCTCCGACAGCACACCTGACAATACCGACCGGTACGTTCAGCGCCTGCCGCAGGTTTTTGGCGAAATAATAAGCGCTGGCCGAAAATCCGTCCGCGTTTTGCGGAGTGGTTATCTTCCATTCCGGGCGGGCTGTGTTTTTCCATCCCATATTGTACCGCGGAATCGTCACCATCCGCAGCAGCGGGTCGTTGGCGCTGTCGATATCCGCCTGAGTCGCGGGTTTGTAAAAAGACATGGGCGTTTCCATGTTGGATTGCCCGCCCGCCAGCCACACTTCGCCGACCACAACATTTTTCAGCTCTACCGGCTGCGCCGTTTCCGAACCTTGGAAAACCAAAGGACGGCCTTCGGCGCAGACGGGCATTTTTTCAAGCGTCACCATCCACTTGCCGTCTTTATCTGCCGCTGCACCTTGGGTTTGCCCGGCAAATTTAACCGTCACTTTTTCGCCTGCCGAAGCCGTTCCCCATATCCGCACCGGTTCGCCCTGCTGCAGAACGGCGTCATCGGTGAACACTCCCGCCGGTTTGACATCGGCAAAGACAGCCAAAGAGCAAAACAACGCAGGCACCAGAAGTATCAGTCGACGCATAATGAATCCTTTCCTTGAGTTATTAATTAAATTCCCTCTTTCTTGTACTGCAAACTCACTCTGTTTTATTTTTTATCACCACCCGATTCTACCGCAGTTGCCGGCAGCAGGACACGCAAAAGGTAGGTCGGCGTGCAGCTCCAGGCGTGGCAGTAGCTGTTCATCACATGGCTGTTATACGGCGAGGCATAGTCGTCGCCGGGGATATAAACCTCCCAGAAGGTGTCGGCGCCTTTGCGGATCATTCCGCCCCAGTATTCGGACATCAGCTCGACGGCTTCGTCCCGCAGGCCGGCCTTCAGCAGCGCTTCGACCATATAATGATACATGTACGGCGTGACCGGTTTGGCCGCTGTGGAATCTTTCATCACGTTGATCAGCGCCCGGCGGCTCTGTTCCGGCGACGGAACGCCGGACAAAACCATCCATGCTTGCGAAGCCCACGACACCTGACGGCCGGGCCCGCTGATGAACAGGCCGAGTTTTTCATCCCACAGATTTTTTTGAGCCGCGCTTTCCATGCGGGCGATGACTGCGGGGATGAAGGCGACTTCATCTTTCTTTCCGAGCTTTTCCGCCAGCCGGAGTGTGGCTTTCAGACCGAGCAGAACGACGGCCTGTTCCGGAGCCTGCTTGTCGAGTGTGTTATGCCAGTCGATGAACAGCCACCAGTCTTTGGGCGGTATAAACAGGCCTTCTTCGTTGACCGGTTCGAGGGTGAAGTCGAGCTGTTTTAAAACCAGCGGCCAGAGATCTTCGGCGGTCTGGCGGTCGCCGCTGGCTTCCAGATATTCCAGCACGGTGGGGGCGAACAGCGCGGTGTAGTCGAGAATGCTGTCGCCGGCGCGCACCGGTTGCGGGCGTTCAAACGAGGACGTCCCCACAAGCCCTTTGTCCGTGGCTGTTCCGGCGAGCAGATAAAGCGAGCGCTTCACCAGATCGTAGTTGCGGTAGGTCGCATAGTTCGCCAGCGCCTGAAGGCGCAGGTCGCCCAGCCAGAGCCGCCGGTCGCGTTTGGGACCGTCTTCAAACACCGTCTGCATGCAGTCGCGCAGCGTCCGCAAAGAAACTTCATCCAAAGCCTTTTCATCGGCGTTGCGCGGAGTGAACGGCGTCAGCTTCTTTTCGTCTGCGCAGGTAACCGCTTCGGCCTGAAAACCCGAGAACCCGAACTGTCCGTGCCGGCTGGCGGCAACCACCGTCACTTTTACATAACGGAAAGCATAGCGGCGCGGCATACGGATCGTCTGCGGCACCTCATCAATATTCACCGTTTCATCCTGCAGCCAGGAACGGGACAGTGTGCCGGTATAGGGATCGAGCGGTTCGGCAATTTCCGAGAGCGTCTCGCCGAAAACAAACGACAGACGTACCGGCGCATCAACCGGAATATCAAACCGGCGTACCGAAAAGGAAAAATAGCCGGTCAGGTGATTTCCGAAATCCAGAATAAAGCTTTCGCCGGGCAGCAGCGGACGGTTGCAGACTGAATCCGCCGGAGCCGGGTTCGCGGCCTTCCAGCCCTGAAACGCCGACGCGTCTTTTTGTACTTCGATGACGGCGGCGGGATTCTTTACCGTGCTGCATAATTCCGGCACGGCGGCCGCGGCCTTCTCCAGCCAGGAGCTTCTCCGGGCTTCAATAAGTTTCAGCTGCTGTGCGAAAATCGACGTATCCATTGCTGTTGCTTCCTTATAAATAACCGTTTCATAAAAAGACCTTGCTACTTTTTATCCCGCCAGTCCGCTGCATTGTCAATCACGCCGGTCCTGCGGGCCCATTTGTCATACTGCGCCGCCAGTTGTTTGGTTTTCTCCGGCATCACCGCCGCCAGATTACTCATCTCCGTGCGGTCTGTTTTCATATCATAGAGTTCCCACAGTCCGGGTTTTGCATGGATCCAGTTATCGTATGTTTGCGAAACCAGCTTCCACCGTCCGCAACGGATACCGCGGTTGGCGAAGTGTTCCCAGGCGATCTCTTCGTGTTCTTTGCGTTCCGATCCCCGGAAAACCGGCGTAAACGAAATCCCTTCCAGCGGCTGGATTTTCTGTCCGTTATATTCAGCGGGATATGTTCCGCCGCTGACATCCAGACACGTCGCCATAATGTCCATCAGATGCCCCGGCTGACGGTTCACCGTTCCCGGTACGGAAATTCCGGCCGGCCACGAGGCAATCAGCGGCGTGGAAATTCCGCCTTCATGCACTTTCTGTTTCCACAGCCGGAACGGCGTATTGCTCACCTCCGCCCAGCAGCGTCCATAACTTTCGAATGAATCCTGAGCCCCGACCGGCCCGCCTTTTCCGTCTTTCCAATCGCCTCCCAGCGGCTGCTCTTCCGGCTCGGCGCAGGCGCCGTTATCCGACAGGAACAGAATCAGTGTATTATCAAAGAGGTTGTTCTTTTTCAGAAAAGCAATCAGTTTTCCGACGTTCTGATCCAGACAGTCAACCTGCGCGGCATAAACTTCCATTTTTGCCGCCATTTTGTGCTGCTGCTCTTTGGAAAGCGTATCCCATGCGGGAACAGCCCCGTCGCTGTCACTGCGCGGCGCGAGTTTCCAATCTTTGGAAATCAGTCCGGTTTCTATCTGCTTTTTATACCGCTGCTCACGGAGTTCATCCCAGCCGCCGTCATACACGCCTTTATATTTCGCGATATCTGCTGCCTTCGCCTGCAGCGGCCAGTGAGGGGCTTTGGGTGTCAAAAAAGCAAAAAACGGACGATCCGCCGAGCGGCCTTCAATAAACTGCCGGGCGAAATCAAATACCGCATCGGTGTCATAAAAGTCCGGGCCGGGCAGATGATCCGCGCCGTCCAGTTTATACGGTTCGGGTACGCCGTCGGCCCATCCCAGCCGGTAGTAGTTTCCTGCTCCGCCCGGAGTGAAGAACGACCGGGTAAATCCGCGTTTATGCGGAAGCATTTCCTCGCGCTCATCTCCCACATGCCACTTGCCGGAAAAAACAGTGTAGTAACCATTAAGCTTCATCACTTCGCCCAGCGTCACACAATTGCGGCCCAGATGTCCTTGATACGCGGGAATGGCTTCATTCCGGGCCAGATAATCCCCGGCCATTCCTCCGATGCCCGCCTGATGAGGATAAAGTCCTGTTAAAACAGAAGCGCGCGACGGACAGCAGCGGGCGGCATTATAAAATTGCGTGAAAAGAATTCCCGATTTGGACAGCGCATCCAGATTCGGAGTATGAATCTCTGAACCGCAGCACCCGATATCCGAGTAGCCCATGTCGTCTGCCAGAATGACCACAATATTCGGCCGTTCCGGACTGTTTTTTTCCAGAGACTGGAAAGCCGTCGGGTACGCTTTCCCGGCCGGTGGAAAACATAGCATTGCCGTCCCGAACCCGGCCAGCCTCAGAAAGTCATACCGAAAGATTGTCTTCATATTTTTAATTCACTGTTCCGCTTGAACGGTCACTCCGAACAGGCGAGGCAGCCGCTGTCCTGATCCGCCGGACAATACAAAAGCCCGGACAACGCCGGGCTTTTGTATTGTAAACATGCCGTCCGTTTTAACGGGTGCGGATACGGCGAAGCATAATCGTCAGCAGTGCGCCGAGTCCCAGCATTCCGATCGTGGCCGGTTCAGGAATCACGACCAGATCCAGACTGCCCGACTGGAAGTAGGCGCTCTTGCCGCTGCCGATATCAGCAGCATTGGCAAGACCCAGATTCTGGACGCTGGTGAAGTCGAACACCGCCGTTCCATCGATGAGGGTATAGGTTCCGTTCGCCACCGCAGCACCGTCCAGACCGACCAGACTGGCCACGGCCAGATTGCCGAGATCAACGGATGTTCCGTTGGCGGTCAGCGTTGCGGCGGCATCAAACAGGAATTTCGCACCGTCCTGCAGAACGAGATCCGATACCGTGCCGTTGCCGCCTACCGTCGCACCCGAGGCCACGGTCAGCGCGCCGGAGCCGCTGGAATCGCCTTCCACCAGCAGTGTCCCGGCAGAAACGGTCATGCTGTCTAAGGTGTTCGCGCCGGAGAGGGTCAGGATTTTCGTGCCGGCCTTGGTAAATGCACCGTTGGAAATCACGCCGGAAATGGCCGAATCCGCGTTCACTGTAAGGGTGCGTGTTCCGCCGTTGAGATCCCAGTTCCCGCTCCACGTGGTATTGGCAGCGCCGGCCAGCGTGAAGTTGGCATTGACATTCATCTGATTGGCAAGCGTCATCACGGTGCCGTTGGCGTGGTTGAACGTGACCCCGTTGCTGGCCACATTGATCGCGCCAACGCCGAACATGGTTGACAGGCCGCTGCTGTTGTAGCGGAGCGTACCCGCATTGAAGGTCAGCCCGCCCGCAAAGGTGTTGGCACCGGTCAGTGACCACGTACCCGTGCCGTTTTTGACCACGGCGACATGGCTGAGAGCCTGCGCCCCGTCGCTGATAATGCCGGAAATTCCGTTGGCCGGTCCGTTGATCGCGCCGGCCGTACTCGTCCCGTCCAGATTGATTGTGAAGGTATGTGCGGTGGCAGGGGTTGAGGCACTGATGGCGCCGCTGATCTTCAAGCCCGCATCTGTGGAATTATTGCGGATGGTGACGGTGGTGTCGCCCATGCCCCGGAGCTGGATGGCCGAGCCAATGGTGTCGTTGTGGGCACCCGCGCCGGCGACCGTTTCGATTACACCGCCGTTATTGATGCGGAATGTCGAACCGCTGATCGTATAGCCGTTCGTGGATGTGTTGCCGAACTGAATGGTACCGATGGCATAGGTGCCGGGCAGAGTGACCGTGCGTCCCGCCGTGAGCGCGGTGGAAAACGCCGCTGTATCCGCACTGGCGGTACCGCCGCTGATGCCGGGGACATTCCCGCCGAGCCAGTTGGCTACATTTGTATAGCTGCCGTCCGCATCCACATTCCAACTGTCGCTGGCCGCCTGCGCTGTGAAGCACAAGCCCGCAGCCAGCAGCATTATTCCTAATACTTTTTTCTTCATTATCTCTCCCTGTTTTTTCCCTTTTCTCCAACAGCTCACGCACACCCAGTGCATGAGCTAACTAAAACTGAATATTTATACTGCCGGCACAGCAAATCGCAGAAGGACTGTTTGTTCAAAAAACACGCCTTTTTGTACATTCATAAAACGGCGTCATTACGAGGTTAACCGGCTCATCCAGATGTTAAGGTTTAGCAAAACCGGCGCGGAATCCCCCGCGACTTGTCGCGGGGATGAATGAAGTGACCCCGGTCTGACGGACGCCCGGTTCAGCATTGCTTCGGCACCTCCTCAGACACGAGCGGCGTTTTATAATTCAAGGCCGAAGGTTGATTGTAAGTTGAAACGCCGCTTTGGCAGCAAAACGCCACCACGCACTCGCGCAGGAGCAGGCATTTGAACCGGGATGAACGCATACAGATTGAGGCGCCTGTGAAGATCCCGCGCGGACGGGTCTTGGCAGCCTGGAAGGCTGCTATACATACCGCAGGCATCCTGCCTGCCTTGACACAGCAAGGCGCAGTTTAACTCTGAAACGGTTGAAAGTTGCGGGGCTATGAAATAGGATGCGCGGCATGAGTAAACATCAGCGTCCCGGCTGGGATGAATATTTTATGGACATCGCCCACGTCGTATCGCGGCGGGGCAACTGCTGCCGGCGTCAGGTGGCGGCGGTGATCGTGCGCGACCGGCGGATTATTTCCACCGGCTATAACGGTACGCCGCGCGGCATCGCCAATTGCGACGAGGGGGGCTGTGCGCGCTGTAATTCGGATGCGCCGTCGGGCCATTCTCTGGGCGACTGTATCTGCTGCCATGCGGAGGAGAACGCGATTGTGCAGGCGGCGTATCACGGTATCGCCGTAAAAGACGGAATCCTCTATTGCACGATCAGTCCGTGTCTGATGTGTACGAAGATGATTATCAACGCGGGACTTTCCGAGGTGGTGTACGAGCACGGGTATCACTTCAATGAGCAGTCACGGAAGCTGTTTGCCGAGGCGGGGGTGAAGTGCCGTCAGTTTGTGCGGGAGGAGTCCGCTTAAATGTTGAATAACGAATATTGAACAAGGAACCGCAGAAGGAATTAAATTTCAGAATTCTGTGTTCGATGTTCAATATTCTGCGGTTTGGCGGCACGGATAAAAGGAAAGGTTTTTGTGGTTCGTTTTTTGTCAGTAGTTTCGATTTGGTTGCTCTTCAGCGCGGCTGCCAATGCCGCCGATCTGCCGTTCCCGCTGAACGAACGGCTGGATTACCATATTTCGTGGAACGGAATCCGCGTGGCGTGGTCGGTGTCGACGACGGCGATGGCTGAAGAAAACGGCACGAATTATGTGGCGGTGCGGGTGGAGACACAGACCTATCCGGTTTTTGATGTTTTTTACCGGGTGAGCGATCTGCATGAATGTCTGCTCGACCCGGAAACACTCCGGCCTGTCCGTTTTACAAAAATCATGCGGGAAGGAAGTTCGCACTACCATGATGTGACAACCTTCGATTACGCCAACGGCACGGCCCGGTTCGAGAATGTGGAAGCCGGGACGGTGACCAATGTGCCGATCAGCGCCGGAACCCGTGATTATCTGAGCTTTATGTATTTTATGCGCGGTCAGGAGCTGACGCCGGGGACGAGGACGAATTATCAGGTGCTGGCGGATAATAAGGTGTACGACTTGCTGGTTCATGCGGAGAAAGTCGAAGACATCGGGCTGCCGAAGTATCCGGATGTGCCGAGCCTGCGAATCGAGCCCGAGGCCGCATTTAACGGGTTGTTTGTCCGTTCCGGAAAGGCTACGCTCTGGGTGTCACGGGATTTAAGGCGGATCCTGACCTGCCTTAAGGCCCGTGTTCCGTTCGGACAGGTTACGGTGCGGCTTTATGATGTGTCCGGCGGCGGGGATGATTTCTGGATTTGGAAAAAAAAGGGCGGCGATGAAACTGACAATTAACCGTGCGCGGGAGATTTTTGCGAAGATGGCCGCTCAGCGGGTGCTGGTGGCGGGCGATCTGATTCTCGACCGCTTTATCTATGGAACCGTTTCGCGGGTTTCCCCCGAAGCGCCGGTGCCGGTGGTGGAAGTGACCGGCGAAAAATATATGCCCGGCGGCGCAGGCAACGTTTG
>JBAZTQ010000001.1:0-81810 GCA_041661845.1 Kiritimatiellales bacterium | reverse complement strand
GCATCGGTTTTCTGATCGCAGAGTAGCGAGATGAAGAAGCGCAGTTTACTGATCTGGCAGGCGATGGGCTGGATGTCCACACCGTAGATGCAGTTTTCAATCAGGCAGAGTTTGCGTCCGTAGTCGTCGTAGTTCTCTTTGAAATTTCGCGTCAGCTCATCGCGCAGAATCACGTCGTCGAGCTTTTCAATCTGCTTCTGCAGAAATCCCTCGTTGCCAGGGTCGAGTTTGGAGAGAATCAGCACCAGTTTATGCAGCACGCCCATCGGGAACGCGCCGGAGCCACAAGCGGGGTCGATGATTTTACAGGCGTCCACGGCAGCAATCAGCGCGCCGGTTTCGGATTCGTTGAACGGATTGCCCTCGGCATCGTAAGAAAGCAGGTCGCGGAGCCGCGACTCGATTTCCGATTTTTGATTTCCGATTTCTGATTGCAGAGCGGTTTTGAGATAGGCGATGAGGGATTCATCGACCATGTAGCTGACGATTTCGCGAGGGGTGTAGAAGGAGCCGGTCTGTTTGCGGGCGGTGGCCCCGGTTTCAGGATTGTAGGCGGCAAGCAGGTTTTCAAAGACCATGCCGAGCAGTTCGGGATCAAGGGCGACTTCCGATTCGTGCGGGGTGTTTTCGATGACGGTGAAGTTGTAGCGCGAGAGGATGTCGAGCAATCCGCTGACTTTTTCTTTTTTGCGTTTGGTGTCGCCGTAGGATTCGCTGAGGTCTTCGATATGTTCCCCGCCGAAAAAGAGGAAGTTGGGGACGGTGAGTTCGTTGTCTTTGCGGTCGGAAAAGCCGTCGATGCGGACATACGGTTTGATTTCAACCCGGTCGAGACATTCAAACAGGCCGCCGTTGAGGAAGGGAACGGTTTTGAACAGTTCCAGCGCCGTGTCCGGTTTGCTGAACAGTTCTTCGTAGCGATAGACATTATGAATGCCGAAATGGCCGTCGCCGCCCTGCTCGTTTTTATAGCGGAAGCGGCGCGGGACTTTCGGGTTGTCCATTTCGGTGTTGAGCGTGGCAAAGAAAAGGTTCTGCAGAACGGCTTTGTAGTAGGTGCTTTCGTCGGGCTCCAGACTTTGGAGCATCCGGCTGACATTTTCCCGGTCGAAGAGTCCGTCCGGAATCAGTTTCATCTGTTTCATGAACCAGACGAACATGAGGCGGGTGATCAGCCGGATGGTACAGACGGGATTGCGTTCGGCATCGGAAAGATTGTTCTGCTTCGGAAAATGGATGTGTTTGAGCGCCCAGAAATACCAGTTGGAGAGTTCGCGGTAGAATTCCTTCGAAACCGCTTCGATGGAAAAGGCCTGCTTAATCGCTTCAAGCGAATCGAAAGCGCACCGGTCAATCTGCCGCTTGAAGGTGGTGTTGCCGGTGGAGTCGGGCTGGACGAAGTAGGTGAAGCGGCGGTAGGGACTGAGTTCAGCTTTGGTTCCCTGATAGGCTTTATAGACCAAACTGAGCCGGAAAGCGCCGTTGGCACCTTTGAAGAGGAAGAGTCCGGCGTCGGCGTTTTCGGCGCGCAGGATTTTGCGGGCGGCTTCGAACTGCGCTTTGCGGCAGGTGCGTTCGGAGAGATCCGCCTTCACCTCGGCAAAAGCAAAAACGACGGTGTCGGCCTCGAAATCGAGCCTCCCGATTTTCCAAATATTGGAAAACCGCTCCGGGTCGGCATTTTCGAGCGCTTCGTTCTGCGCTTTGAAATGAACGTTCTTGCGCCGGAAGAAGGCCTTGGCGGTTTCTTCGGAGCAGTTTTGGATGAGGTTTTGCAGCAGCTGTTCGTTTTCGGTCATTTTTTCTCCGGCCTTCCGGTTTTTGAGACGCGACGTGGTGGAGCAAGTGAGTCGGTTTTATTTGAGTTTTTGGAGTTTGTCGAGCAGTGCCTGTTTAATGCGCGGTTTGTCGTCTGGATGCAGGGAGATGAGTTTTTTACCCTGCTGCTGGTAGAGTTGCTGTTTTTTGAGCATGCCGATTTTGTAGTCGGCGGTGTCCATGCCCCAGTATTCGATGTAGAGATCGAATTCGGGCAGGTAGAAGTCGGGGCGGATGGCGTAGCCGTCTAGGATGCGGAAACGTTCGTCGTAGCGGTAGCGGATTCCGGCGGCATCGAGGGTTTCGCAGATGAGCCGTTCGCCGTCGGACTGCACCCAGGTGCCGTCTTTGGCGCGAATGTTTTTCTGGAGTTCGACTTTGGTTTCAAAGTTGCGGCGTTCCAGAAAAACCTCGTCGAAGCAGTAGTTGCAGAAGGGACGCTGAAAGGCTTTCTGCGAGCGGACAAATTCGTCGTGCTCCAGCTTTACACCGCAACGCTGGCAACAGTGCACGGCTTGACTTTCTGCAATCCGTCGCGCCTCTTCGATCAGTTCAATGGCCTGTTTGGCGCAGTTGTTGTTGTATTGGGGTTCAACGGGGCTGACGGCCATGTCGCGCAGATCGGAGAGTGCGGGGTACGCCCCCGCCCCGTAGGCACCGATGGCTTTGGCGGTATATTGCCGGATCTGAGGAAACGGATCGCGCAACAGCGGAACGAGAGCGGAGACCGCCTGCGCCGCATCGGCCAGTCCGGCGAGCTTGCCAATGGCGGAAGCCGCGAGCTTGCGGACGCTGGCGGCGGGAAAGCCTACGAGTTCGATCAGTTCCGGCAGAACCGCCGGATCGCCGGATCGTCCGAGCTCAACAGCCCGCTCCCGTTTCTGTTTTTCGAGGTTACGATCCATGCGGCGCGTCTCCCGCCCGATTTTCGACCGCAATGATGACTTCTTCTCTGAGTTCTTTGACGCGGGTTTTGAGCTGTTTAAGGTAGTCATCGCCCAGTTCGGCACGCAGGTCGGCGAATTCTTTGCGGGCGCGTTCTTTGTTTTTCCCGATATCCGCGATGCGCCGCAGGGTGTTCACCGGCAGGGTACGGTATTCGAGCATGTCCTCGCGAAGGGTAAGAATGAAGGGATGCAGGTCGGTGAATTCCGGCCCTTTAAAGGCGTTGACGACGTTGAGCGCCTTTTTCTCGATGCTGATTTCGCTGGTGGCGTGCGGATGTTTTTCGCGGTAGTCGCGCACAGCAATGTAGTTTTCCCAGAAGGCGTCGCTGAACGAAATGCGCGGTTCGTCAAATTCACAGCGGATCAGGCCGATGGCTTCTTCGACCGAGAGTTCGGCGATTTCCTCTTTTTCGCCGTCCCGGCGGGCCTGGGCAAACAGATCGCGTCCCTTTTTGGTGAAGACGACGAGGCTGTTTTCTGCGGCGGCTTTGCCGGTTTTGATGCGCGGCGCGAATTTTTTGATTTTTTCGAGCACTTCGGGATGAGCTTTTTCGATTTCCGCCAGCAACCGCCGGATTTCGGTGAAGCTGCTTTCGCCGCCTTCCTCTTCCGGCGCGCGGGAAACACGGCTGTAGAGCGCGGAGGCGGTCGGCTCTTCGTCCGCCGAAAAAATCTGTGCGTCTTCGCCGAGTGTGCGGTGGATCATGAACATTTTATCGGCGGCAATCTGCCGGCTTTTCACCACATCCGCCCCCTGCTCCGTGGGAAAGAAGTTGCAGATGAAAAGTTCATCGAACACCTTTTTGCCGATGCGGTTGATGCGTCCGACGCGCTGAATGACACGGGTCGGGTTCCACGGAATGTCGTAGTTGACGATGGCCCCGGCGCGGTTGAGGTTGAAACCTTCTGAAATTTTGTCGCTGGCGAGCAGGATGTCGTAGTCATCCACCATTTTGTCTTCGGGAGCAAATGCATCGAAATTATGAAGCATTTCCCTTTCTTTATGCACACCCAGTTCGCCGGGAACGGTGAAAACTCGTCCGTCGAACGCTTCTTCAAGCGCGGGCCGGAGATATTTGACGGTGTCCACGTATTCCGAGAAGACGATCACTTTGCGGCGCGGCTCTCCGGCTTTCGGTTTTTGTTTCAAAATCCGCCGAAGAGCTTTGATCAATTCTGCGGTTTTGGGGTCGTGCGAGGTCAGTTCGAGCGCTTTGACTTCCTGCTGAATCTCTTTGAGCAGTTCAATGTCGGAACGGATGTTGGCTTTGAATTGCTCCGCATCCGTAAACCTGCTCAGCACATAGACCTGATCGCGTTTGGTGCGTTCGTCCTTTTCCGCATCCATTTTCTTCTCAAACGCTTCCAGTGCGGCATTGATCTCGTCTTCATCCTTCTCAAAGACATCGTTGAGGAGATCGCGATCAAGAATGTATTTTCCGCTGGTGTTAATGAATTTTTCGGCCTTTTCGGCCACACGCAGGAAACTGCCGATGCTTTTCTCAAAGGCTTCAAAGGAGCTTTCGAAGCGTTTGACGAGCAGGCGGCGCATGAATTCAAACAGGTTGCGCTGGGTCTGATATTGCCGGTTGCCCTCTTCGTCCAGCGTTCCTTCCTGCTGAACCCCGGTTTCGTAGAGATAGGGCTGATAAATCGCACCGGTGAAACGGCCCTCTTCGCCGAAATAGTCCGTCATGACCCGGTCATAGAAGCGCGACTGCTCCGGAGACAATTCAAAAAACTGTTCTTCCGGCTCGCGCACCTCGGGAAGTTCTTTGATTTCCTTCCGGTATTCCGGATCCTTACGCAGGTCGAGCCGGTTGCGTCGGATGGTGACCGGCTCGATCACCGAGCGGATTTCACGCGACAAGCGCCGGATGCGGTTCTCCACCAGCGACAGATTGACTTCCGGATCATCAAACAGAATCCGGTAGTGAGTCTCCGCCCGCAGACGTTTACCGTCCTCTTTTGAATTCCAGTTCTTACGGATGTAGCTCAAACGGGTGAAGGTAGTGCGGTATTCCGTAAAACGCCCGTCCAGATCGTCCGTCAGCGTCAGGGTGGATTTACCCGGAACCGTAAAGAGCTTGAGCAGGGAAAAGATATCGCCGGGCGAGTTGTTGAAGGGCGTCGCCGTCAGCAAAATGACTTTACGGTTGCGGCAGATGCGGCTGAGCAGTTCGTAGTGACGGGAATCCTGATTTCGAAAACGGTGCGCTTCGTCAATCACCACGACTTCGCAGTCCTTGCCCTGGTTGCGGACAAAGTCGGCGATGGATTCCAACTCCCCGCAGGAGCGGACTTCCCAGCGCTCCAAAGAAAAGTCGCTGACATATTTCCGCCAGCCAGATTCATGGTTTTTATCCCCGACCAGTCCCGGTGGGCAGATGATGAGTCCACGTTTCTTGAGGCTCTTGGCAACCAGTGAAGCAATCACCGATTTCCCCAGTCCGACCACGTCGGCGATAATCACGCCGTTGTGTACATCAAGAATCGAAAGCGCCTGCCGGACAGCATCCAGCTGATACGCATACGGGGTGTATCCCTTCTGTTCAAGCAACTCGACGGCGGATGGCTCCACCTCTTTTTCATGTTGCAGATCGGCGTACGTTTTCAGAATCAGCGCATAGGCTTCAAACGGAGTAATTTCAGAAACGAGGGTTTCCTCTTCAAACAGTTTCAGCAGCTTCGTCCTGAATTCCGGAATTTCGGTAATGCAAATGGCATCCAGCCACAACGCATCAAAGAAGGCCTCGGCCTCATCGCTCCCGTAATCGCCGATCTCCACATTAAATTCCTGCTGATCGACCAGCCCGGCCCGGGTCAGGTTGCTGCTGCCGGTAATAAACAGCTTTTCCCGCAAGAGCTTATGCTCTTCCTTGAGTTTGAAGATGTAGAGTTTGGCATGACTGGGCTTAAGAGTTTTGCGGATAATCAGCCGCTCCTCGCGGATCAGCTTCAGGAAAAAGGCCGCCTGTTCCTGAAACTCCGCCGTATCGAATTCCGCCGTGTTGACCGCGGCTCTGACCGAGCTGAAAAAACGGTCTGCACCAAGCGCATCCGATTCCGGCTCACTTAGGCCGTATTCAACCAGTGTGCCGAGCGATTGATCCGCTTCCAGCCCGACCAGCACTTTCAAGCCGACTTCAGGCGATGCTTTCAGCGATTCACATAGCTCACGAATGCCCGAGAAATAGAAAAAGCCAACCAGAAACTTTAATTCCTGACTGGCTGAAATCAGTTCTTCCAGCCGCTTCTTCAGCGTCCGGCTGGATTCATTGCTGATAAAATTCTGCATCGTCAGGCTCCAGTACAGGAAGTTTCCAAAGGCTGGAAAGTTTCTACCGGATTGTTCCAAACCTTGGAACTTATTTTTCCAAGGTTTGCGGGACGTTACCGGTTGGCGCGGAAGTATTCAATGAGCCGGTTGGTGGAAGCATCGTGTTTGAGTTTCGAGTCGCTTTCCAGTTCCGGCAGAATCGCCGAGGCCAGTACCTTGCCGAGCTGCACGCCCCACTGGTCGAAGGAGAAAATGTCCCAGATCATTCCCTGTACGAAGATCTTCTGTTCGTAGAGCGCGATGAGCTGTCCAAGCACTTCCGGAGTCAGTTTTTCCGCCATGATCGTGTTGGTCGGACGGTTGCCTTCGAAGGTTTTGTGCGGGATCAGTTCCGCCGGAGTCTTTTCGGCTTTCAGTTCTTCAGCGGTTTTGCCGAAGGCCAGCGCCTGAGTCTGCGCGAAAAAGTTGGCCATCAGCTTGGCGTGGTGGTCACCGAGCGGATTCTGCGATTTAGCGAAACCGATAAAGTCGCACGGGATCAGTTTGGTTCCCTGATGGATGAGCTGGTAGAAAGCGTGCTGACCGTTAGTACCGGGCTCACCCCAGATGACCGGGCCGGTCTGCCACTCAACACGCTTGCCGTCCTGTGTGATGTACTTGCCGTTCGATTCCATGTCGCCCTGCTGGAAGTAGGCGGCGAAGCGGCTGAGATATTGATCGTACGGCAGGATCGCCTGCGTCGCGGCGTCGAAAAAGTTATTGTACCAGATGCCGAG
The DNA here is from genome assembly GCA_041661845.1 of Kiritimatiellales bacterium. Classification (GTDB taxonomy): domain Bacteria; phylum Verrucomicrobiota; class Kiritimatiellia; order Kiritimatiellales; family Tichowtungiaceae; genus Tichowtungia. The sequence continues at coordinate 74,989 of JBAZTQ010000001.1, read as the reverse complement.
CAGCGCAAGAACCACCGGCATGTTCTTTTCAAACGGCGCGGTGCGAAAATGGCAATCCATGTCATGGAAGCCCGCGAGCATCTTGCGGAAGTTGGCCGGGCCGACCGCCAGCATCACCGGCAGACCGATGGCCGAGCAGAGCGAATAGCGTCCGCCGACCCAGTCCCAGAAACCGAACATATTGGCGGTATCAATGCCGAATTTTGAAACCTCGGCGGCGTTGGTGGACAGCGCCACGAAATGCCTGGCGACCGCGGCTTTGTCTTTCAGTGCGGCCAGCAGCCATGTCCGTGCCGTTTCGGCGTTGGTCATGGTTTCCTGCGTGGTGAACGTTTTGGAGGCGACAATGAACAGCGTTTCGTCGGCGTTCAAATCGCGCACGGCTTCGGCAATATGCGTACCGTCCACATTAGAAACAAAACGGATGGTCAGGTCGCGCTGAGAATACGGCTTGAGCGCCTCGTAGGCCATGACGGGACCGAGGTCGGAGCCGCCGATGCCGATGTTAACCATATTCTTTATCGGCTTGCCGGTGTAGCCTTTCCATTCGCCGGAGCGGACACGGTTGGAAAAATCTTCCATGCGGTCGAGCACTTCATGGATGCCGGGCATAACATCTTCGCCGTCCATCAGAACCTTCGTGCCGCGCGGAGCGCGCAAAGCCGTATGAAGAACCGCGCGGTCTTCGGTGCGATTGATCTTTTCGCCGGTAAACATCGCTTCAATTTTTCCGCGCAGCCCGGCCGACTCAGCCAGTTCGACCAGCAGTTGCATCGTTTCGTCCGTGATACGGTTTTTGGAATAATCAAGGAGCAGGTCGCAGGCGGTCAGCGAAAACGTTTCGGCGCGCTGCGGGTCAGCGGCGAACAGTTCGCGCAGGTGTTTTGATCCGGTCTTTTTCCAATGTTCGGAAAGGGCTTTCCATTCAGGGCGGCTATTAAGCTGGGTCATGTAATTCCTCCGGTTAAAAAATCAGGCGCGGAGAGTAGCCGCAATCAACGGCGGGATAAAACCAAAAATGCGGCAAAGTCGGCAACGCACGCTTGTTTTGACGGGTATTTATGGTACAAAGAACAGGTTATGCGTAAATACCCGTTATACCTGTTGCTGCTCACTGCGATTCTGACCGGATGCGGGAAGCCGGAAGCGTCCGCTGTCGCAACCGTCGCAGCGACCAACGCGCCGCCGCAGGATCCGCTGCCGGTTGCCCGGATTGCCGCGCGGGTGGCCGACCGCCTGCCGAGAATCCACCTGAACCGCGACGAGTTCAACGATTCCATCGCCACGAATGCGCTGAAGCTTTTTATTGATTCGCTCGATTACGACCATACCTTCTTCCTTGCCTCTGATATTGCCGAGTTTCAGAAACAGGCCACCAATCTGGATAATGAGGTCACCGGCGGTGACACCTCTTTTGCACAGATTGTTGCGAACCGTTTCAAGGAGCGGGTGACCAACCGCGTAGCGTACGTCAATCAGCTGCTCGCCAAAGGATTCGACCTTAACGGAGAAGAAGCCTACCGCTGGAAACGCGACACCGCTCCGTGGCCGGCCGATGAAGCCGAGTGGAATGAACTCTGGCGCAAAAAAGTTAAAAACGACTATGTCGCCCGCGTCGCCGCCATTGAAGCCGGTAAAGACGACAAGAAACCCGAGGGAACGAATACGGTCGCCGAAGCCAAAGGCCTTGAGGCGCTCACGCCGGTCGAATTTGTCCGCGAGCGCTACAAACAGTATCAGCTGCTGATTGAAAATAATTTCGACAGCGAACTGATTCTGGAACGCTATCTGAGCGCCTTCACCCACAGCTACGATCCGCACAGCGACTACCTCTCCCCGCGCGGCGTCGAGGATTTTGACATTAACATGAGCCTCTCGCTCGTCGGCATCGGCGCGATGCTTCGCAGCGAAGACGGCATGGCCAAAATATCGCAGTTCATTGCAGGCGGGCCGGCCGAACTGGACGGACGGCTTAAAGCCGGCGATAAAATCATCGCGGTCGCCCAGAGCGACAAAGCTCCGGTGAGCATTCTTTACTGGCCGCTCAGCAAAGCGGTACGGCTCATTCGCGGCGAAAAAGGAACCAAAGTGGTACTCACCGTCATTCCCGCCGATGACACCACCGGCACACGCACCAAGACGGTCGATCTCATCCGCGAAGAAGTGAAACTGGAAGCACAGGCCGCCAAAGGAGCCGTGCGCGAAATCACCGAAACCAACGGCGTGCCGTACCGTCTCGGCGTACTCACCCTGCCCGAGTTTTATGCCGACTTTGCCGCCGCCCGCAACGGCGATAACGGTGCCCGGCGCTCGTCCGTTGATGTGCGCCGCATCCTCAATGAATTTGCCACCAACCGTATTGACGGTCTCGTACTCGACCTGCGCAACGACGGCGGAGGATCGCTCACCGAAGCGATTGATATCGCCGGACTTTTCATCTCCGTCGGCCCTGTCGTGCAGGTGCGCGAGCAGCGCGGCGTGACGGTTCTGCCCGACGGTGATCCCGATACAGTTTACAGCGGGCCGCTCGTTGTGCTGGTCAACCGGCTGAGCGCCTCGGCCTCGGAAATTGTTGCGGCGGCTTTGCAGGACTACGGCCGCGCCGTGATTGTCGGCGACAGCAAAACACACGGCAAAGGCACCGTGCAGACCGTTTATCCGCTCTCTAAACTCTCCGACGACCTCGGTTCGCTTAAAGTCACCACGGCCAGCTTCTACCGCATCGCCGGCGGCTCTACACAGCTTAAAGGCGTCGTGCCCGATGTAATACTTCCGTCGCTCTATGATGCACTCGATATCGGCGAGGAATCGCTGCCGAATGCTCTGCCGTGGTCGCAGGTCCGCGGTGCTTACTACCGTCCGTGGACTGAAACGGTCAAACCGGCTATTCCGGAACTGCGCACCCATTCGGAAGCGCGCATGGCGGGGAATCCGGCCTTTACATCTTTTCTGGCGCAGCGCGACCGCATCCGTAAACGGATGGAGACACCGGATGTTTCGCTGAAGCTTACCGACCGTGTCGGCGAAATTGTCGCCGAGAAGGACATGGAAAAACTTCAGGACGAAACACTGGAAGGCAAGAAGGACGATAAAAACAAAGAGGATCCGATCCTCGATGAAACGCTTAAAATTCTTGCCGATCTGGTTGATCTTTCCGGAGCAAAATCCGGTGCCGTTGTCACCAAGACCGGAACTAACTGATCCGTTTTGAATCGCCTGCCAGCGGCATCCGTCCCGGGAAGGCCAACTCGATTCCCTCTTCATTGAACCGGCGAAGCAGAGCCAGATTGAACGACTGGTCGAATTCCATAAAGGCCCAGTAATCAGAAGCCGGTACAAACCAGTAGATCACCTGAATATTCAGTGAAGCGGCATTGAATTCATTGAAATGAACGCGCGGCAGCATGTCCGGATGCATCTTTTCATTGGCGCGGTTCAGCTCCTCTTTGATAACCGCCACGGCCCGCTCCACCTTTTCCGGCGGCGTGTCGCAGGCAACGGTGATATTGGCCAGACGTTTGATATAAGGCCGCCGCGTAATATTCCGAATGGTTTTATTCGCCAGCTCGCCGTTCGGGATCGTTACCAAATGACCATCCACCGTGCGCAAACGGGTCGAGCGCATACCGACTTCTTCCACCGTGCCGTCCGTGCCATCCACGCTGACGCAGTCGCCCATCTGAAACGGGCGGTCGGCAAAAATAACCAGCGAGCCGAAAAAGTTTTTGATCGTATCCTGCGCCGCCAGCGCGACGGCCAGACCGCCGACGCCGAGTCCGGCAAGGATCGAGGTGATCGGTTTATCGCTCAGCTGCTGGGCGACCTGCACCAGCCCGAGAATCACAACCACCGAGCGCAGCGTTTTACGCACCACCGGCTCCATCATATCGTCCAGCGCCGTGCGCGTTTTGGCTCTTAAATGACGGACCCACCAGCCGGACAGTTCAACCGTCTGGTAAACCACATAGGTCACCGCAATGGTGATCAGTACCGCTGTCACATCTTTGCGCAGCGCGTCGTGGCCGGCAAAAATCCTTAGGGCCAGACAGGCGCCAATGATTGAAGCCGGAAAAGTCGTCGTGCGCGCCGACAGTTCCAGTGCTGTCCGGTGCAGACTGTTCTGGCCGAGCGGAGTTTTGCGGATGGCCTGCTCGCAGAAATATTTCATGAAGCGCCCGGCCAGAAAACCGGACAGCGCCAGCAGAATCATCATCAGAAAATCCCAGAAACTGTTGGTTTGCGCCGCCTGCTGAACAACCGTTGTAACCGTCGCCGTATCCATTTCAATCAACTCCTAATCTTCCGTTTTTCCGTACCGCATCATGCAGCCAGTGAACGGTTTCAGGGCTTATCATATCCTCTGAAAACCGCCAACCCCAATTCCCCTGCGTCGTGCCCGGCGTGTTCATGCGCGAACCGCCGTCAAGTCCCAGCACATCCTGCAGCGGCAGAATCGCCCATTTGGCCGGAGCGCGCAGTGCCAGCTCCGCAAGAGTGCGGTGAATATGCGCACCGTCGGTGTGCAGCCGTATGCGGACACAATGCCGCGTTTCGGCGTCCAGACTTTGGAACCAGTTATGCGTCGTATCGTTATCGTGCGTGCCGGTGTAAACCGCCCAGTTCTTCTCGATTCCTTCCGGATGGTAGCCTGGTGTGCGCATCGGCTCCGCGCCGAAACGGAACTGGAGCACCCACATGCCGGGGAATCCGCACGCCTCCCGCAACGCTTCGACTTCGTCAGTAATAATTCCCAGATTTTCGGCAATCACATGCTCATCTAACCGGAACTTCTTTCCGAACTCCGGAATTTTACGGATATTTTTTTCTATGGTTTGAAAAAAATCGAGACCAGGCCCTTTCACCCAGCGGCCTTTAATCGCGGTCGGCTCGTCCGCCGGAATCTCCCAGTAATCCTCGAAGCCGCGGAAATGGTCGATGCGCACGATGCCGGTCATTTCAAGGATGCGGTGCATCCGCTGCGTCCACCACGCAAAGCCGGTTTCGCGGTGCGCCGCCCAGTCGTAAAGCGGATTGCCCCAGCGCTGTCCGGTGGCGGAAAAATAGTCCGGCGGGACGCCTGCAACGACCGACGGCGTGCCGTCATCGTTTAAGAAAAACAGTTCACGGTTTGCCCAGACGTCGGCGGAATCGCCGGCGACGAAAATCGGAATGTCGCCGACGATGGAAATTTCCAAGCTTCGGAAAAACTCCGCCGTCTTTTTCCAATGTTTGGAAAAAAGGTATTGGAGCACTTCGTGACGGCGTACACGTTTGGCCAGTTTGCGCCGCGCTTTTTCCATCGCCTGGGAATCGCGGTCGCGCAGTTCGGCAGGCCATTCTGTCCACGGACGGAAATCCTGAGCTTCCCGGATTGCCATGAACAGCGCGTAGTCGGAAAGCCAGCCGGCCTCGCACTCACAGAACTCCGCAAAATCAACATCCGGTTCAAAACGATCGGCGACACGAAACAGGATTTTTTCACGCGCTTCAATCGCGGCGGGAAAGTCGATCCGGTGCGGATCAAACTGCGGAAAATTTTTCAGCTGTTTTTCCGTCAGCAGCCCTTCTTCGATCAGTTCGTCAAAACTGATCAGCAGGTGGTTGCCGGCAAACGCGGAAAGCGACGAGTACGGTGAATATCCGTAACCGACCGGCCCGGTCGGCAGAATCTGCCAGAGCTTCTGCCCGGCTTCGGCGAGAAATCCGCCGAAGGCCCGCGCCTGCGGGCCGAGTTCGCCCATACCCCAGCGTCCCGGCAGTGAAGTGATGTGCAGTAAAATTCCGCTTTTACGTTCAAAATTCATGCGGCGCAGGATACGGGGAACCGGCGGGGAGTCAAATAATCAAATGAAGGATCATTCGCTGAAAAGACCGTCGGCGATGAGGTTGTTTTCAAAACCCATATCGACGGGCAGTTCCTTCAACTGCGACGCCGCCACGGCCAGCACGTCGCAGCATTCGTTTTCGGGATGACCGGCATGCCCTTTTACCCAATGGAATTTGACGGTGTGTCCGGCGCACAACTCGAGAAGCTGTTTCCAAAGATCGGAATTTTTTGCCGGTTTGCCCGGAGAAAGCATCCAGTTTTTTGAACGCCACCGCTTGGCCCAGCCTTTTTCGATGGCATTCACCACATAGCTGGAATCGCTGGTCAGCACCACGGTGCAGGGACGCTTCAGCGAGCGCAGCCCTTCGATGCAGGCGAGCAGTTCCATCCGGTTATTGGTCGTTTTACGGAATCCTCCGGAAAGCTCTTTCCGCCGGCCGCCGGAGAGCAGCACCACGCCGTAGCCGCCCGGCCCGGGATTTCCCTTGCACGCGCCGTCTGTATAAATTTCAACTGATTCATCCATAATTAAAAACAGGTGCTTGCCGATTGCCAGCCGCTCACCTACCCTCTCCGCTTCAAAATTGGAAAAGGAAACTACCGTGGACGACCTGCTGATCAAAGGACAATTTAAGGGACTCGATATTGCGTTCACCTACGCGGTGACGACCAAGGCCGTGAACGAAATTGTGGTGAAGCACGATTGCGACCCCGCCGCCGCCCATATTCTGGGCCGGGCGGTCACCGGCGCGCTGCTGGCGGCGGCGGTTCTTCCCGAAGGTCGGCACATGAATGCCTGCTGGAGGTACAAAGGAATTCTGCGGACGATTGTGGCCGATGCCGGGCAGGACGGAACCGTCCGCGGGTTTATTTCGCCGTCACAGCTCAATCTGACGGAAGACAATCCCGATGCGCTGTACGGCGATATCGGCGACCTGCAGGTTGTCACTTCGCAGGATGGAAAGATTCTCAACTCCGGCACCGCACCGGTTTCCCTTCAGGATGCCGCCAGAGATCTGGCGTACTATTTCTGTATCAGCGATCAGGTCGAAACCGGCCTCAGCGTGATGATCGGTTTCAATCCCGACCCGGAAACCCCGGTCCGGCTCTGTCAGGGCTGGATGATTCAGGCGCTGCCGGGAACCGATCTCGAACACTTCGAACGTGTCCGTCACCGGATGGAAGGTTTCTCCTTCCGTGAGCTGCTCAGCCGGGCAAACGAAACGGACGGCTATTTTGAATCCATTGCCAACTCGCTGATTGACGGGGATCCCGGCTTTGCCGGCCTGCACATGGAAGTCTGTCCCGCCCCGCGCTTTATCTGTTCGTGTAATCACGAAAAAATGGCGGCGGTCGTCCGCACCTTGCCGATTCCCGAACGGATGGAGATTGTGAAAAAAGGCGAACCACTCGCTATCCAGTGCCAATTCTGCAATCAGCGCTATGAACTGACCGTTGACGATTGCATTGCCGCCTGGAACCCAAAGCCGGCGGCCTGAATATCAAGTCTGTTATGAATCGGGATTGATTGTTTCCAACACCTTGCTATTAACACTCCGATGAATCCGACACCTTCGCCGCAAGAATTTACCGAACAGCAGGTCCGCAGCGGCCTGCGCATCAATATTTTTTCAGCCGGTTTCGGCATCATCTGGTTTGTGATCGTGCAAGGTCTGCCGCTGACCATGCTGCTGGAAGCGCTCGGTGCCACCGGCGTAATGATCGGTATGATTTCCACACTGAATCAGGCGGCCATGCTGATTCAGATTCCGGCGTCTTTGCTGGCGGACAAGCTGATTCACCGCAAACGTTTCTGGTTTATCACGGTGCTGCTGGCTCGCCTGCTATGGCTGCTGCCCGCCGTCATGCTGCTGATCTGGAAAGGCGGCCAGCATACCGTCATCGTGAGCACTCTGGCAATTACCGGCATCAGTGCCATACTGATTCAAAGCAGCGCCTCTTCGTGGTGGAGCTGGATGGCCGACTTGATTCCGGATCATCTGCGCAGCCGTTTCTGGAATATCCGGCAAGGGGTGTGTACGGCCGTCATGCTGGCTACACTCGGCGCGGCGGGCTGGTTCCTCGACCTGTTTCAAAAAGGAAATTTTACCGGCTTCTCCATTTTGCTTTTGCTGGGAACTTTCTTCGGTGTGCTGGAAAGCATCATTCATCTCCGCGTGCCGGAACCGGCATCCACGCCGGCTCCGGCCGGGATCAGCCTGTTGGAACGTATTGTCCGCCCGTTGCGCGACCGCAATTTCCGCTACTTCACCCTGATCATGTGCGTCTGGTTTTTCGGACTGGGTTTGATCGGCCCGTTCACCATGGTGTATCTGAAACAGGATTTTCAGGCCCTTTACAGCCACCTTTCCATCATTCAAATGGCCGGACTGATCGGTTCTATCGGAACCAGCTTTTACGCCGGACGGCTGATTCAGCGGGCCGGAATCCGCACCTTCGGCATCGTTATGCTGCTGCTGGCACCGTTCTTCCACACGGTATGGTTTTTCCTCGATCACTCGTCGATAACCTTAACGCTGCCGATCCTGGGAGCGTTCACCTTCCCGCGCTTTGTTTTTCTCATGGCGGTCAACGCACTCGTATCCGGCAGCGTGTTTGCCGCGGTCGGCATGTACCAGCTCAACATGCTGACGTCGATTGTCCCGCGTGACGGCCGGACGATTGCAATGGCCATGCACTGGTTTCTGGTTGGAACCGTTTCCGCGGTCGCTCCGCTGCTCGCAGGAAAGATCAAAGACCTGCTGGAGCTTCACCCGGTGCATTGGCCGCTTTATCACGGCACAGCGTTCTCTTACATGCACCTGCTGCTGATTCTGCACGCGGCATTAATTTGGATGATCGCGCTGCCGATGGCGAAAAAACTGAAAAGTGTGCCAACCGATATGTCGGTGGTGAAAGCGCTGTCGCATATCTTCGTCACCAACCCGCTGCGCATGGCCCGCGATGTCTACGGCTTCAACGGAGCCATCGTCTCCTCGGTTGAAAAAACAAAAGATATGTTCGTACAGTCGGCGGGACGTGCTAAAGGCGCCGTGCAGAAACTCCTGCGCAACGATAAAAAATCCGGCACTCCGCCCGACGCGAAGTGAAGTGATGCCGGTCAGTTCGCTTGTAGGACATGCTTCCCGTATTCGGGAGCGTGTGATGAACACAGGCTCTTTGAATACAAAGAAGCCTGTCCTACAAAATCAAGATGCGGCACTTTGATCGCGAAATGCTCTGCCATTGAAAAATGGTGAAATCACAGGATTTTGTGTCACTTCCGATTCGCAACCTTCCGTTTGCTGGTAGTTTGCGATTGTTGTACAAACTCGACCTCATTATCCTGACACCGTTTTTAACGATAAAGCGTCATGACGCCTAAACAACGTTCGCTTGAGAGAATATAAATGAAATTTTGGCCATCAGATAAATTCGAAATCGAAACCACGTTGTCGCCCACGGCCATCGTTGATGCCCTTCACTTGAGTATTGAACCAAAAAAACTATTTCGAATGTCGTCATCGTCAAATCAAAAACCATTTCAGGGCGAAATCACACAAAATGGATTCAAGATCACGCGCATCATCCATTACCGTAACTCATTTCTCCCTATTATCACTGGCAAGTTCCTGCCCGGTAATCCCAGACTAAAAGTTGAAATTCGAATGGGTCTTCATCCTTTTGTAACCGCATTCATATGCATCTGGTTTGGTGGGGTTGGTCTTATCAGCATCATTTTCCTAGCTAGCATGCTTAGTGGCACCACAACATTTTCGATAGACTCGCTCATCCCCTTGGGCATGCTGGTGTTCGGATGGGCTCTTGTCTCCGGTGGATTTTGGTTTGAGGTAAAAAAACAGAAGCCAATGCTCATAGAAATGTTTGAACCGATAAAATAAAGCGAACCAGCGAGTTCACTCTATCGCTTGCTCCGCGCTCAGGGAGACGCTTAACGTTAAAAACGCCTAGTCCTTCGCGGGGCGGGCGTTTTTTGTTTCGGACTTTTGCCGGTCGGCAGAAGGCAGATGTAAATCCATCGGCTGGCCTTGGGTGGAGAGGATAAGCAGGCGCGGTTCGCCGTCGATCTGCACCGGGTGCGGCAGGATGTGCAGTTGCAGTAATATCTGAATCTGATTCGGTGTCAGCGACAGTCCTTTGTAATCCGGCGAGAGCACAAACGCACAGCCTTCTTTCCAGCCGGAACAGCCGTAAGCCGTACGGCCTTTAATCACCTCTTTGCCGCACAGCGGACAGTTTCCGATGCGCGACGAATCAAGCCGTCCGGACGCGCTGTTTTGAATCAGTCCGCGAATGTAGCCGCAAATGCCGTGCATAAATTCGCCGGCGGCGAGCTTCTGCCGTTCGATCTGCTTGAGCTTTTCTTCCCACTCGCCGGTCATTTCCGGCGACTTCAGGAGCGGATCACGGATCAGCGCGATCAGGCAGCGCCCCATGTCGGTGGCCAGCAGCAGTTTTTTCTCGCGCCGGATATAGTTGCGGGAAAGCAGCGTCTCGATAATCGCCGCGCGGGTAGCGGGCGTTCCGATGCCGCGCTCCTTGAGCGCTTCGCGCAAGGCATCATCCTCAACAAATTTCCCGGCGGCTTCCATCGCGCCGAGCAGCGAGTTTTCGGTGAAGTGTTTGGGCGGATTGGTTTTTCCTTCACGCAGCACCGGCTCATGCGGACCGGTTTCCCCTTTTTCAAATGCGGGCAACGACTGCTCTTCGTCTTCGTCGGACTGCTTTTTCTTTTTCGGAAAAAGAACCGTCCAGCCGGGCTTGATAATCTGCGTCCCTTTGGCCTGAAACGGCACCTCGTTACTGACACCGTCCACGGTGGTGAGTGTCTTCAGACAGACCGGATAAAAAGCGGCGATAAACTGCGTGACGATCGCGTCGTATACCAGCTGATCATTTACGCCGAGACTGCGCGGTTCGACACCGGTAGGAATGATGGCGTGGTGGTCGGTCACTTTTTTATCGTCAATGATCCGGCTGGTGAACGGCAGTTTAGCGAGGTTGAGCGGCGCGATCTGTTCGGCGCGGATCGCTTTGAGCTGTTCCAGAATCTGCGGAATGCGCGGCTTCATGTCGTTGTTGAGATAGCGCGAGTCGGTACGCGGATAGGTTACCAGCTTGGACTCGTACAGATTCTGCGTGGCCGCCAGCGTATCGGCGGCGGAAAGTCCGTGCGTCTTGTTCACGTCGCGCTGAAGTGTGGTGAGGTCGAAGAGCTGCGGCGGCGGCTCCTTTTTCTCTTTGCCGTCAATACCGGTGATTTCAAACGGCTGACCGGTAATTTTGGCAAGCAATACCTGCGCCAGCTCCGGCTTTTCAAACCGTTTGCCGGTGTATTTGAATAGTACCTCGCGATACTTGGTCGTCAGCTCCCAGAACGGCTGCGAGCGGAACTGATCAATCTCGTCATCTCGCTTTACAATCATTGCCAGCACCGGCGTCTGCACGCGGCCGATACTCCAGAGTACGCGGTCGGTTCCGCCGCCGAAGCGGCCGTGCCGCACCGTGTAGTAGCGCGTGGCGTTGAGGCCGACGATCCAGTCGGATTCACTGCGGCAGCGCGCCGCCGCGTAGAGCGGATCGTACTCGTGTCCGTCCTTCAGATTCTTGAACGCTTCTTTGATGGCGTCGGGCGTGAGCGAGTTCAGCCAGAGGCGGCGGATCGGTTTATCTTCGCATCCGCTCAGCGCGAGAATGTAGCGGAAGATAAGCTCCCCTTCCCGCCCGGCGTCGGTCGCGCAGACAATTTCTTCGGCCTGTTCGCAAAGGCTCTTGATCACCTGAAACTGTTCGTCCGCGCCGCGGTTACCGGTCAGCTTGAGTTTAAAATCGTCCGGAATAAACGGCAGCGTTTCCAGAGACCAACGTTTGAGCGCCGGGTCGTATTCGCCCGGCTCCTGCAAGGTGACCAGATGCCCGAACGCCCAGGTGATCGCGCAGCCGCGTCCTTCGATGTAGCCGTTCTTTTTCCCGGTAATATTCAGCACCGCCGCGAGTTCGCGGGCGACGGACGGCTTTTCTGCAATGACCACTTTCATGCGATTGCTTTTTTATGCAGGATTTCGAGCACGGTGTCGGGAATATCCAGATCGCCGAAGCCGCGGCCCAGCGTGAGATCCGGCGTCAGTTTGCCGTGAAAGTCGGAGCCGCCGGTGGCGACCAGATCGAAGTCTTCACAGATGCGCAGATACGAAGCCGCCTGATACGGTTTGTGAATCGGGTGCCAGACTTCGATTCCGCCCAGTCCGTGATCTTTAAGCTGCTTGACGAGCCGGCGCAGGCTGCGCGCGGTGAGTTTCATCTGTCCGGGATGCGCGATGACCGGTACGCCGCCCGCTTTGCGGATGACTTCAACACACGCTTCGGGTGTGAGCCGGAGGCGTTCGACATAGGCCGCTTTGCCTTTACCCAGCAACTGCTGGAAAATTTTGTCTTTGTGTTTGAAGTGTCCTTTTTCAATCAGCGCGGCGGCGAAATGCGGCCGGCCGATCAGATCATCGCCGGCATGCTTGCGAACGTCAGCGTGTGTCAGGTTGTAGCCAAGCCGGTTCAGTTTTTCCAATATCCGGACGTTTCTTTCTATGCGTCCTTCCCGCACCCATTTGAGCGCCGTCTGCAACTCCGCATTCGCGGGATCGAAGAAATAACCGAGGATATGAAAAGTCACGGCACCGAATTCCGCGCTCAGCTCAATGCCGGCAACCGTTTGAACGGACGACTTGGCCCCGGCCGCCATAAAACGCGGCAACCCGTCAGTGGTGTCATGGTCGGTCAGCGCCAGCGCGGTAAGTCCGCCCTGCTCTGCAAGGGTTACCAGCTCTTCGGGTGTGCTGGAGCCATCAGAAAATATCGAATGGGAATGTAAATCGATCATGGGCCGGGGTAAACGAAACAGGTCGCGCACTCCTGCTTTCGTTTCTCTTTCGTTTAAAATTTCAGCAGTTCCTATTAGTCATTGGACACGGTTTTCGCTAAGTTCCCGAGGATTTTAAACAGGACATCGACGGAGCAAACGACCAATAAGGAGAAAATATGGATCTCAAACTGATTGCCAATACAATTCGCGGACTTTCAATGGATGGCGTGCAGGCGGCCAATTCGGGCCACCCCGGCCTCCCTCTCGGCATGGCGGACGTTGCCGCCGTTGTCTGGACGCAGTTTCTGAAGCACAACCCGCAGAACCCGCAGTGGGCCGACCGCGACCGCTTCGTCCTCTCTGCCGGCCACGGCTCCATGCTGATCTACAGCCTGCTGCACCTCTCAGGCTACAACCTGCCGCTCGAAGAACTCAAAAAATTCCGCCAGTGGGGCAGCAAAACGCCGGGTCATCCGGAATACGGCCACACCGTCGGCGTCGAAACCACCACCGGCCCGCTCGGCCAGGGCTGCGGCAACGCCATCGGTATGGCGATTGCTGAAAAGATGCTGGCGACCCGCTTTAACAGTAAGGCGCACAAACTGGTAGACCATTTCACCTATGTCTTCGCCAGCGAAGGCGAATTCATGGAAGGCATCTCGCACGAAGTATTCTCGATGGCCGGCAATCTCGGCCTCGGGAAAATGATCGTGTTCTACGATCAGAATTTCATCAGCATCGAAGGCGACACACACATCACCTACACCGACGATGTCAAAAAGCGCATGCTGTCCTATGGCTGGCACGTTCAGGAAATCAACGGCCACAACCACGACGAGATCGCCGCCGCCACCAAAGCAGCGCAGGCCCAGACGAAAAAACCGTCCGTCATCATCTGCAACACAACCATCGGCTTCGGTTCGCCGAATAAAGCCGGTTCGCACGATTGCCACGGCGCGCCGCTCGGCGAAGAAGAAGTAAAACTCACCAAAGCCGCGCTCGGCATTTCGCCGGAGAAGTTTTTTGTTCCCGCCGAAGTCCGCGCCGCCTTTGCTGAAGTCGCAAAAAAGAATGCCGCGATCGAAACCGGTTGGAACGCGACGTTCGCCGAATTCGCACAGGCCAAACCGAAAAAAGCCAAAGAGTGGAACGCCTGTATGACCGGCGAACTGCCGGCCAACCTCGCCAAAAAAATCGCCGACTTCGAACCCGGAACAACCATCGCCACCCGCGCCGCGTCCGGCAAGGTGTTGCAGGATCTGGCTAAAGCGGTGCCGTATCTCGTCGGCGGATCGTCCGACCTCGCACCGAGCAACAACACGCACCTGAAAGACATGGGCGACATCAGCAAGAAGTCGTTCAAAGGCCGCAACTTCCACTTCGGCGTACGCGAACTGGGTATGGGTGCCGTCATGAACGGCGTTCAGGTACACGGCGGCTTCCGTATCTACGGCGCCACCTTTCTGGTATTCGCCGACTATGTCCGCCCGACGACCCGCGTCGCCGCGCTGATGAACCTGCCGGTCATTTACGTTTACACGCACGACAGCTTCTACGTCGGCGAAGACGGCCCGACCCATCAGCCGATCGAAACGCTGATGAGCCTGCGCATTACGCCGAACGTCACGGTGATCCGTCCGTCCGACGCCACCGAAACCAAATGCGCGTGGATTGCGGCGCTCGAAAACAAAACCGGACCGACCGCCCTGCTTCTCACCCGCCAGAACCTGCCGATCTTTGACCGCAAAGAACTGGCCGGCGCCTGCAACCTCAAAAAAGGTGCATACACCATTTGGGAAAGCGCCAAGAGCAATCACGACATCCTGATTGTCGCGAGCGGTTCTGAAGTGTGGCTGTCGATCGAAGCCGGTAAGAAGCTGGCCGCCGAAGGCAAAGCCGTACGCGTCGTCAGCTTTCCGAGCTGGGAACTGTTCGAAACGCAGGACGCTGCGTACAAAGCCTCCGTCTTCCCGGCGGAATGCAGAAACCGTCTCGCCGTCGAAGCGGGACATTCACAGGGCTGGGAAAAATATGTCGGCGAACAGGGCCGCGTCATCGGCCTCAACCATTTCGGTGCCTCCGCACCGGCCGGCACGCTGGCCAAGGAGTTCGGTTTCACGGCTGACAACGTCTATAACGTTGCCAAAGAAATGCTGGTGTAAAAACATCTTTCGACCGCTTGAAAGCTCACCTTTGACGAGGTGAGCTTTTTTGTTTTTGCACTGGGAAGCGCCAAGGGTTGTCATTAAACTCCTCCACGACAAGGGGAGTTGTTTATTATGGAACAGGCCGTTGTTTCGCTTCCGCACATAAATGGCAAAGAAATTCCGGACGAGTTCAGTTCGATACTGGTTTCGCTGGGAAGAAGTTTGGGTACAGTCTCGGTTTACGGAACAGAACATCCTTCTGCAGAACTGATCATCGATAAAACATTCGAAGACCTGCAGCACGTACTGCAAGACAGAAAATTCATTGCCATCGGCACATTCAACGGCACGCTGACCGTTAATGATCAGCCCGTTATTGCGCGCGATGTGCCGGTCCGTACACTCGAAAAGCGGCTGGCCGCCATGAGGGTTTCCCGCCTTGCGCTCAGCAAAGGACTTACGAAAAACGAACTGAAACAACTGCTCAGCGCCCTCGGCACACCATGTGATATGCAGATGAAAGAGGCTCTTTCAGCCGCCGGACTGGATCATATTGAAATGACGGATGTCAAATATGTCGCACTGCGCAGCGGTGAACAGAGCCCCGGCAAAGGGAAAAATGTCCCCGGCTCCGGCACAGACGAAATTGCATCCGTAAAAGTCAGTCAGATCATCGCCTTCCTCAAAGGGGGCACCTCCGGAATTGAAGCGGCGGAAGATGTAAAAAAAATGCTCTCTGACCCTGAGAGACTTGGGCAAATGATTCTGGAGGCCGCGACTATCCGGCAATCCGGCGGCGGCCTGCACGACGGTGAGTCGCTTGCTGATATCATAGTCGGCTGCCTGCGCCGCACCTATGGAGGATTGCGCAAAGAGGCCGAGTTCCAGTCCCCGCAAGGCAAGGTTAATCTAACCAAGGCCATGATGCTGCTGGAAAAGAACGTGCTGGATAAAATTCATAATGTGCTCGGTGTGCAGCATCCGGAAATCGACCGCCGTATTTTCGATGCCATCCGCGAAATGGAAGAGCAGCAGCAGTTTGAAATGCTCACCGCACACTATTTCGACCAGCTCCGCAGATTGGATAAGGTGGAAGCGAAGATAATTGAAAGCATCCGGGAACAAGGTGCAGAAAGCGCGCGCGGTCAGCTGAAAGCTTCAGATGTTCCGTATAAGGAGTGGCAGCGGCTGATGATAAAGGCCGGCGGAACTTCTATGAACGGCGGAACCGCAAGCGGTGACGGAGATCTGAATATGGGTGCTCTCGCCGTCGTCCTCGAAAATCTTGAAAGGCTTATGCAGTTTGAGTGCAGCAACCCGTCACGGGTAAAAACCGCCGTCAGCGACACGCGCGATGGACTTAACACATATACCGACCAGATTGAAAAACGGGTTCAGGAACTTGAAACACAGATCCAGCTGCACCGGCGACATCCGGTCACAGTTGAAGATCATGCCAGACACTTGAACCGCGAAGAACTGGTGATCGAGGTTTCCCAGCTGATGCTGGCTCTGCTCCAGCCGCTCACCGTCGTCAATGTTTCGGTAGAAGCCGCCCTGCGCCATGCCGAAAAAGACATCCAGAAGGATCTTCTCGACCTGGCATACGAAGGCGGCACACGCATGCAGGCACTCGCCAAACGGCTGATGACACTGATCGGCTATCCGGTGCTCTGACAAACATGCTGATTACATTTTCTTCCGGCGGCGAACCAGCAGAATCACCGCGCCAATCAGTGCGGCCGAACCGATTAATACCGGCAGAAGAATACTGTGCTGTTTCTCCACCACGGGCTCGGCAACGACCACTTCGGGAAGTTGATTGGTTTCAACAACAGGCGGAGGCGGAAGACGCGCAAATCCCTTTTCAATCAACTCGGCGGCTTTGGCGTCGCGCACATTCTTATCCTTGCTTCCCATAACCACGGCAATCACCCGCCGGCCTTCACGCTCGGCGGCGGCCGTGATGGAAAAACCGGCTTCATAAAAGTAGCCTGTCTTTAAGCCGTCACAACCGGACAAATTGCCAAGCAGTTTATTTGAACTCGTCAGCTGCACCGGATTGGTTTCGCGGAAGGTACGCGTCGGAATGCAGGTGTATTTGAGTATTTCAGGGTGCGCCGCCAGCAGGGCTTTTGCCATTAAGGCCATATCAAGCGCAGAGCTCTTATCGAGTTCCTGCCCCTGCCCGGGCGGAAGGCCGTGTACGCTGTGAAAAACCGTATTCCGCAGCCCGAGTCCGCGCGCCTTTTCGTTCATCCTGGCCACATGCGCGTCGCGACTGCCGGAAACACGGATTGCCAACGCCGCCGCCGCATCGTTGGCCGAATGAATCATCATGGCGTAAACCAGCTCTTCGAACGGAAAAACTTCGCCTTCTTTCAGCCACACCTGCCGTCCGCCGATTTGTGACACCTCGCGCGTTACCGTTACCGGTTCATCCAGCAGCAGCTTGCCGGCTTTCACGTCGTCGAAGATGATAAAAAAATTCATCAGCTTCACCATGCTGGCAGGATAGGCCGCCGCGGAAGCGTGATCTTCCTGAAGGATCTGTCCGGTGGACGAATCAATCACCACGGCACTGTAGTACGGATCGCGTGAAATGGTATTGGCGGTTTTTTTTGCCGGTGCAGCCGCAGCGGGAGCCGCCGTCTTCTTTTTTGCCGGGCTCGTTTTTGCGTGAGTGGCGGCCTGCACGCAAAGCGCACATCCAAGAATCGGAAGAATCACCAGTAAAAATTTGCATGGTTTGGAGAACATCATAAACACTCCTTCGGGTTAATGGCGGAAGAAGCTAACAAAAGCGCACCGGTGTGCGAAGGAATTTCGTCAGCCATCCTTTCTGCCATTAATCCGTTGAACAAAAAGTTGCCGGAGAATGTAACCTGCCGGATCTTTCCGTCCACTATTACTGTAACAGCGGCGAAGAATGAGGATTAAACTGTGGACAGCCGAAGCATTGCAATTGATATCGAGTTGCGGGAACCTGCGGCAGCAACAGAATTCGGCCTGCCGTGGAACGGAATTCATGAACGTATGATGACAAATGCGGACAATACGGAAGAAAGGAACGACATCGCGGCCAGCCTGAAGGGCGACGGCGAGGCGTACCGCCGGCTGGTTGTAAAACACCAGCATCTCATTGCCGGGCAGATGCGCCGCTTTTCGCGCGATCCCGTGGTGCTCGAAGAACTGGTACAGGAGGTTTTTGTGGAAGCCTACCTGAGCCTGAAAAGCTTCCGGGGGAAAGTGCCGTTTCTGCACTGGCTGCGGCGGCTGGCCACCCGTACCGGCTACCGCTACTGGAAAATGCAAACCCGCTGCCGCGAGCGGGAAACGGCTCTGCCCGGCAACCTGCCGGAGCTTCCGGCGGAGCCCGGCACCTTAACCTGCTCCGAAGCCGGGGAGATGCTGTTCCATCTGCTTGCCCGGTTGAATCCGGCGGATCGTCTGGTGCTGACTCTGTTTTATTTTGACGACTGCGAAACCCAAGAGATTGCCGACCGGACCGGCTGGAGCCTTGCCGCGGTAAAAGTCCGGCTGCACCGGGCCCGCAACCGGCTGAGAGAGTTGTTTATCCATCACAAATAAGGAAGACATATGCAGATGAATTACACCCGGTTATTAGGCGTACTTCTGTTTTCTGCGGCGATGCCCGGCGGCGGCCCGGGCTTTGCACAGAATGCTGTGCCTGCCGCCTACACCGCGCTGTACAGCACGCTGGAGCGAAGTCTCGATGAACAGCTCCGGATTGAGTCCGCAGCAGGTACGAAGCCGGATCAGCACGGCCCGCTGCTTTGCACGGATCTGCTTGTGGCGAATTCCAACCGCGGCGAAGCGCTCCTGATGCCGGAAACCATGCCGGCGGTGGTCACCACCCTGCGCAGCTTCCGCGAACTGGGAGTGGACTGCGTAAAGTTCGCGCTTCAATATCCGCTGCTGACGCCGGACTTTCCCCGCAATGATGAATATCTGGCCTTCTACCGGCAGGTTGTGGACGAAGCGCATAAACTCGGCATCAAGGTCATGCCTCATGTCTCGGTTATCTTTGCTGATACGCCCTTCAGTCCGTTTCAGGGTATTTACCGCGATCTCACCATCGAAAAATTCAAGGCCGATTACCGCCTGATGGTTATGCGGGTGGCCCGCGAACTGAAACCCGATTACCTCGATATGCTCACGGAACCCGACACTCACGCCAAACTGACCGGCCTGCGCGAGCTTAACACACCTGCTGTGATTGCTGAGGTTGTGCAAAACGCTCTCCAAGGCTGGGATCACACGGGCATCCTGTGCGGTGCCGGGTCAGGAAGCTGGAGCTCATTGGATTTCGCGCGGAGTCTTGCCGCGATTCCGGAACTGGACTACCTCGCCGTTCATGTTTACCCGGTCAACGCAAAATTCATGGACAATGCCCGGCAGACGGCCCGCATCGCCCGCGCCGCCGGGAAACAATGCTGTATCGACGAATCCTGGCTTTACAAAACAGCGCGTCCGGGCAGCGAAAACGTGGCTGCGTCTGCGGAGGTTTTCCGTCGGGATGCTTTCTCGTTCTGGCAACCGCTGGATCGTAAATTCATGACGCTCATGTTCGATCTCGCCCGCCACGAACAGGTGAGCCTGCTCTCCTTTTACTGGAGCAGTTATTTCTATGCCGATCTCGACTACTCTGCGGAGCTTGACCGGATTCCCTATCATGAGATCACGCGCCGTCTGAATCCAAGGGCCTTCGCCGCCATCCGTGCCGGAACTCCGAACGGACTCGGTGAACATTTCCGCACACTCACAGGACGCAAAGCCGGTTCCTGTGAATTGAAACAAGGAGACATAAAATGAATGACCGCCTCAAAGCTGTAGAACAACTGGCCGCCTGCGCCCGCATGGACGCCGCCTTCCCGCTCGATATCGCCGACCGTGTAATCCCCCGGCTCCGCCGGACACGCCGTGCACCGGTCTGGCCGGCTGTTACAACCCTTGCCTGTTCAGCCGCCGCCGCAGTTTTGACCGTGCCGCTGCTCGACCTGTTTACCGATCCGTGGAGCACCTGTTTTGCAATGTTTGCCGGATGACCCGGCGGAAAGGAATCGAAATGAAAAAGGACAAATCAACTGAATCTCTTCCGCGCCCGGCCCGCCGCCGGCTGTGGACTGTACTACTCATGCTGGGAATTTTTACCGGCGGTACGGTGCTCGGCAGCGCACTGACCGTTTCGGCCATTGTCCACCGGATGCGGGAAGCGGCGCGCGAACCGGAAAAGGCGGTCGATCGTACTATCGCCCGCATGGACAAATATCTCCATCTGACCGGCGAACAGAAAACCGCAGTGCAGACGATTGTCTCACAGACAACCGATGATCTGCGGGTGCTGCAGGCCAGAAGCCGGATGAGGGGTTTGATGCGGCTGCAAGCGGCCCGGCTGGAGATCAACAAGCTGCTTACACCGGAACAGGTGCAGAAACTGGACGAACGGTTTGAGCGTCTGCGGAAACTGTGGAACCCGTCATCCTCCGGTACTGAACAGTAAAAGGAAAAGTTTGATGAAATACATTTCTGCCATTCTCAGCCTCGTTCTCATCGCTTTCGGTGCCGAAGCAAAGCCGGTTCCCGGACAGTGGGGAACCACTGACACCGGCCGTCCGGAGCAGATCACATGGCCTGCCGACTGGGCCGGCGCAAAAAATCTGCGCGCCCAGTGGTTTAAAATTTTCGCGGAAAGCCCGGAAGCTTGGAAAGCATCGGGTTATCTCAACCACGCCAAAGGCGAGCCGCCGGACAACACCTATTATCTGTGGCGGTTCGATAAGCCGCTCCTCGAAGGAACAAAAATTCTGATCGAAGGCGATTTCCCGCACGCCCGCATGATGAGTTTTCAGGTGACCGCGCCGTGGAGCGGCAAAGCGCTGGTCGCCAGCGACGGCACGGGTCTTCCGGAAATCCATCTGCTGGACGAAGACATCGTCCCCGACCCCGGCAGCATCAATCCCTTCCGGCCCGGTGCCGACCGCAACGCGCAAAAGCGCCACTTTCATATCACTTTTGAACTGCGTGACGGCGATCCGGTGCTGCTGAACGGCGCGGCGGCGGTTCCGCCGTACCGCGCACCCGGCAACCTGCGCATCGGCGGAACCGCGACGACGGAGCCGGGCAAACTTTTCGGCAGTCCGAAAGCGCGCGGCCCGGTGGTTTATATGCGCATGTATCTGCCTGATCATTACGATCCGTACGGCGGCGTGGAGCCGCCGGTGATCCGCCTGCAGCTTCCGGGTAAAGAACCGGTACTGGCACCCGTCAGCCGCGCCATGCCGGTGAACCTCCGTAAATTCGTGGCCGGCTATTCGCTTCAGGAAAATCCTGCCCTGGCTGACGGTCTCTCCCTCAAAGAAAAAGAAGCCGACGAACTGCTGCGCGACTATGCCCGCAAAGCCGTGCAGGCTGGTGGACAACCCGGCACGTACAATCCGGAAACCCACCGGCTGCTCGACGGGCCGGATGGACAAATCATGCTATACAAGGTGTTCCAGACGCCGTGGCTCGTTACCTATTTCAAAGACTACCTCGGAAAAGACAACCTTGCCGGAGGCCGCTGTGAACTGTCCGCCCGCTACCGCCGGGCCTTCGGAGAGATGGGCCCGGATACGCCGCCACCCGGCAATGATGAACACGTCAGCGATCACCACATCTACAACACCTATCTGGTCAGCTCCGCCAACATCGGCCCCGGACAGATGCTGGTCTTCCGCGGAAAAATGCCGCGCGTGCCGCACACTCTTCAGGGCAATCCGGTCATGGAGCCGGACAATGAACTGCGCTACTGGAATCTTTCCATGCACGCCGGAAGCCCGACCCGCCTGACACCGGTTGTCAACGTCACCGACGAAACGGTTGCGACCGGTTCGAACGGTTTTTACACCATCGTGATCGGGCGCAAAGAGGATCGTCCGGCCTGTGCAACAGAAGCCAACGGCATCACCTGGCGAGACTGGCCGGCCGGCTCAACGCTGAGCATCAATATGCGCATTATGTCCACCGCTTCCAATGTCTGGAAATACGCGCCGCAGCTCGTCACCTGGCAGGAGGCCGATCTTTCCGTACGCAACCGCAACCCGGATGCTGTCCGCAAACGGATGGGCGTTTATTATCCGGAAACCCGCTGCATGACAAAATCGCAAGTTGAAGCACTGATCAGCACTCCGCAGCAGCCGGAAAAAGCGGCGGTGCCTCCCGGTGATCATGAATTCACTCTCCGGTGCGGAGAACTCAACCGGCATTACACTGTTCACGTGCCGCCGCAGTATGACGGAAAGAAAGCGGTTCCGGCGGTGGTCATGCTGCACGGCGGCGGCGGAACCGGCAAAGCCGCCGCGCAGGAAACCGGCTGGGGCGGCAAGGCCGATCAGGAAAATTTCCTTGCCGCCTTTCCCGATGCGCTGGCCCGCGATCCTTCAAAGCCGGGCAGTTTTTCTCGCAATCCGCAGCTCTGGAATGACGGTTCCGACCGTTTTTATCCCGGCCAGACGCCGGTTGATGACGTCGCTTTTCTCAACGCGGTGCTCGACGAGCTGTGTGCAAAATTTGCTGTGGATTCGCGGCGGATTTTTGTCACCGGCTTTTCCAACGGCGCTTCGATGGCGTTCCGGTTCGGCGCTGCGGCATCAAAGCGGATCGCCGCCATTGCGCCTGATGCCGGCGCGTGCTGGATTGAGCCGGACAGACTGGAGCGCCCCCTTCCCATGTGTTATCTCACGGGCGCAGACGACCCGCTCAATCTCCTCGCCGGCGGCGTACCGAAGATGAAATTCGGCGGCAGCAGTGATTCGATGCGGGCCAAGCCAAAACCGCCGGTACGGGACTCCATCGTGAAATGGGCCAAGGCCATCGGCTGTCCCGAAACGGCGGAAACGACAAGCGAAAACAACGGCGTCCGCATCGAAACCTTCGGTTCCGTGCCGGAAAATCCGGCGATCGTTTTTGTGACCGTCGCCGGTCAGGGGCATACCTGGGCCGGCGGCAAGAGTCTGCTGCCGGAAAGCTGGGTCGGCCAAACAACTGACAAACTCGATGCCACCGGTTTTATCTGGGACTTTTTCAAGCGCCACCCGCTTTCCGGAAAAACCCCTCAACCTGTCTCCGACTGCACGCTGACGGTTGACGGCCGCCCGCGCACCTGCCATTTTCACCTGCCGTCCGGAAAGACTTCCGGCGGGCCGCTGCCGATGGTGATCGTCCTGCACGGCGGGCAGATGACCGGCAGCGAAATGGAAAAGCTGACGGGAATGTCCGACACAGCGGATCAGAACGGTTTTATTGCCGCCTATCCGAATGCCGTCGGCCTGTACAAAGGCAAGCTGTACTGGAACGACGGGCGCGTTCCCGAAGTCAACGACACCGCTTTTATTTCCGCGCTGATTGATCAAGCCGTCCGCCACTTTCACGCCGACCCCGAACGCGTTTATGTGACGGGCTACTCCAACGGTGCCAGCATGGCCAACCGGATCGCCGTTGAACTTTCAGGGCGAATCGCCGCCATCGCGCCGGTTGCCGGAACCATCGGTACCCGCGCGGCCGATGACTGGAAACCCGCCGTTCCGGTGCCGGTTCTCTATTTTCACGGCACCGCCGATCCGTTTGCCTATTACAGCGGCGGAAGCGCGGGCACTCACCGCGGCTCCGGTCTTTCCGCCAATCAATACATCGCGTGGTGGGCCGAAAAGAACGGTTGCGACAAAGTACCTGTTCAGACCGAACTTACTCAGGACGCTGACAGCGGAACGCACGTTACCCGCACGGAATATTCCTGTCCCCGCAATCACGCCGAAGTAATCTTCTGCCGCATCGAAAACGGAGGACACACCTGGCCGGGCCGCGCCGGGCAGCTGCCGGAAAAGACCTACGGAAAAACCGCCACTTTTGATGCCAACACCGTGATGTGGAACTTTTTCAAACAGCACCGTCGCAACAGCTCAGCTCCGGCTTTGTTGTAATGCTTTTTCGATACTGTCGTTGAGACGCGCGGCGAGCACCTTGACAGCAGGTTCGCGCAGCATATCGCGGTGCCCGCCGGGAATCAGATAGATATCCTGATCTTCCGTGAGCACCGCCCATTCCATAGTCATATCAGGAAGAAACCAGGCCGCCAGCTCGTCTGAACGGAAAAGCGCGACGTGACCGGGATAAAACCGCGGGTTGTAGCGCAGCGCGGCTTCGCGGTTGCGGCGGTAAACCTCTTCGCGGTTAGCCAGCACCCCCTCCGTGGCCTGCACGCCGTCGAGCATTTTGACGGCGTCGGCGGCTTCATCATGAAACAAATTCATGGCGCGTTTAAAAATGATATCCAGCCATTGCCGGAGTCCGATGATGCGCATGAGCCGGAGGCGCCGCCAATAGAAAGCGATTCGCCGCTCGGCGGGCGGATAGGCCCATGCGTCGATCAGCGCGAGCAGTTTCACAGTGCATCCCTGCTCCATCAGCCGGCGGGCCATTTCCATGGCGACATAGCCGCCATAGCACCAGCCGCCGAGAAGATACGGCCCGGCCGGCAGAAATTCGCGCAGCACGGAAACATAATGAGCGGCCATTTCCGGAATGGTTGAATGGACATTGTCCGGATCAATCAGCCCGAGCGACTGAAAGCCGTATACCGGCTGCTCCGGCGGCAGATTGTGTACCAGATTCGAATAACCCAGCAGATCGCCCGGCGCACTGTGCAGCAGGAATAACGGCACACGGCCCGGCACACCTTCCTTGAGGCAGACCAGCGATTTATATTCCGTATCACCGCGTGTTCCGATGATTTCAGCCATTTGTGCAATCGTTGGATATTGAAAGAGCTGTGCGACGGTGAGCGACAGTCCGGAGGAAAGAATCCGTTCGACCAGCTGAATGGCCAGCAGCGAATGGCCGCCGAGATCAAAGAAATTATCGTGGATGCCGACCGGATCCATACCGAGCACCGCCGACCAGATTTCCGCCAGCGTTTTTTGCTGAATTGTCACGGGCTCCGCATAGTTATTAAACGATCGGGTCACAGATTTTACCGGCGATGGTAACGCCTTCCGGTCGACCTTTCCGCCGGGCGCAACCGGAAATTCATCCAGTTCCATGAAAGCAACAGGAACCATGTACTCAGGCAGGTTGGCGGCGAGAAAAGCACGCAATTCGCTGACCGACGGCGAAAGGCCCGGTTCCGGAATGTAGTAAGCGGCCAGTTCCTTCTGCTCCGAAAGATCGTCACGGGCTGTCACAACCGCCTGAGCAATGTCGCTGTGCTGCTCCAATACGGCGGCGATTCCGTCGGGCTCAATGCGGAAACCGCGGATCTTAACCTGATTATCCACACGCCCCATAAAGCCGATACTTCCGTCCGGCTGACGGCAAACGAGGTCGCCGGTGCGGTAAAGCATTCCGTCGCCCCACGGATTGCGGATGAATTTTTCGCGGGTCAGATCGGGCCGGTTGAGATAACCGCGTGCAACGCCTTCGCCGCCGATGAGCAGTTCACCGGGCATACCCAGCGGTACAAGCTGTTGCCGCGTGTCCGCCACGTAGAGCGCCGTGCCGGCAATCGGCAGACCGATCGGCACTTCGCCGGTGACAGCACCGGTCAGTTCATGAACGGTGGCCACCACCGTGCATTCCGTCGGGCCGTAGGTATTGAAAAGCCGAACCTTGCCGCCGTCTTTCTGCAGCCAGACGCGGCAGAGTTCCGCTGAAACTTTTTCGCCGCCGATAATGACGGCGCGCAGAATTTGCGGCACAGCGCGCAGGTTGCGCACCCATTCGTGCCAGTAGGCCGTCGGCAGATCGGCGACAGTGATTTTCCGGCGCGCAATAAATTCTTCAAACTCTGAAACCGAACTGGACAGTTCATTACTGCGCAGCACCACCGTACCGCCGGAAGCCCACGCCGGGAAAAGCTCTTCGACCGAGCCGTCGAAGTTCATCGAGAAAAACTGAAGGACGCGGTCTTTGGCACCGATGCCATACGTTTGAACCGAGGCCAGACAGTGGTTCACCACATTGCGGTGTTCCACCATCACACCCTTCGGTTTGCCGGTGGAACCGGACGTGTAGAAGATGTATGCCAGATTGGAGCCTGTGACACGGACGTCCGGTTTAGTTCCGGCGTCTTTAATCAGGTCGATGCAAACAACTGCACGTCCCGCCGCCTCAACCCGTTCGCTGAGCGCTTCGACGGTGACGATCATCGGCATAGCCATGTCGCCCATGATAAATTCGAGGCGGTCCGCTGGATAGTCGGGATCGAGCGGAACATAGGCGCCGCCCGCTTTGAGAATACCAAGAATACCAATGCACATTTCGGGCGAGCGATTTACAAAAAGGCCGACCGGTGTGTCGGGCGTGACTCCCAGTGCCTGCAACCGCACCGCCAGCGCATCGGCCCGCAAATTAAGTTCAGCATAGGTCAGTTTTTTATCCGCTCCCTCAACGGCTGTCGCGCGCGGTGTCTTTTCAGCCTGTGCCTCGAAGAGCTCGTGGATGCAGCGGGTTTCATCGAAACCGGGAGTGCACACCTGGAATTTTTCGAGATCACGCCGATCGTGTACCGTCAGCACCGATTGAGCATAGAGCGGCTGACGGAGGTCTGCTGCCTGGCGGAAGGCGCGAAAGTGCTCCCATATTTCAGCCGGGCAGCGCACTTCGTTTTCACCAAGTAAAACATGGTAAACCGGCGGCTTGCGCAGCGACGGAAACCTCTGGAACAGGTCGCGCACATAGGTTTTCCGCTTCCGGCAGGTTTCAAGCGACTTTTCCGCGCGGAACAGATTATCCGCCAGCAACTCATTGGTATTCAGCTCGACATGAAGGGGAACAATATCGGCGGAAAATTCCGGCACCGGTGTTTCGGTTTTCCACCCGGCAGTGAAATGTTCCTGTGAACAGAAACGGGAAAGGAAACACAGAAATAACGGCAAGTCGGTAAGCGTATAGTGATGGTTCGCACGGTCAATACCGGCGGGGATTTCCAAAGGCTGGAGGTTTTCGAAACAGCGCACCCAGAAATGTTCATGCCCGGCCAGTTCAGCATTCAGCGCTTCCAGCTTTTTTCCAAGGTTTAAAAACAACGGTTCATTGACAACCCAGGCGGCCGACTCGCCGACCGCGGAAAGGCGAAACTCAGTCGGATCGCCGTCCAGGGTAAACATGGTGCCGTCGGATTTAAGCACATAGAGTTCGCCGCCAAACAGTACTTTTGGAAGACCGAGATCGTTAGGCTGATTCCCGAAATCAAGCGCGCGGCGCAGTGCATCGGTTTCGGCCTGCGGGCGGCTCCAGTCGATCATACCGCCGTAAACCGGCCGTTTATAAAGCGGATAATAGCTGCGTTTGCGCAGATCCTGCGGCGTACGGATTTCGCGCCCTTCGACCAGTTCCAGCGCCAGTTCGCTGAGTGCTTCAATGGCTGTGTCGTAGCAGCGGGCGTTAAGCGTGAACGAAGTGTCGTTTTCAAAAATTTTCACGGTACGCTGCTTGAGCAGGTCGCCCGCGTCCACCTCATCCGCCATCAAATGCCAGCTGATACCGTGGAACCGCTCGCGGTTGATAATGGCCCACGCGGTGGAATAAACCCCGGCATAGCGCGGCAGCGGCGCGTCGTGATAATTGATGGCACAGCGGCGCGGCAGCGCAAGCACCTCCGGCTTGAGAATGAAACTGTTGACGATGCTGAAGAGAAAATCGAACGGCTGCGCAGAAAGAATTTTGACGAACCCTTCATCCGGATGATGCCACGGCACACCCTTTTCTTTCGCCCGGCGGCGGTTGGCGGTATCAGGCGAAATAAGTCCGAGCACCCGCAGGCCCCGGCGGCGCAGCACTTCGGTGCAGCGCAGACACAGGGAACCCTCGCCGATTACAAAACAGGTTGGTGCCTCTTCGCCGCCCGTCCGCAGATAGTCGCCGAGCGGACGGCACGGATCTTTGACCGCCTGCCGCGCCAGCATCAAAAAATCGGCCGCCGTCTGTTCGGCGGTGGCGGCATCGAAAAGTTCCGCATCATATTCCAGCTGCCCTTCCAGCTGCCCGTCGCGCTCGATGAAGTAGAGCAGCATGTCCATTTTGGACGTGCCGTTGCCGACTTCATCATCCGTCAGTGTGAGGCCGGCAAACTGTTTGGCCGGCAGCGCCATGTTATGCAGAATGAGCGAGTTGCGGAAAACAGGATGGTGCGTTCCGTCATTGACGGCCTCCATGACTTTTTCGAACGGTATATCCTGCTGTGCGTAAGCTTCGAGGGCGGCGCGCCGTACTCTGTCAAGCACGGCGGAAAATGAAAGTGCGCCGGTGAAATCAGTGCGCAATGAGAGTGCGTTGATAAAAGTGCCGATGATTTTTTCGGTCTGCGGGTGGTTGCGGTTGGCGATAGCGGTGCCGGTAATGACGTCGGCCGAGCCGGTGGCGCGATGCAGCAGCGTCTGCCAGACGGCGGACAGCACCATAAACAGCGAAGCGCTTTCGCGGCGGCCCAGCGCCGTGAGCGCCTTAGTGATGTCCGGCGAAATGACGAAAGCATGACGCGTACCGCGGTGCGCAGAAACTTCAGGCCGTTTGTGATCGAGAGGGAAATGGAGATCGGGACGCGGTGCAGCCAGCTTTTCTTTCCAGTAATCAAGCTGCGATTGCAGCGCGCCGCTCCGGATGCGTTCATCAAGCCATGCGGCGACATCGGAATACTGCCGGCCGACCGGCGGCAGCGGCGATGGACGGCCATCGAGAAATGCCTCATAAAGTTCAGCGAATTCCGTGTTAAACAGGCTGATGCCCCAGCCGTCAGCAGCGATGTGATGAATGTTAAAGAAAAGCTGAAAATAGTTTTCGGCCAGCTTGACCAATTCAGCATAAATGAGCGGGCCTTCGGAAAGATCAAAAATACGGCGGCCGTTTTTCAGCCGCATTTCCGCTGCGCGGCGGTCACGTTCGGCGGCATCGAGCCCGCTCAAATCCGTGAACTTGACGGGCACATGAACTTTGTCGAGCGGGCGCTGCACCATTTCGCCTTTTTCCATGGTGTAAACCATACGCAGCGAGTCGTGGCGCCGGATAACTTCGTTGAACGCACGTTCCATCACTTCAATATTCAGCGGGCCGCGCAGATGAACCACTTCGGGAATATTAGACAGAATGCCCGAACGGTCAGACTGATGAAGCATCCACATGGTACGCTGCGACGGTGTCAGCGGATATGAAGAACGCCCGGCGGCAAGAGGAATGTCGCCGGAAACGGTTCCTGTGCTGTGACGGGAGCTGATCAAAGCGGCAAGCTGTCCCGCCGCCGGATTTTCATAAATATCCCTGAGCGAAACATCCACCCGCAGCTCGGTCTGTATTTTCGACGCCAGCTGCGTGGCCAGCAGCGAGTGACCGCCGAGTGCAAAAAAGTGGTCGTTCAATCCGGCCGGGCCGGTCTTCAGTACCGCTGCGAACAGCTCTGCGACCGTCTTCTCGGTTGCCGAAACCGGCGGCTTGAACTCCCCGGCGCGCAATTGCCGGAGAGCGGCGGGGGCCGGCGGGGGCAGCGCCTTGCGGTCGGTTTTACCGTTGGGCGTGAGCGGAATATGCGTCAGCCGGATAAACAGCGACGGAATCATATATGCCGGCAGTTCACGTTCAAGCGAGCGGCGTATTTTATCGTCCGTAAGGGTGCAGGCTCCCTGTATGGTGTAATAGCCGACGAGGCGCTGGATGCCGGGAATATCTTCGCAAACCGCCACCACCGCTTCGCGCACCCCGTCGATCCGGCAAAGTGCGGATTCAATTTCGCCGGGCTCCACGCGGCAGCCGAGAATTTTTATCTGCCGGTCCGTGCGTCCGGAAAACAGCAGATTGCCGCCGGGCAGCCGCACGGCCCGGTCGCCGGTGCGGTAGAGCCGCCCGTACGGTGTTTCAAGGAAGTGTTCCGCCGTCAGGCGGGGACAGTTCAGGTACCCGCGCGCCACCTGCACGCCGCCGATATAGATTTCGCCCTCTTCACCGCCGGCAACGGGTTCCATCCGGCTGTTGAACAGAAAAATTTCAACGCCCTCAAGTGCCTTGCCGATCGGCGTGCTACGGTGCGGGTCGCCGGAAACGTCCACGCAATAGCAGGTGCAATAAACTGCGGCCTCGGTCGGGCCGTAGCCGTTGATGATACACAGCTCAGGCACAGCGCGGGCAATATTCATCAGCCGCCGTTCCGGAACCGGTTCGACACCGGTAAGCAGGCGGCGCAGGCGGCTATGCCCGGAATGCTCGCGCGTCCAGATTTCCAGATCGGCGATCATGGCCGGCGGGATATAAGCGGAAGTGATCTTTTTTGCACAGAGCCAATCCATTAATCTGGCAGCATCCAGACGGATTTCATCCGGCATGATAAACAGCGCAGCCCCGCAAATGAGCGGCGAAAAAATTTCATAGACGGAAACATCAAAACCAACGCCGGTCCACCAGCTGCACACGTCGTCAAGGCCGAGCGGGCGGCGGTGCTGCGCATCATCAAGCATATTGAGCGCGCCGCGATGGGGACAAAGCACCCCTTTCGGTTTTCCGGTGGAGCCGGAGGTATAAATAACGTAGGCGAGATCATCAGTTTCCGGCAGTTCCCAGTCAGCTGAAAACGGCAACGATTCATCCGGTGCAACAACCGCGGCACCGGCAATGAAATGAGACCGGCGCGCCGCTGTCGTGATCACAACCGGCGCGCCGCTGTCCGCCAGCATAAACATAAGGCGTTCCTGCGGATAAACGGGATCGAGCGCCAAATAAGCGCTGCCGGCACGCAGAACCGCCAGTATTGCAATAATCAGCTCCGGCGAGCGCTCCAGACAGATGGCAACCGGCACATCGCGCCCCGCTCCGTTCGCACGCAACACCCGGGCAAGCTCCAGTGAGCGGCGATTCAGTTCGGCGTATGAGATAACGGTTTCGCCGTAACGGACAGCGGCGAGGCCCGGATGTTCGGCGGCCTGTCTGATAAACCGGGCAATCAGCGTCTGGTCGTCTTTTAAATTCATAGGTATCCGGTACTCGCGTCACTGGAGTTCGAATGCTATATAAAGCGCCGGTTTTGATGAAGAACAATATGGAAACTTTTAGAAAATCGATCGAGGTCTGGAACATCCGTCTGCCCGACCACCAGCATGATAGAGACCTGTGCCGCAGCCTGCTGACCGGTGAAGAACTGGAACGCGCAGCCAAATTCATCAAACCGGACGATGCCAACGGCTTCATTTTGAGTCGCGGATTGCTGCGCCGGGTTCTGGCCGACTGCCTGAACACCAATCCGTCCGCGCTGCAGTTCAACCGGAATGCTCAGGGTAAACCGTTTTTGAAAGACGGCAGTCTGGAATTCAACGTATCACACTCCCGCGACCGCCTGCTGATTGCCGTCACCGCCGGGCGGGCAGTCGGCGTAGATATTGAATTCCGGCGCACCGGACTGAATATGGCAACCATCGCCAAAAGGTGGTTTGCGCCGGAAGAACAGCTGTTTTTTCAATCGCTGGAAAATCCGGCTGACGGTTTTTTTGAAATCTGGGCCAAAAAAGAGGCGTATGTAAAGGCGCTGGGCGCCGGCATCTATAAAAACCTCAACACCTTCGCCGTGCCGGTCGGCGGAAAACCGTTTTCTCCGGATATCGGAAGCGGTGGACAGTGGTTTTTCCAAACATTGAAAATTGATTCCGGCTATGCGGCGGCGGTAGTTTCTGAAGCTCCGCCGGTTCCGGTCAACCTGCGAAGTTTTTAATTCTATGAAAATCAGCATCGGAATTCTGGCGTGGAATGAAGAGAGCAGCATCCGCTCGACCATTCACAGCGTTTTTGCACAGAGTCTCCTGCGCAATCTCGGGCAGAGCGGACATCAGGTTGAACTGATCTGCGTGCCGAACGGCTGCACCGACAATACAACACTGGCCGCCAGCGGCGCGATGCTGGCTGCCGCCGAAAAACTCAATCATCCGGAAAACCTTCGCTGGCGGGTTCATTCGTTGCAGCGTCCGGGAAAAACCAATGCATGGAATGTATTCGTCCATGAACTGGCCGATCCGCAGTCCGACGTCATTTTTATGGTCGATGCCGACATCCAGATATACATGCCCGACACGCTCAGTAACATGCTCGATAAGCTGGTGCAGAATCCGGAGGCATTCATCTGCACCGACCTGCCGGTCAAACATATCGTATTTAAACAGCGCTACAGCCTGCTCGACCAGATTTCAATGCACAGCGCACGGATCAACCAGTCGGCTTCCGGCCAGCTTTGCGGACAGCTTTACTGCGCGCGCGCCGCCTGGCTGCGCCGTCTCCGGATTCCCGAACAGATCATCGTTGAAGACGGCTTTATAAAAAAGATGGCGGTATCAAACTTTCTCACCGAGCCCGAAGACGCGGCACGCCGGCTGGTGATGGCCGACACCGCTTCGCACGTTTTTGAAGCGTACACCCGTCTGCCCGACGTACTGGCCACACACCGGCGGCAGATCGCGGGCTACATTATCCACCGCTGGATCTGGGAATATCTGCAACAGCATCTGACGGATGCGCCGGATGCCGCCGCGCTGATTGAAAATCTGGACCGCACCGCACCGGACTGGTCGCGCCAGCTGATTGCCGATAAAATTAAAAACCGGGACTACATCCGCATTTACCGGATTCTCATTGCGACCCGCTTCATCCGGTTCCGTAATTCCGGTGCTTCCAAAAAAGCGGCCTATCTGCCGGTGCTGGCAATTCAAGTCCTGCTCGACTCGCTTCAATTCCTGTCGGCACTGAATATGCTCTGCCGCGGAAAACTTAAAAAACTGTGGCGCGACACCCGCACCACCAGCGGGGAGATCAACCGGTGAATCTGGCCTTTGCACATCATCTGGATGTCCGGCAGTCCGCCGAAACGCGCAAGCCGGGCGCTGTCGGAATTCACAGCGCAGCGGAAAACATCGCTTTGCATCTCAAGGCAGATTCGGACGGTTTTCACTATCTCGCACCGCTGCGCAATATCTGCACACCGCCTGCCGCCTGCTTTTTACCGGCGTGGAGTGGAAGCGTAAAGGCGGCGATACCGCCATCAAGGCCGTGGAAATTCTGAATGCGCAGAGATTCCGGACAGAGATTGCTTTTCTGGGAACCGATCCGGCAAAGCACATGGCACGGGTTCCGGATTTTGTAAAAAGCGCGGGCTTTCTTTCGCCCGCCAAGCCGGATGAACGCGCCCGGATGGAACAAACTCTATCGCAATGCCCATTTTCTGATTCAGCCGTGCCGGGCCGAGTGTTTCGGCCATATTTTTCCGGAGGCCGGCAGTTTCGCCCTGCCCGTTGCCGCCTCAAACACCGGCGGCATTCCCACGGCGGTGCATGAAAGAATTAACGGCTGCTGCTTTGATCCGGAAGCGGCGGGACGTTATGCAGAATGCATCGGACAGCTCTTCAGCAACCCGTACGAATACCGCATACTGGCGATGAAAGCTTTCGATGATTACAATGCCCGGTTGAGCTGGAAGCAGGCCGCAGGGCAGGTTTTGAATATTCTGGAAGAACTATAATTCCGATTCTCCGGCGGTCAGCAGACGGAGCCGTTCACGCACTTTGTTCTGTACCTGTTCGCATCTCCTGAAATCGGAGAATCTTCAGGCAAAGTAATTTTCCATGCGAACCGGGCAGGTGCAGACAACCGAATCGCCAAAAAACAGTTCAAAGGGACAGCTTTCTGTGCGGGTTTTGTTCACGAACAGAACCTTCCTTCCAACCGTATCGATTACCGGACAGGCGTTATCACACTTCCTGCCGCAACCTTCAAGATGTGTACCTTTATTGCAACCGGAACCGTTTTCATTATTTTTCATACACAACTCCGTCCGTCTGGTTTCTTAAACCGGATGGTAGCGCGTAAAAAAAGAAAGAAAAGAAATTATTTTTTTTCATTCCGCCGGACTGCGGAATCGCCCTGTTGTAAGGGGCTCAGAATGACGTAGGCAGGTAATCCGACCACGCCGAAGCGGTCAAGGATTTCTTTCGCCGGTGACTCGTCATACTTCGAAGCGTCAAACTTGATCACCCTGTATCGCGCCAGCCGTTTTTTGATTTCAGGGTTGGCCAGAGTGGCCGTATCCATCGCGTGGCAGTTTTTGCACCAGTCGGCCCAGAAGTCGATGAATACCGGCCGGCCGGCGGCATGGGCTTCGTCGAGCGCGCCACGGAAACCGGCGCTATCCACCAGCTGTTCTCCGCCGGCAGGCGGCGCTGCGTGAGTTCGCAGCAAACGCGCTGCCAGCAGTCCGTAATAAACGGCGAACAGCAGAATCAGTATTCCGAACCCGCGCTTCACCCACTCCATCCACGCGCCCGGTTTCGGCAGGAATGACAGCCCCGCGCCTGCGAACGGCCACGGCAGCGCCATGCCTAATCCGAGAACAAACGGCAGCACCAGTCCGGCCTGTACGCCATGCGTATACAGATTGCCGGAAAGCAGCAGCACCGCAATCACCACCGGTGCCACACAGGCTCCGGCCAGCAGCGCCGCAACGCCGCCCATGACAAACGCAGCGGCAAACCGGCTTTTAAACTGCGTACCGCCCAGTCCGCTCTGAAAACGGGAAAGGTCGATATGCAGTACGCCGAACATCGAAAGCGACAGGATCAGAAAAACCGCCGCAATGCCCGAATTGAACCACGGGCTGGCATTCAGCGCGCCGAAGCGCGCGCCGCCCAGCACCACAGCCAGCCCCAGAATACCGTACACCACCGTGATACCCAAACCGTATACCGCGCCGAGTGAGAAACCCTTGCGGCGCGATTCCGATTGCACCCCCGCCCCGATAATTGCCAGATTCACCGGAATCATCGGCAGCACGCACGGCGTCAGATTCAGCGCCAATCCGCCCAGCAGAATTAAAAACAGCGTACGCCACAGTCCCCACTGCCGAAGAAAAACCACCGGATCATCCGAAAACCGCGCATAAAAACTTTGCGCCGGACGGCCTCCTTCGGCCCGGTCAAGAAATGCATTGAAGTCGGACGGACCCATATAGCCGGAACCGGTATAGGACACTTCAAACTGCTGCAGACTTTCGGCCCAGAAAGTATTATTCGTCTGGGCGGCACCCGTCAGCGCCGCCGCAAGAAGAAGAGAGAAAAGGATTAACTTTTTCATAGGTTCGCTCCAGACTCACCGCACTTATGAACAGCACCGAGCATACCGCGTTGAAGATCCTGAAGCAAATCCGCGCCGCGGGTTTCACCGCTTTTTTTGCCGGCGGTTCCGTACGTGACCGGCTGCTCGGCCGCATCGCCAAGGACTACGACATCGCCACCCGTGCCACCCCCGACCAGATTGAAGCGCTCTTTCCGAAAACGGTCGCCGTCGGCAAAGCCTTCGGCGTCATCGTCGTTGTTGAAGACGGCACCGAAACCGAGGTCGCCACCTTCCGCGCCGACGGCGGCTATCAGGACGGACGCCGCCCCGACAGCATCCACTTTTGCGGTGCGGAAGAAGATGCCAAGCGGCGCGACTTCACCGTCAACGGCATGTTTTACGATCCGGTCGAAAACAAAATCATCGACTACGTCGGCGGACAAGCCGACCTCGAACAGAAAATCATCCGCGCCATCGGCGATCCGGAAAAGCGTTTTGCCGAAGACCATCTGCGCATGCTGCGCGCCGTACGCTTTGCGCACACCCTCGGTTTTGAAATTGAACCGGCCACCCGCGCCGCGATTCAGAAATACGCCCCCGGCCTCGCCAAAATCAGTGCAGAGCGCATCGAAAACGAATTCTCGCGCACCCTCACCGAAAGTCTTCGCCCCGGCGACGCCCTGAAAGAACTGGTCGAGCTCGGCCTGATGAAATACATCATACCGGAAATTCTTCCGATGATCGGACAGGAGCAGCCGCCGCAGTTCCATCCCGAAGGCGACGTCTTCGTCCACACCTGCCTCATGCTCAACCTCATGAAAAATGCAAGCCGCGCCCTTGCCTACACCGTCCTTTTGCACGACGTCGGCAAACCGGCCACCGCCTTCATGGGTGAAGACCGCCTGCGCTTTCACGGACACGAACGCAAGAGCGCTGAAATGGCCGAAGAAATTCTGCGCCGCCTGAAACTGCCGACCAAAGAGATTAAACAGATCGTCACCGCCATCGACGGCCACATGCGTTTTAAAGACGTGCAGAAAATGAATAAATCCACCCTGCGCAAACTGATGGGCGCGGAAACCTTTGTTCTGGAACTGGAGCTGCACCGTGTTGATTGCTCCGGCAGTCACGGCCTGCTGGACAACTATCACTTCCTGCTCGCAAAAGCCGAAGAGATGAAAAACGAGCCGATCCTGCCCGAACGGTGGATCACCGGAAAAGAGCTGCGCGAACTCGGCGTCGCCCCCGGCCCGCGTATGGGTGAACTCATCCGGCTGGCCTACGACGCCCAGCTCGAAAACCGCTTTCCCGACCGCGACGCCCTGCTCGGCTGGCTGAAAACCCAGCTCTGAAAGTTTTGTGTTTTTCGTGGCTTAATTTTCCAAGGTTTGGAACACTCCGGCACGATTTAACGGGAGCAACGTCATGGAAGAGCTGATTCGTAAACTGCTGGTTGAACTGGGCGAAGATCCGGGCCGTGAAGGGCTGCAGGGAACGCCGGCGCGCGTCGCCGAAGCCTATAAATTTCTGACGCACGGCTACCACCAGAACATTGATGATGTGCTCAACAACGCTTTTTTCGAAGCGGAAGACAGCCACATGGTGATCGTCAAGGACATCGAAATCTACAGCCTGTGCGAACACCATATGCTTCCCTTCATCGGCAAATGCCACATCGGCTACATTCCGGAAAAGAAAGTGATCGGGGTCAGCAAGCTGGCCCGCGTCGTGGATGTCTTCGCCCGCCGCCTCCAGATTCAGGAGCGGCTGACCAACCAGATCGCCCGTGTCATCATGGAAAAAACCGGCGCACAGGGTGTCGGCGTAGTGATCGAAGCCCAGCATCTCTGCATGATGATGCGCGGTGTGGAAAAGCAGAATTCCAAGATGATCACTTCGGCCATGCACGGCACCTTCCGCTCCCAGCTCGCGACCCGCACCGAATTCCTCCGCCTGATCGGCACGATCGGTTAGTCCCTGCGTCCTGCCGGACTCAGATCGAGGCAGATCAGGCGCGAAAGATTTTCGGAGTCGGGAAGATTCTGGCAGATATAGGCGCGTCCGTCGCTCAGCACTGGCGCGGTCCACGCCTGCTCGGCGTTGAACAACCTCACGGACGAAATGATACGGAACCCTTCGGGCGAAATCTCCAGCCACGCCAACAGTCCGTTTTCGCCGAGGCAGAGAAACCGGCCGTCGGCATAGAGCAGCGAGCCGATGCCGAAGCCCGCTTTGCCGGGCGGTTCGCGGTACTGGTCGGCACCGCTTCCGCTGCCGGTCGTTACCTGAGATTCAACGCCCGCGAGCCTAACCGCACTGCGCCAGACGCGCGTTCCGGTTGACCACTCCATACAGGTGAGCTGGTTATTGGCAAAGCCGTACAGATGCCCGCCAACGAGAATCGGCGTCGCCCAATGCGAGGCATAGGCCTTGGTGCGATAAATCTCCTTAAACGTGAAGTCCGGCTGCACCTCCAGCATCACCCCGCCCACGTCGTAGGACGATGAAATGAAAACCCGGCTGCCGGAAACCACCGGCGTCGAGGCGTTCACCGAGGTGTAGCGCGGACTGCGCCAAGGAAAACGGGAATAAATTTTCCCGGTGGCCGCATCCAGGCAGAGCAGGCCGCCGGAGGGCGGACTGGATTCGCCGCCGGAAAAAACAAACAGAACGCGCCGTCCGTACACGGTTGCCGCAACGGGTGTGGCATAGCTGCGGCCCCACGGATCATCCGCAATCCAGCGGATCGCTCCGCTGAACTTATCGAGCGCGACGACACATTTCCCCTCGCCGACATTCAGGATGAGCGCATCGCCTTCAATCAGCGGCGACGAGCAGAAGCCGAAAAAATCCTCGCCGACCGCAAATTCCTCCATTAGCGGACGGCGCCACAGAAGCCGTCCGTCCTGCAGGCTGAGGCAGCTCAGTACGCCTTGCGCACCGAGCGTGTAAACCCGGTCGCCGTCAATGGCCGGAGAGGCGCGCGGCCCGTTGAGATAATTGAAGCGGTCGTGATAGGTGGTCGGCGTTTCATTCGACCAGATCAGTTTGCCCGTCGCGGCGTCGAGGCATTCCACTTTTTCCACACCTTGGAAACGCCCGTGGTGAACAAGACGTCCGTTATGGATCGAGGGCGCGGAATAACTTTCGCCCCGCGGATGCGACCAGAGTATCCGGATCGCCGGCAGATTGGTTGTCAGCCCGGTCTCCGCCGATTTTCCGTCACGGGTTTCTCCCAGAAACTGCGGCCAGTCCGCTTGAGCCGACATCGCAAACCATACGATAGACAACATCAGGAAACGCATAGCAAGCCTTCTGTCCTTCACTTGGGAGAAATAGTTTTTACGGCCTTGGCGGCATGTGGCGGCTTATGGGCGGCTTGCTCCGCAAGGCTGACGAGGTTGTCGTGTTCACCTTTCTTTACCTTGAACTTGCTTGGGTATTTTTTGAGCAAGGCGCCGAAAGTTTTGCATTCGTAATTGGCTTCATCAAAGGTCGGATCCAGGCGCTTCACCATATTGCGGACACTCGAATTCAATGCCCACTCATCCCCCGATTTGGCTTCAATCTGTTTGATGGCCCGGGTAATCAGCTCGACCGCATCTTTCACGGCCGCTTCGTCGTTTTCCGGCTCTTCGACAACCGCAGCCCCTTTGATCATCAGCGACTCATAGTACTTGAATTCGGAACAGCTGTTAGCCCAATGCGGATTCGTGCTGGCTTTGCATCCGACACCGATCAACTGCTTGCCGGCCGTCTTGATTTTCTGAGCCAGCGGAATGAAATCACTGTCTCCGCCGACTACAACGACGGATGAGATGTATGGAAACCGCAGCACATCGTCCAGCGCGTCCAGCGACAGCTTGATATCCGCGCCGTTTTTGGCGGAGGCGCCGGGCGGAAAAATCTGAATCAGTTCCACCGCCGTTTTCAGCAGGGACTGCCGGTATTTCGAAAACCACTGCCAGTGGCAATAAGCCTTGTTGATCGCGACATTCCCATAGGTTGCGGCAAAGTCATACAGTGCCTGAACATCCACAAGAACCTCCTGCGGCGTGTATCGATTCTGCTTATGATACGATCCTCTCCCGTTTTTTGTGTCAAACAGGCTCGCGTGAATATTCTCGAAGTCCCAGTACACCGCCACGGCATCTTTAGACATAGAACCCTCCTGCTTCTTTGAAGCTTTTACAGGATTTTCCCGCCATTGAAACCTTTGTCCTGATTTTTTACCGGCCGGGATAATCCGCTGAAGATGAGACAAGGCAACCGGGACGGTTGCGATACGCTATCTGTACCGCCGCCGTCCCGGCGGCCCTGTCTTCCGTACCGCCGGCTTCCAGCCGGCCTTGCAGTCTTAAAGAGCGTTCATGTTTCCCGCTTGTCGGGACGGGCGTAAATCTGGAATGATGCGCGGCATGTTGAGCCGTCTGAATATCCGTAATCTGGCGCTGGTGGACAGCCTCGCCGTCTCGTTTGAAAACGGACTCAACGTCATCACCGGCGAAACCGGCGCGGGTAAATCGCTCCTGATCGGCGCGCTCCGGCTGGTGCTCGGCGAACGGGCCGACAAATCGCTCATCCGCACCGGCGAAACCGTCTGCAACATCGAAGCGGTTTTTGAACTGGCCGACCCGACGGACGTCAACGCCGCGCTCGAAGCGGTCGGCCTGCCGCCGTGCGAAGACGGCCAGCTCATCATCCGCCGCACCATCACCGAGAGCAGTTCAAAAAATCTGATCAACGACTCGCCGGTCACCCTGCCCGTCCTCAAAGCGCTCGGCGACGTACTGGTCGATATGCACGGCCCGTACGACCACCAGTCGCTGCTGAAAACCGACGCGCAGATGGACATCCTCGACGCCTTTGGTCAGCTCGCCGCCGACCGCGCGGCCTATCAGGAAAAATACAAACGGTTCCAGACGCTGGAAAAACGGTTCCAGGAACTTTCCAATATCGACGAGTCCGGCCTCGCCGAACAGATCGACCTGCTCTCGTGGAAGGTCAAAGAAATCGAAGAGGCCAAAATTTCTGAAGAGGATGAAACCGCCGTTCAGCAGGAACACGAACAGATCGCCAATGCGCAGAACATTCTCGAACTGGCGCAAACCGCCGTCGGCGGACTGACCGAAGCCGAATACTCCGCCATGGAAGGACTCGCCGCCGCCCGCAAAGCCTGCACCCAGCTGGCAAAATATATGCCGGACGCCGAAGCATGGGCTGAAGAACTTGAAGGCGCTGCGCGCACCGCGCAGGAAATTTCCGCCGCCATCCAGAGCGCGGTCGAAGACATTAACGCCGGGCCGGAACGGTTGCAGTTCCTTGATGAACGCCTTTCTCTCTACCGCAGCTTTAAACGCAAATACGCCCCGACCGTTCCGGAAGTCCTCGTCAAACTGGATGAATGGGAAGCGCGGCTCAAAGACCTGCAATCCCGCGATGAACAGCGCACTGCCGTCGGCACCGACCGCGCCGCCGCGCTGACTGAAACAGAAAAAGCCGGACGCTCTCTGCGTAAAAAACGGCAGAAGGTCGCCAGCGAACTGGCCGACGCGATTACCACCGAACTGCGCGACCTCGGTTTCGAACACGGACTCTTTGAAGTTCAACTGCTGGATGCCGACGAACCGACCGCTTCCGGCATGGACGAAATCGAATTCGGCTTCGCCCCCAACGCCGGTGAAACCATGCGT
Source organism: Kiritimatiellales bacterium (assembly GCA_041661845.1). Lineage (GTDB taxonomy): Bacteria > Verrucomicrobiota > Kiritimatiellia > Kiritimatiellales > Tichowtungiaceae > Tichowtungia. Next base: position 34,321 of record JBAZTQ010000001.1, on the reverse strand, counting down.
CCGCTGAGGGCGATTGCTTCCAGCGGTGAAATTTCACGCGTCATGCTAGCCGTCAAAGCCGTACTGGCGCGCCACGACCGGATTCCCCTGCTCGTCTTTGACGAAATCGACGCCAACGTCGGCGGCGAAATCGCCAACGCCGTCGGCGACAAGCTGGCTCAGGTAGGCCAGACCCATCAGGTTATCGCCATTACCCATCTGCCGCAAGTCGCCGTCTGTGGCGCCGCGCACTACGCCGTCGCCAAACGGGTACAGGACGGCCGCACCTTCACGCAGATTACACCGCTGACCGGCACCGAGCGTACCGAAGAAATCGCCCGCATGCTCGGCGGAAAAGATCTCACAAAGGTCACCCTCCGACATGCGCAGGAACTGCTGCAGAATAAGAATTTTTAAAGGTGGAACGTGCCGTATTAACGTAGACGCGGTGTCCTCACCGCGTTTCATGCGCAACGGATAACGCGGTGAGGACACCGCGTCTACGTTGGAAAATGGAACGGAGCTGATTTTCCAGTTGAACTGACGAGTGGAGAGGTATAGAAGAGGCGGCACCTCCGTATGAAACTTTTCTTCACCCATTCAGTGTGGCTCGTTCTGGCCGGTCTGGTGCTTTTGATGCCGATGAACGCGAAAGCAACTACCTTAGCTTATGCAAATACAGTTATTTCTGGTGGTTCTTACGGAGGAGAGGAAGACCAAGATCCGAATATGCAGGGGGATCAATTAAAATATGGATGGATCATTTTTAATCAGAGCGGACAAGGTGGCGGTATAAATGATTTAGTGTGGGGCTATTCTGTACAGTCAGACTTAGTTTCTAAAGGCATGTACGGTTTTGATAACGTTGACTTTCCTGACGGGTGGGCTTTTTCACCCGGTAGCACTAGTTATTTTGAGATAAATGCTAATGGGGAAGCACTTCCTCCAGGATTCCCAACAACTTTTTTTGCTTATATTGATAAGAGCCTTGTAATAGGGAATGAACAGGCTGGAAGCTATGGACTTTCAAATGAAGGCCCAACGCAAACATTAGACGTTACGGTTCCCATCACCCGCTCCCAAACCTCCACCAACGGCACTTCGTTCGGCTGGCTGAAAGATCATAATCTGGTGGCCGACACCAACAGTTCCGCCAGCTATGCGGCGGCGGCTCTGGATGACAATGATAGTGACGGCTTCGCCAACTGGCAGGAATATATTGCCGATAGCGATCCAAACAGCTCCAACTCTTTCTTCCGCATCACCGTTGCGGACTCCGCCCTGAGTTGGCATTCCGCCACCGGCCGCGTTTATACCGTCAAAGGCGCAACCAACCTCACCGAGACCTTTACCTCCATCACCAGCTTCACCGGTGTCGCCGGAACGCTCTCCTACACCAACGCCGGAACCGACGGCTTCCGTTTCTACCGCGTTCAGGTCGAACTGGCTCCGTAATCGGCTCTGAGAGCCGACTCTACATTGTAGCGTTGGCTCTACGAGCCAATCCAAAAAATGTAGGCCCGCTGCCATCAGCGGGCGTTTTCGCCGGGTGCGGTCACCCGGCCTACAGATGCAAGATAAGGTGGAACGCGCCGTCCCGGCGCGTTTTAAACAAGAAGCGTGCACGGAGTGCCCGCTCCACCTCAATTTCAATCCAGCGGCAAGGATGCCGCTTCCACCTTTGTGCACAGGCATCCCTGCCTGTGCAAAAAGGCTCGCAAGGGTGTCCGGTGTCAGCGGTTTGGCGGACGAATTCGCCCGATTGGACGGATCGTGAGGATTGGACGGTTTCGTCAAATGTTAACGACTCCTTTGCAGTCGGGATAGCCGGTGCAGCCCCAGAACTGTTTGCCGGCGGTTTTGCCGCTTTTCGCAGTGCGCAGCACCGTTGGTTTTCCGCATTTCGGGCAAGAGGGAATTTGAGCCGGCGGATTGGGCCGCTCCGACGGCTCACGCTTGCGGCTGCGCTCCGTCAGCCGGGCGGTGGCGAGTTGTTCACTATAGCCGCCGCCTTCGATAAACTGCTTTTCGAGCGCGGCAATCTGCTGGTCGAGCAGGTAATTGGCCTGGTTGATCAGACAGATCAGGGCGTTGGCCCGCACGGCAGAGTCGGCGTGCTCCAGCCAGCGGGAATAGAGTGTCCAGCGCTCTTGATCAGACAGAGATGTCAGATTGGACTGATCGGGAGAATCCTGTTTGAAATTGCGGGGAACATTGCGCACGGCCAGCGCTTCGGTGCTGTCGGGGGCCCACTGTGCGAGGTGGCGGTGGCGCAGAAAATCTTCGTAGTCGAGCAGGAGTTCTTCAAGGCTGGCGCGGGCGACGTTCACCAGCCGGAGTTCGGTTTGCGAAGAGGTCGCGGCGGCGCGGCTGCCTTTGGCGATATTCTGCCGTCCGGAGCGGGCGGCCTGCACCATTTGATCCACTGTGCGGGAGTGCGGATCGATAAACTTTTCGCAAAACCAGACGGTGGCATCATAGATCAGAGTCGAGGTTTGAAAACTGCAGGTCTCCCGATAGCCGCCGCTGGGTCGTATTTTTGCCATGGTTTCCTCTTATGCTGAGAATTCCGGTCCGATTGGCATTTGTTTTACCGGATTAAATCAGACTTTGGAAGTGTACGGCGGAATATTCTGAACAGGATGAACGACCCATGAATTTTTTGGATGTCAAAACCCGCCGGAACCGGTTAAAAGGTTGCGCATGAGAAAATAAAAAGACTCCCTCGGCGAACTGAATGTACCGGACGACGCGCTGGATAAAAAGTGCGTGCGCGGCATTATCGCCTACGAAGCGGTCTGCCGGTCGTAGCTGTACACAGAAGTCATGGCAGCATGCTTACCATAAGTCTTTGGTAACTGTCTGCCTGTTTTGGGCAGTATTAAAACTTCCCTGAAATTCAGCCTTCTACTTTATACGGCTCGCAGCGCGGAATAAGCAGAACGGGAACGCGGACGAGCAGTTCGGCGAATTCGCCTTCATATTTTTCTTCGAGCACCGTCGCCGACTGCTTTAACTGCGCCAGCAGACGGCCTTCGCTGAGCGGAATAGCCAGTTTCATCACCTGCTTATCGCCTTTCAGGCAGTCGGCCAGTTCGTTCAGCAGGTTCTCAACGCCTTCGCCGGTAATCGCCGAAACTGCCGCAGAACGGCCGATAGTGTGCGACAGCCGGCTCGCGGCGTGCCGCCCCTCTTCCTGATCAATCTTGTTCAGCACATAAAGCACCGGCTTGTCGTCCGCGCCGATCTCCTGCATGACCGCATGAACCGCGTCGATCTGCTGTTCGACCTGCGGATGCGCGCAGTCGATCACATGAAGAATCAGATCGGCTTCGACGACTTCTTCGAGCGTCGCTTTGAACGAATCCACCAGATGGTGCGGCAGTTTGCGGATGAATCCGACGGTATCGGTCATGAGACATGGTTCGCGGTTTGGCAGTTCCACCTGCCGTGTCGTCGGGTCGAGCGTGGCGAAAAGCTGGTTTTCGGCATAAATATCCGCGCCCGCCAGCCGGTTGAGCAGTGTGGATTTACCGGCATTGGTATAGCCGACGATGGAAACCAGCGCCCAGCCATGGCGCTGGCGTCCGCGCCGCTGTTCCGCGCGGCGTGTACGCACCAGCTCCAGCTCATGCGTCAGCGTGCGGATCAGATTCTGAATACTGCGGCGGTCCATTTCGATCTGCGTTTCGCCCGGCCCTTTCAGACCGATACCGCCCGCCTGCCGCTCCAGATGCGTCCACATCCGGCGCAAACGGGGAAGCAGGTAACGATGCTGCGCCAGCTGAACCTGCAAACAGCCTTCGCGCGTCCTCGCCCGCTTGGCGAAAATGTCGAGAATCAGCTGCGTACGGTCGAGCACGCGCACGGCGAGCACTTCTTCCAGATTACGGCCCTGCGCCGGAGAAAGATCTTCGTCGAAAATCACCAGATTGGCGCCGGTGTCCTTCGCCATCTGCGCCAGTTCATCCACTTTGCCCTTGCCGATGAAATGGGCGGCATGAACTTTGGACTGTTTGCAGAGCATCCGGACGAGCACTTCCGCGCCCGCGCTTCCGGTCAGCTGCGCCAGCTCGTCGAGCGTATCTTTGACATCCCGCTCGTCATTCCGCCCGCGCACCATCACGCCGACCAGCAGCGCGCGTTCCTGCGCATGCGGTACGGTTGTCTTCATTTCTTTCATACACTCTCCGGCAGACAGACACTTCTCCCTGCATTCAAAAAGCGTACTTTATCCCCGCCCGCGGTTTTTAGAAGAAAAATCAAGCCGTCTCTAAATCGGGCAGCCGTGACGGGACTTTCAGCAAAGCGTAGCGCAGTTCATCAATATTGAACGGCTTGGAAAGATAATCGTTCATTCCATAACTTAATGCCCGCTCGCGTTCTTCCGGCATGGCATGAGCCGAAACGCCGATGATATAGGGACGGATTTTTTCCGGCCACCGCCGGCAAATCTCCTGTGTCGCCTCCAGTCCGCCCATAACCGGCATCTGCACATCCATCAGGATCACATCATACGAAGAACGCTCCACTGCCAGCAGAGCCTCTTCACCGTTCGCCGCCACATCGGCCGTAAAACCCAGCTTTCCGAGCAGCAGCGCACAGACTCTCTGGTTGATCGGATTGTCCTCTGCCATCAAAATACGCAGCGGCCTCGTTTCATCCACCGAAACAGAGGCGCTTTTTCCGGCCTGTTCCCGAACAGGCTGTCTGGAAAAAATGCGCAGAACAGTTTTACAAAGGACAGCCGGTTTGACCGGTTTAAAAAGAACCCCTGCAAAGTCAAAACTTTTGAATTCATCATCGTGCCCCATGGCCGAGGTGAGCATAATCATTGGGAATTTTTTGAACGCAGGCCGGTCGCGAATGGTGCGGGCCAGTTCCATTCCGTCCATCCCCGGCATCGCCATATCGAGAAGAGCAAACGCAAACGGCGGATGATTTTCAAGAATCGCCAGCGCTTCAAATCCGGAGGAGGCCATGACCGGATTCGCCCCCCACAACCGGAGATATTTTTCCAGAATACAACGGTTTGTCGCGTTGTCGTCCACCACCAGAACCTGTTTGTCCAGCAGCGCCGGCAGATTGTTTTTGAGGCTTTGATCCTGTTCGCCGGCTTCTGCCGCCGCCACGCCGGCTTCAATATTGAAACCGAAGCTGCTGCCCTTCCCCGGCACACTCTCGACCTCCACCGTGCCGTGCATCAACCGGACAAGTTTATCGCAAATCGTCAGCCCCAGACCGGTTCCGCCGTAGCGGCGGGTTGTCGAAGAGTCTGCCTGCCGGAACGGCTGAAAGATGTACTGCATCTGCCCGGACGAAATGCCGATGCCGGTATCGCGAACCGTGAAATGAATATTGCATTTGCCGGATTCCGGATGCGGTACGGACCGGATCGTCAGAGCGACCTCGCCGCGCTCCGTAAACTTGACGGCGTTGTTCAACAGATTCAGCAGGATCTGGCGCAACCGCACGATATCTCCGATGATATTAACCGGAACCTCCGGCTCCACATGATAGCTGAATTCCAGCCGTTTTTCGTCGGCGCGCGAAGCCACCAAATCCACGGCGGATTCGACGCACCTGCGCAGATTGAAGATGTGATGCTCCAGCTTGAGTTCACCGGCCTCCACCTTGGAAATATCAAGAATGTCATTGATCAGTGTGAGAAGCATCTCGCCGCTTGCCTGAACCGTTTTAACCTGTTCATGCTGCTCGTCATCCATCTCCGAGCGCATTAATAAACTGGTCAGACCGATCACCGCATTCAGCGGAGTACGCAACTCATGGCTCATGTGAGCCAAAAATGAACTCTTCGCCACACTGGCCGCCTCTGCCCTGAATTTTGCTTCGGCCAGCTCGAATTCGGTCGCTTTGCGGGAGTCGATGTCCAGAATCGTTCCGACAATACGCAGAGGTTCTCCTCCCGGCGAGCGTTCCACCGCTTTTGCCCGCGAGGCGACCCATTTCCAGCCGCCATCTTTCATCCGAAGCCGGTAATCGAGATCGAAAACGGAATAAACCGTTCTCTCCAGAGACTGCATGCCCTGTTCCACCGCCTGCCGGTCATCCGGATGAACGATGTCCGCCATCGAATGGTAATCAGGCTCTATGTCGCCCTGTTCATAGCCGAGCATGGTGTGCCAGCGGGGACTCATATACAGACGGCCTGAACGCACATCCAGATCCCACAGTCCGTCATTTGCCACATCCAGCGCCAGTTGAAGCCGGGATCGGCTGTTTTCAAGATCCCTGTTCTTATCAAACAGTTCCCGTGTTTTTCCCCGCACCCGGCGATGAAGAATCCAGCTGAAAGCGCCCAGCCAGCAGGCCAGCAGGCCGGCGCCTCCCAGCAGCCAGAAGACCAGCGGAGAAATTTTAGCCGGCCGCTCCTTGTCAAAAAACGCTTCCATCAACTGATAGTACGCCGAGCCCCGTGTTTTCTTCAGCTGTGTCAGCTGGTAGTCCACAACCTCCAGCAGCTGCGGATCGGCTTCAAGCGGCTGGGCAAACCGCAAGGCCACTGGCGAAAAAATAATGGGCGTGATCGCTGCGCCCTCCGGCAGCGCAGTTCCGCGGGCGCCGAGATGATCAAAAACCCCGGCATCCACCCAGCCGCGTTTCAGTGCAGCGAGAATCTGTTCATAATCGCTGAACTCGATAAAACGGCACTCTATATTCAGACTGCTGATAATCCGCCGGAACGCCTCATTATACAAATCGCCCTGCACCAGACCGACGGTGCTGCCTGCCAGATCCATAAATGTACTGATTTTCAACCGGTCGGAAGCCGCCACTTCGCCCCAGGTTGACAGAATTGTCTCTTTGGAAAACCGGAACCGGCCTGACGTCTTATCGGTGTACGCCATCCCCAAAATCAGATCGGCACCTCCGCCGTCATCCGGCGGCAAACCGGGGCCGGACTGTTTTTGATACCGGGGATTCCATTTTTCCTGCACGGCGATGTGTTCGAAAAGTTCTCTGAAAAACCGGTCGCTTTCCTGTACCGATGTGTCATGAACCGGTCCGGTCATTGCACTGCCGAAAGCCACCCGCACGGTGCGGCTCCCTGTTTCTTCCTGAGAAAAAACCGATGCACAAAAAAACAGACAGACGGCCGGAACGGCAAAAAAACGGACTCGCATATTACTGTCCTTCATACATGCGTCGCACCACGGCGCCCGCTTTTCCAATCACCCGGGACGGCATCGGAGCGTAATACAGCCCGCCGTACTGCTGCTGCCCGTCTTTCAGAATCCACTCCAGAAACCGGCGTAACTGCCTGTCCTTTTCCTCAGCGCCGGTTATCCGCCCGTCCTTCGAACGGAAAATCAGCCAGCTAAACGTGGAGATCGGGTAGCCGTTTTCCGCCGCGGTATCCGTGATCATCATGCGGGTATCATCCGGAATATCCACATCGGCAGCCGCCGTGATGGTTTGTTCGGACGGATAAATGAACCGTCCGGACCGGTTGCGTACGGAAGCACAAGCCAGCTTCCCGCTGCGGGCAAAACCGTATTCCATGTACCCGATACTTCCCGGAATCTTCGTGATAAAACCGGCTATTCCGTCATTGCGCTCCAGTCCCATTCCGGTCGGCCAGCGGACATCTTTGCCGCATCCGACTGACTTCCGCCAAACCGGACTCACTTTGCTCAGATAATCGGTAAACACAAACGTGGTACCGCTGCTGTCCGAACGGTGCAATACCACGATGTCCAGATTCGGCAGGTTGACATCCGGATTCAGCCTGCGGATCCGCGGGTCTGACCAGTTACTGATATTGTGCATAAAAATATCCGCGATCACTTCCTCCGTCAGCCGGAGTTGCGGATCGCCGGGCAGGTGATAGGCCAGCACCACCGCACCCGAACAGGTCGGCAGATGGAACACCGTTCCGGGAACCTTCGAGAGCTGCTCATCGGTCAGAAATGCGTCGGTCGCCCCGAAATCCACTTCACCGGCCAGCAGCCGCCTGATGCCCTCGCCGGAGCCGACCGAATCATACGCTATGCGCACCCCGGTATTCGAACCGTACAGATCAATCCAGTGTTTATATAACGGATGCGGAAACGATGCTCCCGCACCGCTCAGCACCATGTCCTGCGCACAGACCATTGCCGCAGAAAACAAGCAAAGCAGGAATGACCGCGCGTAATTTGCCTTTTGCATAAGCTCCCCCTGAATTTCGAAAGAGCAGTCTCTTTTACGCGGAACCCGGATGCCAGAGTTTTAGCGTTAGTTGTCCGTTACTGCCGGATTTAAAAAAGGTTCAATCTGTGTACCGGATTCGACCGTTGGGTTTCCCGTCGCGGCATCCAGAATCCCGGAATGCTTATCAGCCAGCTGTACAAACAAACCGCCTGCCGGCTGAAACAGAAAAAAGAAAAACGTCCGTTTCATGCCGGAGTTTATACGCCCTTCACCGGAACCGCTCCGCCCTTCTCCCATATGCCGGCGATTTTATCGGCCAGACTTTTCGTATCCGGATATTCCGCTGTTTCGATCCACTGCACATTGAGCTGATGGCGGAACCAGGTCATCTGCCGCTTGGAAAGCTGGCGGGTACGGATAATCGTCCGTTCCTTGGCTTCCGCCTCGGTGCATTCGCCGCGCAGGACGGCGAATGCTTCGGCGTAGCCGATGGCGTGCTGCGCCGTCGCAGAAAGTTTGAGATAGATCAGTCCGCGCGCCTCCTCCAGCAAACCGCCCGCGTACATTTTTTCGACCCGCCCGGCGATCCGCCGGTGCAACATGTCGCGTTCGACGTGCAGTCCGATAACAACCGGCATTTCGGTTTTCCAAAGCTCGGAAGTTTTTCTGCCTTCCAGCAACCGGATGAGACGACGCGGATTTTCTTTATCAGCGAGCACCCCGTAGGCTTCGGGCGCGACGTGACGGGCTTCGTTCTGCAATTCGGCAAGTGACATTTTTTCTGTTCGCTGACGAAGCGCCTCGTCGGCGGTCGGCAGCTCGTCGAGTCCCTGAAGCAGGCATTTTACATAGAGCCCGGTTCCGCCGACAACGATCGGCGTTTGTGTGGTGTCAACCGCCGGACGAACGGCGCGGAGCCAGTCGCCGACGCTGAACGATTCCGTAGGATCGGCAAGATCGACACCCCAGGTTTTGACACGCGCCCTTTCCTCCGGCGACGGTTTGGCTGTGCCGATATCCATACCGCGATAAATGTTCATCGAGTCGGCGGAAACTATTGGCGCGCCGGTTTTTTCGGCAATAAGCTGGGCAACAGCGCTTTTGCCCGACGCCGTCGGACCGACGAGCACAAACGCACTGGGACTATTTGGATTCATTCGCGGCGTTTTTCAACGGATGGCGGGTATGCCAAAGCGAGGAAAGCAGATAGATGCCGACGGCAATGCAAATGGCGGAATCGGCGACGTTGAAAGACGGCCAGTGGTAAGAACCGATGTAGAAATCGAGAAAGTCAGTAACCCAGCCGACGCGCACACGGTCGATCAGGTTTCCGCAAATGCCGCCGACCATCAGTCCCAGCGCGATGCGGTGGTCGAGCGTCGGGTTGAGCAGTTTGCGGTGGTAGACCGCCAGCGCGATGAGGACACCAATCGAGAGAAGCACCAGCAGTGCCTGCTGTCCGCCGAACATGCCCCACGCCGCACCTTCGTTGCGGACGTAGACCAGATTGAAAAAGCCGGGAATAACGGATTGCGGGTCGTCGCCGTAAATGAAGTCTGCGCGCACCCATAGCTTGGTCAACTGATCGAGCACAATAACGACCAGACCCAGAATGAGTACCAGCATACCGTCTTCTCCTTAGCTGCGCATGGTGCTGCCGAAGGGGCGGTAGTGGGCGCGGCCCTTTTCGAGTTCGGACTGCGCACGCACCGTATAGCGGACGTAAGGCAGCGCCTGAAGACGTTCGATATTGATCGGCTGGCTGGTCAGTTCGCAGATGCCGAAAGTGCCTTTTTCGATGCGGCGGAGCGCGGCGTCGATTTCAAAGAGAACTTCCTGTTCGCTGCCCATCATGTTGAGTTCCATTTCGCGGTCGAACGTATCGGTACCCTGATCAGACAGCGACGGATCGCGCTGATTGGCTTCGAGATTGTCACGCGACAGCGTGCTGTATTCGCCGGAAACGCGCTCGCGAAGACTCAGCAGGATATCTTTAAATTCACGAACCTCTTTGGGGGTCAGCTTTTTAGCGGCAGGTCCGGCAGGCACCGGAGCAACCGGTTTATGCACATGAACCGGAATGACCGGTTTGCGTACAGGAGCCGGAGCGGCTTTCTTGACCGCTTTCTTCACGACAACTGCCTTGGGAGCCGGAGCTTTTTTGACAGCCTTTTTGGCTGGCGCTTTTTCAACAGCTTTTTTCACTGTTTTCTTCTTCGAAACCTTTTTTACAGTCATTCGCAAAGCCCTTCCGTTATCCAAAATTGCCATACCTGCGGAAAAATGAGGGGGGGCTTTTAGCACGGCGCTGACGGAAGTGTCAATCGGCATCCCCGTCTATTTCAGGAAACCGTCAGCCCGTCCCAGGGCACCTCAATCCCGGCGGGCAGCGAGGCTTGAAGTGCGTCGTGATCTGAATGGTGCGTCAGGTGAGTCAGAAACGACCGTCTGGCACCGATCCGTTGCAAATGCTCCACGCTTTCCTCGATGGAGAAATGGGTCGCGTGCTTACCGGGACGCAGGCCGTCGAGAATCATGACATCCAGATTTTCCAATAAGCCTGTCACGCCGGAGCCCTCCGGCGAAGGCGGATGGAAGCGTTCTTCCGGAATGCCGGAGCAGTCGGGAATGTAAGCCAGCCGCTTGCCGTCCGCTTCGACCAGATAACCGTAAATCCGGTCTTCGCCATGCATGACCGGAACCGGCGTCACCCGGGTTCCGCCGGCCTCAACCGGCGCATCCGTTTCCGTGAAAATTACGCGCGGCACGCCGCCGAACGAGTGGCTCGGCTTGTCTACATAATCAAATTTCGTACGCATCGAAGCAATCGTCGCCGGTGAGCCGTAGACGTGAATGTGCTCTTTCTGCATGTCGCTGAAGCGGCGGATGTCATCGAAGCCGAAAATATGGTCGGCGTGCGGATGGGTGATAAAAACCGCATCCACCCGTTCTACGCCGAACGTCAGCACCTGATCGCGCAAGTCCGGCGGCGTGTCGAACAGCAGATGTTTTCCTCCCGCCTGAACGTAGAGACTGCATCGGCGGCGTTTGTTTTTCGGGTTGCCCGACCGGCAGACCGTGCAGTGACATCCGATCATCGGAATGCCGTGCGAGGTTCCTGTGCCTAGAAAAGTGAATTTCATGAAAGCCGGTTCTTGTAGTCTTCGTAATGGAACTCGCGGACGATTTCGACTTCGTCGCCGCGCTGAATGGCGATCAACGGATGGTGAATGCCATTGAACATCGAAGTCTTCACCATTGTGTAGTGCGCCATGTCTTCAAAGATCAGCCGGTCGCCCGGTTTGAGCGGCCGGTCGAACGAATAGTCGCCGATCACGTCGCCCGCCAGACAGCTCATTCCCGCCAGCCGGTAGGTGTACGCCTTTTCACCCGCCTGCCCCGCGCCGGTAATGTTCGGACGGTACGGCATTTCCAGCACGTCAGGCATGTGGCACGTGCAGGAGCAATCGAGAATCGCGATTGCACCGGCGTTATGCACCACATCAAGCACGGTGGTAATCAGCACGCCGGTATTCAGCGCCACCGCTTCGCCCGGTTCCAGAATCACCTGAACGCCGTACTTTTTCTTAAAGTCGTTAATCAGGCGACAGAGTAAATCGACGTCATAGTCCGGCCGCGTGATGTGGTGTCCGCCGCCGAAGTTCACCCAATCCATCTGCGGCAGGAATTCGCCGAACCTTTCTTCAACCGCCTTCAGTGTGATTTCCAGCGAGTCGGCGTTCTGCTCGCACAGCGTATGAAAATGCAGCCCGCTGATTCCGTCCAGACTTTCACCGTCAAACTGATCACGCGTAATGCCGAGACGCGACTTCGGCGCGCACGGATCATACATCGGTGTCCGGCCCGTCGAGCATTCCGGATTAATGCGCAAGCCGACTTTTGTTTTTTGATTGCGAAAAAGCGGCTTAAACCGCTTCCACTGCGCGAAGGAGTTGAAATCGATCTCGTCGCAAAGAATCAGCAGTTCGCGGATATCAGCCTCACTGTAGGCGGCGGCGAAAGCGTGAACTTCGCCGCCGAACTCTTCGCGTCCGAGCCGCGCTTCCCACGGCGAGCTGGCGCACACGCCGTCGAGTGTTTTACGGAACAGCGGAAAAGTGCTCCACATGGCGAAACCTTTGAGCGCCAGCAGGATTTTACAGCCGGTACGCGCTTTCACCGCAGCCAGCACGGCAAGGTTGCGCTGAAGTTTGGCTTCATCGACGATAAAACCGGGAGTTGGAACCGTTTGAAAATTCATGCGGCGGTTTTAACTTCCGGTCTTCCCGATTGCACGCCAAATTGTGCGGCCATATTTTAATTACAAGTCAACCGGGACGGTTGCGATACGTACCGCAAGCGTCCCGCTTGCTTAAAACGAGCGGGACGCGCGTTCCATCTTAGGGTTGCAGCTGCGTCCGGCGGAACGGGCATGTAGTACCGCCTTCAGGCGGCTCCGACTGTTCCGGCTGAAGCCGGTACTACATACCAAAACAAAAGACACTGATGATTCAGGTATTTTTGACAACGCGATGCCGCTACTTCCCAAACCATTGTTTGCACGTCAAATCAGCGGCTCGTTCAGAGAACTCGCCCTACCTTCGCATTGATTGGTGGGGCGACGCCTCCGGCGGAGCCGGTTCAGGCGTGGCGGTAGGTGATACGGCCTTTGGTCAGGTCGTAGGTGGAGATTTCGACTGTCACTTTGTCGCCGATGGAAATGCGGATGAAATTTTTGCGGATTTTTCCGGAGACGTGCGCCAGCACCGTGTGTCCGTTATCGAACTTCACGCGATACATCGTGCCGGGAAGTACTTCAATCACCGTCCCGTCCAAAGAAACCAAAGTGTCATCCTGCTTCGCCATTACCTTCTCCCGACCAATCCGAGACGCTGTATATTCTTTCCCCAATATCGAAAACAAGCGGAAAAACGGGGATTTTTGGCGAGGATTCCGTTTTGACAGCGCCGGGCCACCCGCTTACCGCAGCAAAGACCGGTAACATTGAACATGGCTGACAACACTGTTTGATGCAACAAAATGAAAACAAACTAAGCCATTAAACACTCTGCATTGGGCCTGATGGTTTAGTCCCACGGTATGCCGGAGCTGACGATGCTGCCGGCACAGCCGGTTGAATATCTGCGACTTTCCTGTTTGCCGGACTCTGGTCTCAATGATATAAACTTATAATCAAGCCGGTAAAGCAAGTCGCATCCGAACGAAAGAGTACGCTATGAAAAGTTGCACAAAATCCTCGATTACTGCTTCGATTTTAATTGTCAGCGCGATGAATGCTTCTGCGGCGTGGAAATCGGAAACCTGCCCGGATGGGCGGGCCGTCGCCGTTGCTCCAAACGGCGGCGGATATTGCGGACTGGACGAAAGAACAACATCCATTCCTGCGGGATGGGATAAAGCACAGGGGTCGGACGGACGGCTTGTTGCAATTCCGCCGCAAGGAACGGCGAAAAAAGGAAAAGATCAACGTCTGGTCGCCATCCCGAAAGGATGGAGTTCCGGAGAGGGGTCAGACGGCCGTGCCGTGGCAATTCCTCCCGGCGGCATGGCTGTTGAAGGACCGGACAACCGGCTCGTTGCTGTTCCTAAAGGCTGGAAACAGGTTGAAGGCAAAGACGGGCGTATCGTTGCTGTTCCGCCTAAAGGAACAACACTCGAAGGCCCGGACGGCCGAACAATTGCCACTCCGAAGGGATGGATCAGTATTGTCGGTACCGATAACCGTGCGGTAGCTATTCCTCCGGCAGGAGAATACGTCATAGGATCCGACCAGCGTACAGTGGCGCTTCCGCCGGACAACTTTGATGTAACCAACTATATTATCCTTTACTGCATTCTGGGAGTCCAGGCGGAGTGACCGGAATACAGTATAACCCGTTGTTAAATCTCATAAATAAAGATTGGTAATATGAAAATTCGAATCAAACTGATTCTAACGGTAATAGCATTAACTGCCTTCCCGCTGGTCTCTGCACTGTATGCAGACAGCACCGCCAAAACACTGGAAATAACGGTCTCAATTCGTGATGGCAGCAACGATAATCCAATGATGGTGCTCTGGCTGGAAAATAACGACGGCGATTTTATTAAAACTCTGCACATGTTTTCCAAAAGAAAAACCCATTACGAAAACCTGAAGGGCTGGGCGTCGAAATCGAAAGAGATTGAAAAACCTGACGATATTGACGCGGTGAGCGGAGCAACCGTTGGCTGGAACCAGAGCAGCACGATCAGCATTCCTGCACAAATCGGCACAATTGATCTGCTGAACGGAAAGTATGTTCTTCGCATAGAGTCCCGCACGCACTTTGGAGAAAACTTCCGGAGCTTAACAATTCCTCTGCAGGAAGGTTATACCGGAAGTGTGCATGAGAATATTGGCTGCATGAAGTCCGTGGATGTTAAAGTTAAGACGAACTAATCGGGCCGGCTGTTGTTAGCGCCGCGGTTTTCACCAACCGCTTCGGCGATTCGCAGGCCGTCGATGCCGGAGCTGACGATACCGCCGGCGTAACCCGCCCCTTCGCCGCAGGGATAGAGTCCGCGAACCGCCGACTGTCCGTCTTCGCCGCGCACGACGCGCACCGGACTGGAACTGCGGGTTTCGGAAGCATAGAGCAACGCCTCATCAAGAACCACGCCGCGCATACTGCGCAGCATTTTCGGTATCGCGCTCCGCAACGTGTGTTCGACAAACTCCGGCAGCAGTCCGCGCAGCTGCGCCGGAACCGCCCGCGTACAGGAGCGCTCGACAGGAAGCGCTGACGGCGCGGCGCCTTCCAGAAAATCGACCAGCCTCTGGGCGGGTAACGAATAATCCGATCCGCCCGCCGCAAACGCCGCCGCTTCCAGTTTTTTCTGAAATTCAATTCCGGCCAGCACCGGATAATTTCCTGTCTTATTGTAGGACACGCTTCCCGTATTCGGGAGCGTGTGCCTGTTGCAACCACAGGCTCCCTGGGGTACCAGGGAAGCCTGTCCTACAATAAAATCTTCAGGCATCACCGGCACCAGAAACGCGGCGTTGCCCATCGGCTTGTCACGTTTAGAAAGGCTCATGCCGTTAGTGGTCATCAGGCCAACCGATGAAGCGCAGGAAATGACCAGTCCGCCGGGACACATGCAGAAGGAATAGCACGCGCGGGCGTTTTCCTCTTCGCGGCGTGTCAGCCGGAAGCTCGCCTTTCCAAGCGTCGGAAAAGATCCGCCCCACTGCGCGGTATCGATGCGATGCTGAGGAATTTCAAGCCGCACGCCGACAGCAAACGGTTTGGCTTCGAGCGGTACGCCCTGCTCCGCCAGCATTTCGTAAATATCGCGGGCGCTGTGACCGGTCGCCAGTACACAGCAGTCGGTGCGAAACTGTTCGCCGGAAATCACCGCGCCGCGCACCGCGCCGTTTTCAATTTCCAGCCGGTCAAGCCGCGCACCGAAACGCACTTCGCCGCCGAGTTCGATGATCCGGTTGCGCAACGCCGGAACCAGTTCTTCGAGTACATCACTGCCGATGTGCGGCTCGGCGTCGATCAGAATATCGGGCGACGCACCGCAACTGACCAGCGCTCCGAGGAAGCGGTGAACGCGCGGACGATCCTTGCTCCGCGAAGTCAGCTTGCCGTCGGAAAAAAGGCCTGCGCCGCCTTCGCCGTAGAGCACATTGCTTTCGACATCCAGCGTTCCGTTCTTCCAAAACGCTTCGACCCGTTTGGCGCGTGGCGCGGCAGCTTCGCCGCGCTCAATCAATAGTGGTTTCAGTCCGGCTTCCGCCAGACCGAGCGCGGCCATCAGTCCGGCGGGCCCAGCACCGACGACGAGGATTGGCGATTTTTGATTGCCGATTGCCGATTTTTTTTGAGCCTCTGCACTGAGGAAGCTTTGTTCCACTACCTCAACATTATGGATAGACGCTTTCAGCGTTCCGGAAAATTCGACTTCGACCGCGACGGTCATGCGCGGTGAACGGCCGCGGGCGTCAATCGAGCGACGAATGGTTTTGAGTCCGCACAGAGCCGACGAATTGCAGCACAGCGCTTTGGCGGCGGCTTTCAGGAGCTGTTCAGGCGTATAGCCCGGCGGCAGATCAAGCTGATTGATGCGAAGTTTCATGAGCCCGGAAGCATATTCAAACCCCGCGCCCGGCACAGTCAGAAAACCAATAACTTTTTAATTAATGACAATCGGGCCTGCTATTTGACATTTACGGACATCGGGTCTATATCTGTCTCAATTTTTTCAAGGAAACTTATGCAATTATCCGTCAAAGACGTCGCGAAGCTGTTAAATGTCACCGAGGAAACAATTTACCGCTGGATTAAGCAGGAAAACATCCCGGTTCACCGCAGCAACGAGCAGTGCCGGTTTAACCGTGCGGAGATCATCGAGTGGGCCACCGCCCGGCGGATACCGCTTTCGGCGGATATCCTGAAGGAATCCGACGGCAGCAAACCGTCGGCGAGCCTCGTGGACATCATCAAAACGGGAGGAATCGTCCACCGGCTGAGCGGTGCCGATACGCCGACTGTTCTCCGTAATGTGGTCGATGCAATGCATCTGCCGGAAGAAGTGGATCGCGAGTTTCTCTATCAGATCCTGTTGGCGCGAGAAAATCTCGGCTCGACCGGCATCGGTGACGGCATCGCCATTCCGCACGTCCGCAATCCGATTGTCCTGCACATTACCCAGCCGATGATCACGCTTTGCTTTCTGGAACATCCGGTTAATTTCGGCGCGCTTGACGGAGAACCGGTGGATACGCTGTTCACTCTGATCAGCCCGACGGTCCGGACGCATCTGCAACTGCTGTCACGCCTCGGCTTTGTCCTGCAGAATCCGGCCTTCAAAGAGGCACTGAAGAAGAAACTGCCGAGCGATAAAATCTTGGAAGAACTGGCACGGGCGGAAAGCGCGCTTCCTGCAATCAAACCCGAATAGGAACTTCGTCCGTGCAGTAAAATGCAATCTCACCTGTCCATCCTGCTGCTTCTGGTTTCCGCCGCGCTGCACACGCTGAGCGGAATCCCCGGACTGCTGATGTCGCGCCGCACGGCGGCCAGCGAACGTGTGACCACCATCTTCTCCTGCACCGCGACCGCCATTGGTCTCGCCGGAGTCGCGCTGGTTTTTCTGCGCGGAACCGATTCTGCGGTTCTGCCGTGGAGCGTGATGGGCGAGCCGATGAAGGTTGCCGCGGACGGGCTGAGCGCGTTTTTCATTGTTCCGGTGCTGGTGATGGGCGCGCTGGGTTCGGTTTACGGACTCGGCTACTGGCCGCAGTCGAAGCACGCAGACAACGGACATTCGCTGCGCCTGTTCTGGGGCTTGGCGATCGCGGGCATGACGCTGCTCCTGCTGGCGCGCCACGCTGTACTATTCCTGATGGGCTGGGAAATCATGGCGCTGCCCGCCTTCTTTCTGGTCAGCACCGAACACCGCCAGCCGGAAGTCCGTCGCGCCGGATGGATTTATCTGGTGGCCACCCACATCGGTACGCTGTCGCTCTTCGCGCTGTTCGCCCTCTTCCACTGGATCACAGGTTCCTTCGAAATGCGGGCGCTCGCCGCCAGCGAAGCCGGACTGGGCACGCTCACCGTGATTTTCTTTCTGGCGCTGGTGGGCTTCGGCGTGAAAGCCGGCATGATGCCGTTTCACTTCTGGCTGCCCGCCGCACACGCCAATGCACCGAGCCACATCTCTGCCCTGCTCTCCGGCGTCATGCTGAAAATCGGCATTTACGGACTGATCCGTTTCGTCGGTTTTCTGCCGGATCCGCCCGTCAGCTGGGGCGCAATCATTCTGGCCTCCGGCTGCATCAGCGGCGTACTCGGCGTCGTATTCGCCATCGGCCAGCACGATCTCAAACGCCTGCTGGCGTACCACAGCATCGAAAACATCGGCATCATCCTGATGGGCTTCGGCCTCGCTATGATCGGCCGGTCGCTGGGACATCCGCTGTGGGTAATCCTCGGCATGGCAGGCTGCCTGCTCCACGTCTGGAACCACGGGCTGTTTAAAACGCTGCTCTTCTTAAGCGCCGGTTCTGCGATTCATAGCAGCGAAACGCGGCAGATTGACCAAATGGGCGGACTGGCCAAATCCCTGCCGTGGACGGCGGCGTTTTTTCTGATCGGAGCCGTCGCCATCTGCGGACTTCCGCCGCTGAACGGTTTCGTCAGCGAGTGGTTTGTGTATCTTGGACTTTTCCATGCCGCCACAGCTGACACTTCCATGGGCTGGACGGCCGCCGCGCTCGCGGCACCGGTACTGGCGATTATCGGCGCGCTGGCGCTGGCCTGTTTTGTTAAAGTGTACGGCGCGGTTTTTCTGGGTCAGCCGCGCCAGCCGCTGGAATCGGTTCCGCATGAAGCGCCGCTCTCCATGCAGATTCCGATGGGCGTACTGGCCGGATGCTGCGCTCTGATCGGTTTGTTTCCGTGGCTCGTCGCGCCGGTTCTGAGCCAAACCATTCTGTCGTGCGACATCGCCGGGTTGCTGCAATCGTCCTGCCCGCTAAGCGCACTGACGCCGCTGCCGGCCATCACTTTGACCAGCCTGGCACTGATTGGCGCCTGTCTCATTCTGTATTTCCGCCTCTCCCGCCGTATTCAGTGGAGCAAAGCGCCGCATACGATCACCTGGTCGTGCGGCTATGCCCGTCCGACAGTGCGCATGCAGTACACCGCTTCCTCTTTCGCCCAGATGCTGACCACTCTGTTCCGCTCGGTACTCTCGCCGCGGATTCACGAGCCGGAAATCCGTTCGGTTTTCGCCGAACCGTCACGCTATGAAACCCATCAGGATGAACCGGTGCTGGACCGGAAACTGATTCCGGCGGCGCACTTTATGAAACAGCTTTTCAGCCGGGCGCGCCCGCTGCAACGGGGTTTGACACATCAGTACTTGATCTATGTTGCGCTTACCGTAATTATTCTGCTGATTTGGACACTGCCGATATTAACCATTTTTAAACGACTATTCACACGCTAGACACTTTTGCTTTCGAGGAGTTTTGGATGAACGGGTTATGGATGATTCTCGCAGCCGCAGGGCTGATGATGGCCAGCGGCTTTCCGGCGGGCTTCGGTCCGCGGAAATCCGGCGCGGCGCAGCGGCTGGCATCAGTTTTGATGATACTGGGCAGCCTGACCGGATTGAGCGGGCTGGCGATGGTGCTGCTTTCGTCAGCACCCTGTGCCATCTCACTGCCGTGGCATCTGCCGTGGGGAAGTTTTTCTGTCGGACTGGATGCGCTGAGCGCCGTGTTTCTGATTCCCGTCTTTATCGTTCCGACGCTGGGCTCCGTTTACGGACTGGATTACTGGCGGCAGACCGACCATCCGGAAAACGGACGCGGACTCAGCCTGTTCTACGGACTGCTGGCCGGAGCGATGGTCATGGTAGTGATCGCCCGGGATTCCGTGCTGCTTTTAATTTTCTGGGAAATCATGGCGCTGGCCGCTTTCTTTCTGGCCGCCACGGAGAATGAAAAACCGGAAGTCCGCCGCGCCGGATGGATTTATCTGGTGGCGACTCACACCGGCACCGTCTGCCTGCTGGCGCTGTTTGCTCTGCTGCGGCAGATCTCCGGAAGTTTTGCGCTGTCCGCCATTAATGCCGGTTCACTGACATCGGGCGTCGCCACGACGCTCTTTATTCTGACCGTCATCGGTTTCGGCTTCAAAGCGGGCATTATGCCTTTGCACGTTTGGCTGCCGGGTGCACACGCCAACGCACCCAGCCACGTCTCCGCCGTCATGTCGGGCGTGATGCTCAAAATGGGCATCTACGGCATTCTGCGCATGCTGACCCTGCTGCCCGTAACCGAAATGTGGAACGGCGAACTGCTGCTGAGTCTCGGCGCGATCACCGGTATTCTCGGCATCGCCTTCGCCATCGGCCAAAGCGATATTAAACGCCTGCTGGCCTACAGCAGCATCGAAAACATCGGCATCATCACCATGGGCATCGGCCTCGCCATGATCGGCCGGACGCTTCACCGGGTTGATTTTATTCTGCTGGGGCTCGGCGGCGCGCTGTTGCACGTCTGGAACCACAGCCTTTTCAAATCGCTGCTCTTTTTAAACTCCGGCGCAATCATGCACGCCGTGCATACCCGCGACATGAACCGGATGGGCGGCTTGACCAAATTTATGCCGCGCACCGCCGGACTGTTCATCCTCGGAGCCGTCGCCATCTGCGGGCTTCCGCCGCTCAACGGCTTTGTCAGCGAATGGCTGATTTATCTGGGCCTTTTCCAAAGTGTGAACGCCGGATGCCCCGCCGTCGGAATCGGCGCGGTAGCGCTCGCCTTGATCGGCGCGCTGGCGCTGGCATGCTTCGTCAAAATCTACAGCACCGTTTTTCTCGGTACACCGCGCTTCCCCAGCCACTCCGCTCCGCACGATCCGAAACCATTGATGCATTATCCTATGTTTCTGCTGGCCGCCGGTTGCGTCGTGCTCGGCATTCTACCGCAGCTCGGTCTGCCGCTGATTCAGCAGGCCGTCGTGCAGTGGATGGATCCGGCGACACAAGTGACCGCTTTACCGGCTTCGCTGGCACCGGTTCAGTGGATCAGCTGTGCGGCGCTCGCGCTGATCGCCGTCAGCGGAATCATCATTACGGCCGTCCGGAAAAATATCCGGCGGCATCCTTCTGTATCCATCGGAACCTGGGGCTGCGGCTACGCCCGGCCGACGCCGCGCATTCAATACACGGCGACTTCCTTCGCTGAGATGCTGGTCAACCGGTTTGCCTGGGCGCTGCGTCCCCGCACGCAGCAACCGGTTATCGAGTCGCCGTTCCCGCGCAAAACCGGATTTTCAACAGAGGTTCCTGACACCGTGCTGGATCGGATTGTTCTGCCGGTTTTCCAGTACGCCGGACGGCAGATGATGAAACTGCGCCTGCTCCAGCAGGGCCGCACCGAAATTTATCTGCTCTACATTCTGATCATCCTGCTGTTTTTACTTTGCTGGGAGAATTTGGGAATAGGAAGATAAGCCATGATTAATATTTTCATCCATATCGCGTTGCTGCTGATTATGCCTCCGCTGCTGCTGGGCGTAATCAACAAGACCAAAGCCCTGTTCGCCGGGCGGCGCGGGCCGCCGGTTCTTCAGCTTTATTACGACCTGTTTAAACTGGCCCGTAAGGGCGTGGTGATCAGCCAAGTCACCACCTGGGTTTTCACCGCCGCACCCGTCATTACGCTGGTTGCCATCACACTGGCCGGACTGATGGTACCGATGGGCCCGTTCCAGTCGCCCGTCGCGTTCACCGGCGACCTGATTCTTTTTGCCTATCTGCTGGCTCTCAGCCGGTTCTTCACCACCACGGCGGCGCTGGACACCGGCTCGCCGTTCGAAGGAATGGGCGCCGCCCGCGAAGTCACCTTCGCCTGCCTGTCGGAGCCCGCGCTGTTCTTCGGGCTGCTGGTGCTGGCAAAAATGTCCGGTACGCTGGTGCTGACGGATATGCTGCACGCGCCGCTGACCGCCGGAAGCCAGGCCTCCGCCGCTTCACTGGTGCTGGTGGCAGGTGGTCTGTTCATTCTGCTGCTGGCGGAAAACAGCCGCATTCCGGTGGACGATCCCAATACGCATCTGGAACTGACGATGATTCACGAAGTCATGGTGCTGGATCACAGCGGCCCGCTGCTCGGACTCATTCTGTACGGGGCCGCCGTCAAACTGTTTGTGCTGAGCGCGGTGCTGCTGCACATTGTATTTCCCTTTCAGAGCGGTTCGCCTTTGCTGGACTGGTCGCTGTTCATCGTCGAAATGCTGGCGACGGCCGTGGCCGTCGGCGTCGTGGAATCGGTAATGGCCCGCCTGCAAATGCGTAACGTTCAGCATCTGCTGATAGCCGCCATTCTGCTCTGCGGTTTCGGTTTTGTTCTCCTCATGAGGTAATTCTATGAATTCATTATTAAACGCACTGCTGGTTATCGTTCTCGCGCTCAATCTGTTTGCGCTGGGCACCAGCCGGATTATCACCGTCATCAAAGTCGTCTCCCTGCAAGGTATCCTGCTGGGTATTATTCCGCTGATCATGGAAGAACATCTTACCCTCGCCGCCGTATTCGCCGCCGCCGCCGCCATCATTCTGAAAGGAACCGTCATCCCGTCCATGATGATGCGAGCCATGCGCGATGTGCAGATTAAGCGCGAGATGGAACCGCTGATCGGCTTTCTGCCCTCCATGCTGCTGGGCGCGCTGGCCACCGGCTTCGCGCTGTTGTTTGCCTCAGCCCTGCCGCTCGCCAGCGAACACACCACGCCGCTGCTGGTTCCGGCGTCGCTCGCCACCATCTTCGCCGGCTTCATTCTTCTGACGACGCGCGCCAAAGCCATTACGCAGATCATGGGCTATCTGGTGCTTGAAAACGGCATCTACATCTTCGGTCTGCTGCTGGTGGGCGCGATGCCGCTGGTTGTCGAGCTCGGAGCCCTGCTCGACCTGTTCGTCGCCATTTTCGTTATCTGCATTATCGTGAACCACATCAACCAGACTTTTTCAACATTGGACACGCGCCGGATGGCGGCGCTGAAGGAATAGGTTATGACACTCACTCTGCTGATTTTTCCGTTTATCGCGGCGCTCGCCGCCTGGCTCATCCCGTCCAACCGCTGGAGGCCGTGGGCGATACCGGCTGCCGGAATCATTCATTTCGTCCTGACGCTGGCCGCCGTTTTCTTCAACGACAAGCCGCTCGCGTCCGAATGGATCGGACTGGATCCCGCCGGACGGCTGGTACTGCTGATGATCAGCATGATTTATCTGATCACCTCGTTTTATCTCGCGGGTTATCTCCACTACCGTCTGGAACGCCCGAACCGCATCTTCGTCACCTGCCTGCTCTGTCTGCTCGGCACCATGACGATGATCACCTGGTCGCGGCATCTGGGCATCATGTGGGTCTCCATCGAAACCACCGCGCTGTGCACCGCGCCGCTGATCTATTTCAACAAAACGCCGCGCTCGATTGAAGCGACCTGGAAATATCTGCTGATCGGATTCGTCGGCATTGCGCTCGCCCTGCTGGGAACTTTCTTTCTCTCCTACTCCGCGCTCCACGCCGGACTGCAACCCACGTTGGTTTTAAGCGAACTCCTGCACAATGCGCCGCAACTTTCCAAACCGTGGCTGCATGCCGCGTTCGTGCTGATACTGATCGGCTACGGCACCAAAATGGGTCTGGCTCCGATGCACACCTGGAAGCCGGACGCGTACGGCGAAGCGCCCGGAGCCGTCGGCACCCTGCTGGCCGGATGCGTCACCAGCTGCGCGTTCCTCTGCGTCCTGCGCATCTATCACATCTGCACCGCCGCCGGAGATTTCGCTTTCATCTCGCCGATGCTCCTTTTCATGGGACTGCTTTCCATGGCGGTCGCCGGCGTCTTCATGGTCGGCCAGCAGGACTATAAACGCATGCTCGCTTACTCCAGCGTCGAGCACATGGGCATTCTGATTCTCGGACTTGGACTCGGCGTTCCGGCTCTTTTCGGTACGCTGCTGCATCTGTTCAACAACGGAATAACCAAAGGCATCCTCTTCATGTCGGCGGGCAATATTCACCGCTCATTCGGCAGCACCAGCACTGAAATCGTCCGCGGCGCGCTCCGGCGGCTTCCCGCCTCGTCGGCGCTGTTCCTCGTCGGCTTTCTGGCTATCACCGGCTCACCGCCGTTCGGACCGTTTATCAGCGAGTTTTCGATCCTGAACGCCGGATTCAGCAGCGGCCACTTTGTTGTAACCGGCTTATTCCTGGCCCTGTTGCTGATCATCTTTATCGGAATGGGCGCGACCGTGCTGACGGTTACGCAGGGCAGCGAGCCCGAATCGGCTCCGCGCACCGCTTACCGCGAAGGATTTCTCACCATCGCTCCGCCGATTGTGCTGCTGGCACTTGTGCTGGCGCTGGGATTGCATATCCCCGCCCCGCTGAACGACCTGCTGAACAGCGCGGTAAAATTTCTGGAGACACAGCCATGACCGTTCCATCTGAAATGCTGACCACCATCAACGGACGGGCCGTTTCGCTCGATCAGATTCCCCGTCACGACATCGCCGCCTTTCAGCGCATCGTGCGGCGCGAAATCGCCGCCGGGCAGCGCGCGGTTTCTTTCTTCGGCACCAAATCCGGACAGCCCGGAACCACTGACCTTTTTATACTGCTGGCGAATGACGAATACGGCGAGCTGAACATTCTCTCCGCTCGCATCGAAGGCGACCGTTTTCCGTCGCTGACGCCCGACTGCAACCAGCTTCATCTGTTCGAGCGGGAAATCGCCGAACAGTTCGGGCTGAAGCCGGAAGGTCATCCGTGGCTCAAACCGGTGCGTTACGCCGACCCGGCCATCCTGCCCGGCACCGGCGACTTTTACCGCGTCGAAGGCGAAGACATTCATGAGGTCGCCGTCGGACCGGTTCATGCCGGCATCATCGAACCGGGACACTTCCGGTTCCAGTGTCACGGCGAACACGTTTATCATCTGGAAATCGCGCTCGGTTACCAGCATCGCGGCATTGAAAAAGCCATAGTGAATCAGCCGGAAAAACGCGCGCTGCATTATGTGGAAACGGCGGCGGGCGACACGACCATCGGACACGCCACCGCGTACTGCCAGGTGGTCGAAGCGCTGTCCGGCTGCAGAAAAACGGTGCGCTCCCAGTCGCTGCGCGGCATTGCGCTCGAACTCGAACGGCTCGCCAACCACGTCGGCGACCTCGGCGCGCTGGCCAACGATGTCGGCTTCCTGCCGACGGCCTCGTACTGCGGACGCATCCGCGGCGATTTTCTGAACATGACCGCACTGCTGTGCGGCAACCGGTTCGGACGCGGAATGATCCGTCCCGGCGGCGCAGGCTATGATCTGGACGCCGCCCGGATTGACGAATTGCAGAAACGGCTCACCGCCGGAGAAAAAGACGCCGCCAGCGCCATCGAACTGCTGTTTGAAACGCCGTCGGTACTGGCGCGGTTTGAAGGCAAAGGCGTTCTGCCGCAGGACATCTGTAAAACGCTGGGCATTGTCGGTCCGGCGGCGCGCGCCTCCGGTTTACAGCGTGATGTCCGCCAGGATCAGCCTTCCGGCATTTACCGGTTCGTTCAGCTCCCGCTTTCCAGCTGGGACACCTGCGACGTATTTGCCCGCGCCTATGTCCGCTGGCTCGAAATTCAGCAGTCCATTGACTTCATCCGCGAACAGCTGCGGGCCATACCTGCCGGATCCATTCAGGCGGTCGCCACGCCGCTCAAACCCAATCAGCTGGCCGTCTCGCTCATCGAAGGCTGGCGCGGCGAACTCTGTCACACCGCCCTCACCGATGAACACGGCGCGATTAAACGGTACAAAATCGTTGATCCGTCTTTCCACAACTGGATGGGTCTGGCCTATGCGCTGCGCGAGCAGCAGATATCCGACTTCCCGATGTGTAACAAGAGCTTCAACCTTTCGTACTGCGGACACGACCTTTAAGGAATCGAACCATGATCGACATCATAAGAGCCCGGATTCACCAGAAATACCGCACTATCCGTTTTCCCGATGCGCCGCCGCCGG
This sequence comes from Kiritimatiellales bacterium, assembly GCA_041661845.1. Classification (GTDB taxonomy): domain Bacteria; phylum Verrucomicrobiota; class Kiritimatiellia; order Kiritimatiellales; family Tichowtungiaceae; genus Tichowtungia. The sequence goes on along the minus strand of JBAZTQ010000001.1, from coordinate 8,603 downwards.
CCATGCCAGACCGCTTTCGCGGACGTCCGCTGATTGATACGAAACTCTGCCCGGACGGCTGTCGTCAATGCGTGGAAGCGTGCCCGACTAACGCCATCACGTTCACGGCGGATAGAAAGCCCGTCGTCGATCTGGGCAAATGTCTTTTCTGCGACGACTGCAAACTGGCCTGCCCGCAGCACGCGATCCGGCACAGCGACGACTATCGTCTTTCTGTCCGCAAGCACGACCACCTCGTCGTTGAAGAGGAAAACGCTCTCGTGCTGGCCGAAGCGCTGGGCGGTGAACTGAAAAAACTGCTGGGCCGCTCGCTGAAACTGCGGCAGGTCAGCGCAGGCGGCTGCAACGCCTGCGAAGCCGACGTCAACGTGCTCGGCACCGTCGGCTGGGATCTGGGCCGCTTCGGCATCCAGTTCGTGGCGTCGCCACGCCACGCCGACGGCCTGCTCATCACCGGCCCTGTTACGCAGAATATGAAATCGGCTCTGCTCGACACCTATGAGGCCGTGGCGACTCCGAAAATCGTCATCGCCGTTGGCGCCTGCGCGATTTCCGGCGGACCGTTCATCGGCCATCCTGAAGCCAATAACGGGGCCGACGCCCTGCTGCCGGTCGATCTCTATATTCCCGGCTGCCCGCCGCATCCGCTCACCATTCTGGACGGACTGCTGCGTCTGCTCGGACGTATCCCGCCAGCCCGTTTGTAGGAGAAAAAAAACTATGCGCCAGATCAAACGAGTCTCCGTCATCCTGGCGTTCCTGTGTGCATTCGCTCTGAATGCGCAGACCCCGAAAGCGAAACCGCCGTTTACTTTCGCAGTGATGACGGATGTCCAGTATGCCGACAAAGATACATGGAAAGGACGGCACTACCGCGACTCGCTGAAACGGCTGGACGAGTGCGTCGCCGACCTCAATCAGAAAAAACCGGCGTTTACTGCCCAGCTGGGCGACATCATTGACGGGTATCCCGGCGATATCGACCGGTCCGCACAGGATCTGGATAAAGTTCTGGAGGTCTATAACCGCCTCGCCATGCCGCATTATCACGTCATCGGCAACCATTGCGTCATGGCAAATCGAGACTCCCTCCTGGAAAAATACGGCCTGAAAAAGTCGTACTATGATTTCACCGTGCCCGGTGCCAAAGGCTGGCGTTTTGTCGTACTCGACGGTGTGCATGCCGGAAACGGCGTACTTGGAAAAGATCAGATCAGCTGGCTTTGCGCTCTGCTCAAACAGGCAGAGGCAAAGCGGGAAAAAGTGATCTGTTTCTGCCATTTCGCCCCGAACCGGCAGCTGCTAAAAGACATCGACGAAGTCCTCCGCACAGCGGCGGACACCGGATGTATCGCGGCCTGGTTCTCCGGACACGTACATGGCGGCGGATACGTTTTTGCAGACGGCATCCATCAGGTAACCGTCCGCGGAATGGTTGAGGCTTCTGCACAAAACGCCTACGCACTGGTTGAAATTCATCCCGGCAGGCTGAAAGAAACCGGAATCGGCGAAGAACCTTCCCGCAACCTGCCGTTCGGGAGGCCGGCGGAATAGTCGCTTGCAGAAATTTCAGAAAATGTGGTGTCAAATTCCCGGACAAGCTGTATGAAGTCACCTCGCTTTTCTCCGGAACATAAATTTATACAGAAAGAGATTCCTCCGTGTGCAACGATTCCATGATGATCAAAGACAACACCGCCAACCCCGCTCCGCTCGGCCTGCTGGCCTTCGGAATGACCACCGTCCTGCTGAACCTGCATAATGCCGGATTTTACGAACTCAATTCGATGATCCTCGCCACGGGCATTTTCTACGGCGGAACCGCGCAGGTCATCGCCGGCATCATGGAATGGAAAAAGAACAACACTTTCGGCACAACCGCCTTTATCTCCTACGGCTTTTTCTGGCTCACGCTCGTCGCGCTGATTGTTCTGCCGAAACTCGGCTGGGCCGCGCCCGCCTCCGGCATGGCCATGGCCGGCTTCCTAGGATTGTGGGGATTTTTCACTCTCCTGATGTTCATCAGCACACTGAAACTGTCCAGAGCTTTGCAGGTTGTCTTCAGCACGCTGGTTGTGCTGTTCGCCCTGCTCGCCATCGGTGACGCCACAGAAAATGCGCTGCTCAAAACAATCGCAGGTTATGAAGGACTCATCTGCGGCTTCTCGGCCATCTATACCGGTATCGCGCAGGTTCTCAACGAAGTGTACGGCCGTACCGTTCTGCCGCTGGGCGCGGTCAGCGCCGGGAAATAATCTTACTGAACGCGGATTGCTCTTCCAGTGACCACAGTGAGACCGGTATCCATGCAAGCTGCAGATAGACGCGGTCGTTTTTCTGCCCGAACGCCAGCAGTCCGCAGAGAAAATAACAGGATGTCAGCCGGTTATATTTGAGCCGGTTCAGAGACGTTGAAGGCCATAAATAGCAATCGCCGATCTGATCCTGCTTTACGCCGTCCAGCGACGTTGCAATCCGGCAGAGCGAATCGGGAGCCATTGTATTAGGGCATCCGGGCAACAGCTGACCTTTGGTAACCGGTACCAGACTGGATTCATAGGCCACCAGCGGAATGATACCGGCTCTCATGAACCGCTGATAAGCAAGGCATTCTCCACGGGGATAATCATAGACCTTGGCCTCACCGGCCGTGAAAAGCCCCGCTATAAACGGCAGAATGGTTGTCCCCCAGCAGTCCAGCTTGATACACAGGCTGCGTCCGCCCTTTTTACTGTCAGGAAGCCAGAACGAGCGTTCGTGATAAGGTCCGACCGGAATATCCAGCCCGAACTCCCGGTGAAGCTTGGCTTTGTATCCGCCATAGGCTCCGCGGTCGAAAAGCAGCGTCACATCACTGGTTTCCGCCTCCACCCGGATTTTATCCATCTGCTGCGGAGTCGAGGCCGGCAGATAGGCGCTCCACTCCGCCCGTGTCCCGGAGCCGTTTCCTTCCAGCTGATAGAAGTTACAGCAACCGCTGCCTGCGAGAAACAGCAGCATCAGGCTGGTCAGAAGGAAAAACTGTTTTATTGAACGCTCATTCATCCGCACACGGCTCCGAATAAAACTCCGGCTTGTAAGCTATCAGGGATAAGAAGTCAACAGCTGCGCGGCAACCGGTTATCCGAATCTCTCTCCCGTTGTCTTTCACTGTTCCGTCCGGTAAGCTGTGCACTATGAAAAAGTTTCTGCTATTCGGTCTCCTGCTCGTTTACTCGGCTGCCGGCGGTGTTGAAAAAGGAATGCCCCGTGCGGCGGTCATTGCAGAGCTGGGCGAACCGGACGGCTCGATGAAGAACAACGGAAAGGAGATCCTTCTGTTTAAAACCGGTACGGTGACTTTGCAGGGCGGCGCGGTAATCGGAACCGATCTTTCGCAGAAATATGCACACGATGCCGAAGAACGCGCATTAAAAGCCAAAGAAATTCTGGCGGCGGAACAGGCGGAACTGGAAAGACAGAAACTGCTTTACCCGGAAGACAACGTAATCCGGATAGACTGCGGTTACAGTAAAAACGAAAACTGGGATTATCTGCCGGAATTCATCCGCCCCGCAGCAGGAAAATACGGGTATGACGTTTACATCCCGCCGGGTTATCATGAATCCGGCAGCAAAAAATACACCTGTCTTTTTCTGGAATCATCCGCGTTCTGGGACAGCGTGAAAGAGCGCGTCCGCAAAGAAAAATGGGTTGCCGTTATCCTGCACGATGCTCCGCAGCAGCAGACAGGAAAGACAATGAACGGGAACTTTCTCGCTGCTTATGACGATGTGACCAGGCAGTTCCGCATTTCCGGCGAATACCGGTTCATTGCCGGACGGATCCCGGCGGCGATTTTTGCCGCCATGCGGCCCGTCGCCGGCATCATTCTGCAGGAACCCGATTTCGGCGGCCTCCGGAAGAACGGCATCGCACTGGATTTCCTCCGCAAAAATCCGAACCTGCGCGCCTATGTACTGCTCGGCGATAAGGATCCGGAAAACGTGCATGCCCAGGGACAGTACATTATCGACCGGATTCCGAAATACGGAATCGAACCCTACAAAGGCAAAACTGACATTCTGCCGCCGCCTCTTGCCGACAACGCGTTTGATTGGATGAAAAAAGAATACAACATACATTAGGAGGTCCGAGATGAATAAATTACTGCTGCCTGTTGTTCTGATACTTCTCGCCGGATGCGACTTTGATGTCCCGCTAAGCCGGACTGCATCCGCCCCCGCCAATCCGGCTTTAGCCGGGACATGGGCCGGAGAATCCGCTGACGGCAAACCGGTTTCATTGGAGATCAAAATATCCGGACTGGATTACTATGTTACCTATGGCACAAGTAGCGACACACTCACCTTTAAAGGGTTTGAAATAAAAGCCGCTGGGCTGAATCTGATTCAGATGGAAGTGCAAGGTGCTGATCCGCAGAATGAAAAAGACAAATACTTCTTCGTGAAATACGAACTGACTCCCGAAGGGCTGTCCGTTTACCGGCTCAATACCGAAGTCGTGTCCGCCAAATGCCAGGCTACGGAAGAACTGCTAAGCGACCTGACGGTTCACCGGAAGAATCCGTTCCTGTTTACCGAACCGATGAAATTCACTAAATCAGCCAAGCAGTGATTGCGCGGCGAGATAGCCGGTTGTCCAGGCGGCTTGCAGATTAAAGCCGCCGGTCAGTGCGTCGATGTCGAGGACTTCGCCCGCAAAATAAAGTCCCGGCTGGATGCGGCTTTCCATTGTACGGAAATTCACCTCTTTCAGCCGGATGCCGCCGCAGGTGACAAACTCCTCGCGGTGCGGATTTTTTCCGGTGATCGGAAGAACAAAACCGCTGACCTGCGCCGCGATGTGCCGCAATGCTTTGATTGGACACCCGCCCCACTCGCGCGTTTCGTCCACACCGGCGCGGGCGACCAGCAGTTTCCAAAGTCTGGATGAAAGTCCGACCGGCGACCACGTTCCGACCTGCTTGCGCGGCGAAGCGGCGCGGAATTTTTCCAAAGTTTGGAAAATCTGTTCTTCACTTTGCGCCGGAAGCCAGTTGATCTTCATATCGAAGCGGTAATTATTTTCTGCCAGTGTCCGCGCGCCGAACGATGAAAGCCTCAACACCGCCGGACCGCTCACGCCGCCGTGCGTAATCAGCAGCGCGCCGCCGGCTTTCAGCTCCGGCGCGCTGACGCGGACATCATCTGCCACAATTCCGGCCAGCGCTGTGAAATTCTTGTCAGACGTCTTGAAAGTGAAAAGTGACGGCACGCACGGCTCAATCGTATGACCCAGTCCTTCGATAAACGCGCCGCCGCCGGTCGCCACCAAAAGTTTTTTGCACGCCAAATGATCACCGTTCGCCGGCTTGATATTGAATCCGCCGTCGAACTTCCCAACCTTGGAAACTTCGGCGTTTGTTCGGATGCTGACGCCGGTTTTGAGCAGCGCGTTGATGATGTCTTCGGAGGTATCCGAGCGAGGAAAGAGACAGCCGTCGTCGAGCGTGACAAGCGGCACGCCGTGTGATTCGAACCACCCGACGGTTTCCGCCGGGCCGAAGCGGTGGAACGGGCCGATCAGTTCCGCACCGCCGCGCGGATAGTTTTGAACAAAGGTGCGGATGTCGGCACATTGATGGGTCAGATTGCAGCGACCGCCGCCGGAAACGCGCACCTTCGCCAGCGGACGCGATCCTTTCTCCAGTACGAGAACTGTTAAATCCGGCGCGGCCTCCGCGCAGACTGCGGCGGCGAACATTCCCGCCGCTCCGCCGCCAATGATGATGACGTCTGATGAGATCATAGGTTACCTGCTGACAAGTTCGGCCAGACGGGCTCTCCAGCGCAATTCAAGTTCGGCGGGCGAGAGCGGAATAAACCGGCAAAGTTCCTGAACGGGATCAACGGCGAAGGCCGCAGGGTGACGGCGCACCTCATCGAGGTAGGCGAAGAATCCGGAACGGTATTCCGGCTGCATCAGCATATATGTAAGCGACCAGGCTTCGGCGTAGGCGAGCAGGCTCTCGCAGCGCGGAAGAGCCGTCAGCTCGTTCAGCGGAATCAGCCTGCCGCCCGCCAGCGCAGGTTTCAGTTCCTCAATGCGTCCGGGATTGATCTGCCCGGCTTTCCCGGTTTCACAGAATGTCGCCAGCCCTTCCGTAAGCCAGTTCCGCCCGTTCTGCATGGGATTCTGAACACCTAACGCATAAAGCAGCTGATGGGCACCTTCATGCCGGATGACCGATTGCGTAGCCTCGCTTGCCTGCGCCAGCAACCGGCCCCGCGCGTTGCTTTTCCACTGATCGAAACTCTGCCGGGCCTGTTCGGTATGCAGCTTGCCCTGATATTGTTTTTCAACCGCCGCAATCTGCTGCTGTCCCTCTTTAACCCAGTCGGCATCGCGCTGGTGATAAACAACCATGCGATCCATTCCGAAATTATAAAACCCGGAACCGCCTTTCAGTTCGCCGGCATACCGGTTGCGGTATTCCGAATACTCGCCGGCGTTGGAAATAATGAGCAGCTGCACGTCATCTCTCCGTCCGGAGACCGTTATCAGCGGACGGAACCATTCCAGAAACTGCGCATAAAGCTCCTGCTGCTGTTTGACAATGTGTTCGATAGCAAAAAATGATTCCTCCGTAAGAATGGTATACGGCGGGCTTTTGTAAAAATGCTTGCCCGGAATTTCCATATAGAAGCGCACATCGCGCCGGCTGACGACCGGCTGTTGCACCGGGCAGGTTTCAAGACGGACAATCCGGTCGCGCGGCAGATTGATGCTCATTTCGCCGCTTTCACCATACTTCTCAGCGAACACGATATAGTCCGGATGTTCTTCCACCAGCCGGCCGGTCAAGGTCTTGCCGCCGTCGTACACCAGCCGGTGTGTCGGCGCTCTGGACAGCAGCAGGGCTTCCAGTTTCTGTTTGACCGCTTGTTCTGCCGCCGTCAGTTCAGTATCCGGAATCACCGCCTGCCGTGGAACAGGCGGAGTGAAGGTCTGAACGAAACGGGCTGATACCGGCTGACGAACAGGAGGTTTAAAAAAATCTTTCAGCGTCTGGATTTTACCGGCAAATGACGGCGGGGCTGAATTTTTGCCGGGCTGGCGCTCCGTCACTCCCGAAAAAAACGCCAGCAGCTGCAATGCCGCCAGACCGGCCAGCACCAGTGCCGCCAAACCGCTGATCAGCCATTTTACAAATTGTTTCATGATAAAAATCAGCGGCCGTGAAACAGCCGGTCGGTGCAGTCCTTAAGCGTGTGGCCATGGTTCTCAACGTGCCGCCCGACCGACGGCATAAAAATAAACTGCACCGCCACCCAGACGGCAATCGCCAGTATCAGAACCGTCAGACAACCCGGCGGCAGTTTAGAGAACCCTCTCATGGCCGCAGACTATAGCAAGGAACCGACAGAAAACACGAAAATGATTTAAACAAGGCCGCCGGTCTGCGGTGAGCTCTGTCGAACCGGACGGCGTCGGTACGTATCGCAGGTGTCCCGCCTGCCTTGTAAACAGACCATTCTGTTTGCGCCGACGAATTGCCGCCGGATTTGACACGACCGCCCCGTTTTTGCACACTGTCCGGCCTGTGTTAAACGGGTTTTATGATGAGGCAGGTACACAAATGGCAAAACCAGCGACTCCCTACTATCTAATCGACGAAAAGAAGCTGTTACGGAATCTGGAGATCATCCGGCAGGTGCGCGAGCTGTCGGGGGCAAAATCGGTTCTGGCGCTGAAGTGCTTTTCGACCTGGTCCGTTTTCCCCCTGATGCGCAAGTACATGGATGGCACAACCAGCAGTTCCCTCCCCGAGGCAAAGCTGGGGTACGAAAAATTCGGAAAAGAGGTTCATGCCTACAGTGTGGGCTTTTCGCGAAAGGAAGTCCGGGAGGTCAGCACGTTTGCCGATATGGTGATTTTCAACTCCGTTTCCCAGCTGAAGCAGTATGCCTGCGAGACGCGCGGCCTGCCGCTGGGTTTGCGGATAAACCCGGGGATCAGTCATTCTCATTATGATCTCGCGGATCCGGCCCGGCGCTATTCCCGGCTGGGGGTGACGAATCTGAAGGCTGTCATGGAGGTGGCACCCCTGCTCAGCGGCGTGATGTTCCATTTCAACTGCGAAAACGACGACTTCCAGAGCTTTTCATCCACGCTCGACGATATCGGTAAAAAATACGGCAAACTCCTGAAGGGAATGGAGTGGGTCAGTCTGGGCGGAGGTCTGTCTTTCACGAAAAAAGGCTATCCCCTGAAGCAGTTTTGCCGACACCTAAAAAAATTCAGCGAGGAGTTCGGAGTACAGGTGTATCTGGAGCCGGGGGAAGCAGCGATCACCGGGTGTGCCGAGCTGGTGACGACGGTGCTGGATATTGTTCATAATGAATCGGAGGTGGCTATTCTGGATGCCTCAATGGAAGCGCACATGCTGGATCATCTGATCTACCGCACCAACCCGAAAGTCAACGTACCCGGCCCGGGGCGCTATCCCGTCATGATCGCCGGGCGGTCCTGTCTGGCGGGCGATGTGTTCGGGCAATACTCGCTGAAAAAGAAACTGAAACCGGGAGACCAGGTTCATCTGGCGGATGCCGCCGGATATA